>CAYPKX010000058.1:5180-18765 GCA_964411395.1 uncultured Eubacteriales bacterium | reverse complement strand
CCAATAACATCCTCGTCGTCAAGGGCGCCGTTCCCGGCCCCAACGGCGGGTATGTCCTGATCCGGAAAGTGTAAAGGCTCGCCATGCAGAAAGCTAAAGTCATCGATCAAAAAGGCGCGGTCAAGGCCGAAATCGACCTGCCCGAGAGCGTCTTCGGCTACCCGGTCAAGACCCACCTCGTTTATGAAGCCACGGTCAACACCCTGGCCAACCGGCGCCGGGGCACGGTCGCCACGAAGACCCGGGCCATGGTCAGCGGCAGCAACCGCAAGCCCTGGAAGCAGAAAGGCACGGGCCGGGCCCGGGCCGGCGCGACCCGCAATCCGCTCTGGCGGAAAGGCGGGACGACCTTCGGTCCCCAGCCCAGGGATTTCTCTTACAACCTGCCCAAGGAAATCAAGCGCAACGCCCTGCGTGCGGCTCTTGCGGCCAAGCAGGCCGAGGGCAAAGTCCTCATTCTCGATAATCTGTCCCTGGCCGCTCCCAAGACCAAGGATGCGGCCGCGCTGCTCCGGGCGCTGAAGGTGACGTCGGCCCTGGTCGTCGACCTGGGAACCAACGCCAACCTGTTCATCGCCCTGCGGAACATTCCCAAAGTCAAGCCGGTCGACCCGTCCCGGGTCAACAGCCACGATGTCGTCGGCCACGAATGGTTCGTCGCCGGCCGGGACGCCTTCACCGCCTTAATGGAGAGACTCCAGTGAGCAAGGATCCCACCCAGATCATCCTCCGTCCGGTGATCACCGAGAAAAGCACGATCCTCAAGGATAAAAACCGCGAGGTCTGCTTTGCCGTCGCTCGTGACGCCAACAAGGCCGAGATCAAAAAGGCCGTCGAGCACCTCTTCAAGGTGAAAGTCGCCGATGTGCGGACCCAGATCCGGCCGGGCAAAGAGCGCCGGGTCGGGCGGAACTCCGGTTACCGGCCCGATTGGAAAAGAGCTTACGTCCGGCTCAAAGAGGGCGAAAAAATGATCCAATACTTCGAGGGAGCCTGACATGGGCATCAAATCGTATCGACCCATCACGGCCGGGCAACGGCATAAAACCGGCCTGACGTATGAGGAGCTGAGCGGCGACCGGCCGTTCAAGCCCCTCTTGGAAATCCTGCCGAAGTCCGGCGGTCGCGATAGCCGGGGGCGGTTGACGATGCGCCACCGGGGCGGCGGCAACAAGACGATGTATCGGATCATCGATTTCCGGCGGGACAAGCTCGATGTCCCCGGAGTTGTCGAAACGGTGGAGTATGACCCCAATCGTTCGGCGTTCATCTCCCTGATCAAGTACCGGGACGGCGAGCGCCGCTACATCCTGACCCCCTTGGAAATGAAAGTCGGCCAGACCATCGTCTCCTCCGACAAGGTCGTCGACATCCTCCCCGGGAATGCGACTCTGTTGAAAAACATTCCCCTGGGCACCGTCATCCATAATATCGAAATTCACAAGGACCGGGGCGGCCAGATGTGCCGGACGGCAGGTTCCGGGGCCCAGATCCTGGCCAAGGAAGGGACATTCGCCCAGGTGCGGCTGCCGTCCTCCGAAATCCGCAAAATCCACCTCGACTGCCGGGCCGTCATCGGTCAGATCGGCAATCTCGACCACCAGAACGTCAGCATCGGCAAGGCCGGGCGGAGCCGATGGATGGGCTGGCGGCCTCATGTCCGGGGTACGGCCATGAACCCGATCGATCACCCCCACGGGGGTGGAGAGGGCAAGGCCAAGGGCGGCCGGCATCCGGTCAGCCCGACAGGTATCCCGACCAAGGGCTTCAAAACCCGCCAGAACAAGCGGACCCAGGTCTTCATCGTCCGCAGAAGGAGCAAATAACATGGGCCGTTCGCTCGCCAAAGGACCGTTTATCGACACGCACCTGGCGGAGAAGGTCGAGGCCCAGGCCGGCCAGGCTCAGAAGCGGACCGTCATCCGTACCTGGTCCCGTCGCTCGACCGTCATCCCCGAGATGGTGGGAATGACCATCGCCGTCCACAACGGCCGGAAATTCATCCCGGTGTTCGTCACCGAGAACATGGTCGGCCATCGTCTGGGAGAATTTTCTCCCACCCGGACGTTCAAAGGCCATACGACCAAGGCGGCCAAAGCGGTCGCCGTAGGGAAGTAAAATGGATACGCCCAAGTACATCGCCTCGGCTACGACCCGACATGTCCGGCTTTCGACGCAGAAGGCGCGGCTGGTGGCCGATCTCATCCGCAAGCGCCTGGTCGGAGAAGCCCTGACCATTCTCCGGTTCAACGCCAAGGCCAAGCCCGCTCAAATCCTGGAAAAGACGCTTCGTTCGGCCGTCGCCAACGCCCAGCAGAAGAATGCCGGGATCGACGTCGACCGGCTGGTCGTCGGCAAAGTCGTCGTCAATCAGGGGCCGGCCTGGAAGCGGATCCGTCCGGCTCCTCAGGGCCGGGCCTACCGGATTCAGAAACAGACGAGCCACGTGCACGTCTACCTCGAAGAAAAGACAGGGAGGTAACCCGTGGGACAGAAAACGCATCCGCACGGCTTCCGGCTCGGGTTCAACAAGCAGTGGAGTTCCCGCTGGTTTGCCAAGGGACCGGAATACGCCCGCCTCATCCATGAAGACCTCAAGATGAAGCGGGAAGTCAAGAAAAAGTACGCCCACGCCGGGATCGCCGAAGTGGCCGTCGAACGGGTCGGCCCGAAAATCCGGGTCATCATCCACACCGCCCGGCCGGGAATCATCATCGGCCGGGGCGGCAAGGAAATCGAAAGCCTGAAGCACTTCCTGGAAGGGATCGTCAAGCGGGAAGTCTACGTCGACATCCGCGAAGTCGAGAAACCCGAGCTCAACGCTCTGCTCGTCGGCGAAGGGATCGCCGTCCAGTTGGAGAAACGCATCGCCTACCGCCGGGCCATGCGCAAGGCGGTTGAGCTGGCCTTGAAGATGGGAGCCAAGGGGATCAAGGTTATGTGCGCGGGCCGTCTGGGCGGCGTCGAAATCGCCCGGTCGGAGTGGTACCTCCGCGGCCAGCTCCCGCTTCAAACCCTCAAGGCCGACATCGACTACGGTTTCACCGAGGCCTTCACGACCTACGGCCAAATCGGGATCAAGGTCTGGATCTACCGCGGCGACGTCGAGAAATCCAAAATGACGTCGCAGACGGTCGAGGTTGAGGAGATCTGACCATGTTGATGCCGAAGAAAGTCAAATTTCGGAAGCAAAGCCGGGGCCGGATGTCCGGGACGGCCGTGCGGGGAGCCGAGCTCTCGTTCGGCCAGTACGGCCTCCAGGCTTTGGAATGCTGCTGGCTCACCGCCCGCCAGCTGGAAGCCGGCCGAATCACCATCACCCGGTTCATGAAGCGGCGGGGCAAGCTCTGGGTCCGGTCCTTCCCCTGGAAGCCGGTCACCAAGAAACCGACCGAAGTCCGTATGGGCAAGGGCAAGGGCGACCCGGAATTCTGGGTCGACGTGATCAAGCCCGGACGGATCGTCTACGAGCTGGAAGGCGTCCCCGAGGACGTCGCCCGCGAGGCGATGCGCCTGGCCGCCCAAAAGCTCCCGATGAAGACCCGGTTTATCGCCCGGGAGAACAGGGAACTCCGATGAAACTCAGTGAACTCCGAGAATTGTCCAAAGACGAGCTCATCCTGAAGAAGGCCGAGCTCAAAGACCAGCTCTTCAAGCTCCGGTTCCAGCATGCTCTGGGCCAACTCGAGACGACGGCGAAACTGCGGACCATCCGCAAGGACATCGCCCGGATCGAAACCCTCTGCGGCGAAGCGGACCGGGCGCCGAAGGCGAAATAGGAATACGGCCATGAATGAAACCGCTACCACCCCCGCGCGGAAAACGACCAAAGTCGGCACGGTTGTCGGAACCAAGATGACCAAGACCGTGACTGTTCAGGTCGAGCGTCAGTTCCGCCACCCCCTGTACAAGAAAATCGTCCGGACCCGGCGCACCTTCCTTGTTCATGACGAACAGGGAAAGTGCAAGGTCGGCGACGTGGTCCGCATCATCGAGACCCGGCCCATCAGCCGCCACAAGCGCTGGCGGGTCGTCGAGATCATCGGCCTCGTTCCGCCGAGCGTCGAGAAGGACCTTGGTGAGGCCCAGTCATGATCCAGCAATACACGGTCCTCAAGGTCGCGGATAACTCCGGCGCCCGCCGCATCCGGACGATCACGCCCCAGGGCGGCGGCACCGGCCTCATCTGCAGCATCGGCGACATCATCTCGGCCTCGGTCCGGGCGGCTGATCCGGAAAGCAAGGTCGAGAAAGGCAAAGTGGTCCGGGCGGTCGTCGTCCGGGCCCGCAAGGAGATCCGCCGTAAAGACGGATCCTATATCCGGTTCGACGACAACGCCGCGGTCATCATCGACAAGGCGGGCGAGCCCGTCGGAACCCGCGTTTTCGGCCCCGTCGGCCGGGAGCTTCGGGAGAAAAAATTCATGAAGATCGTCTCGCTGGCCCCGGAGGTGATCTGATGGCCGCCCCGATCATCCGGAAAAACGATCAGGTCATCGTCCGGACGGGCAAGGACAAGGGCAAGACCGGCAAGGTCCTGACGGTCGACGCGGCCGAAGGCCGGGCGATCGTCGAGGGCGTCGGGCTGGTCAAGCACTTCATCCGTCCCGATCGGTCCAAGAACGTCCAGGGCGGAATCATGGAAAAGGAATCCAAAGTGCCGATGAGCCGCCTGATGCTCTATTGTGCCGAATGCGCCCAGGGCGTTCGGGCCCGGAGCAAACGGCTCGAGGACGGCAGCCGGGCCCGCTCCTGCGCCAAGTGCGGCACGGTCTTCGAGAAGGGAAAGTGAGGATCCGATGAGCCGCCTTCAGGAACGCTATAAAAACGAAGTCATTGCCGAGCTCGAAAAAGAGCTCGGAATCGCCAATCCCAACGCCGTCCCCCGGCTGGACAAGATCGTCATCAACATCGGCGTGGGTGAAGCCATCCAAAACGCCAAGGCCCTCGATGCGGCCAAGGTCGACCTGACCCAGATCACCGGACAGGCTCCGGTCATCTCCCGGGCTAAAAAGTCGATTTCGGCCTTTAAGCTCCGCAAGGGACTGCCGATCGCCTGTTTCGTCACTCTCCGCCAAAAGCGGATGTATGAGTTCTATGACCGCCTGGTCAACATCGTCCTGCCGCGTGTCCGCGACTTCCGGGGCGTTTCGCCCAAGGCCTTCGACGGCCGGGGCAATTATACCCTGGGGCTGCGGGACCAGCTCGTGTTCCCCGAGATCGACTACACCAAGGTGGAGAAGCCCCGGGGGATGAACATCACCATCGTCACCACGGCCCGGACCGACGCCGAGGCCATGGCCCTCCTCCGCAAGTTGGGAATGCCCTTCCGCGAGACGGCCTGAGAAAGAGGTATTGCATGTCCACGACATCGGCTTACGCAAAATTCCTTCGAACCCCCAAGTACGCCATCCGGACCCGGCGGCGCTGCAAGATTTGCGGACGCTCCCGGGGGTATTACCGGAAGTTCGAAATGTGCCGGCTGTGCTTCCGGGACCTGGCCCACAGGGGCGAGATACCGGGCGTCGTCAAGGCCTCCTGGTAAGGGCCGGAAAGGATCATCATCATGAGCGCCACCGACCCCATCGCCGACATGCTCACCCGGATGCGCAACGCCGCTCTCATGCGGAAACGGGAAGTCCAGATCCCGGCCTCCCGCCTGAAAACGGAGATCGCCAAGATCCTCAAAGAAGAGGGTTTCATCCGCAACTATAAAGTCATCGACGACGGTCCCCAGGGCGTCCTGGCCGTCACGCTGAAATACACCGAAGGCAACCAGAGCGTTTTGGCCGGCGCCCGGCGCGTCTCCAAACCCGGTTGCCGGGTCTACTGCACCAGGGACACGGTCCCGAAGGTCTACGACGGGCTGGGAGTGGCGATCATCAGCACCTCCCGCGGGCTCCTCTCCGGGACAAAGTGCGAAGAGCTCGGCCTCGGCGGAGAAGTGCTCTGCACCGTCTGGTGAGAGACCCGAAGGAAGGGAAGACATCATGTCACGCATAGGCAAACGGCCGATCGTCTTGCCCGCGGGCGTCAAAGCCGCGGTTCATCCCGACCGGATCGAAATCGAGGGGAAAAAAGGCAAGCTCACGTCCCCGCTTTTTGAGGGGATTACGGCGAGCCTTGAAGGAACCCAGCTCACCCTCACCCGGTCCGACGATACCAAGCAGATGAAGATGTACCATGGGCTTTGCCGGGCCCTGGCCCATAACGCCGTCATCGGCGTTTCGGCCGGGTTCCAGAAGCAGCTGGAAATCGTCGGTGTCGGGTACAAAGCCCGGATCGACAAGAACCAGCTCGAGCTGAGCGTGGGGTACTCCAAACCGAAGCTGTATCCGGTTCCTCCCGACGTCGAGATCGTGTGCGAAAAGCCCACCCTCATCACCGTCCGGGGAATCGACCGGCAGCGGGTCGGGCAGGTGGCGGACGACATCAAGCGGTTCCGCAAACCCGATCCTTACAAGCTCAAAGGGGTGCGCTATGTCGGAGAAAAACTCATCAAGAAAGAACGGAAGGCGGGGGTGAGCGGTGCTTAAAGACAAGATCAAAATCCGCAGTGAACGGGACGACCGCTTGCGGCAGAGAATTCGCCGCAAGATCCGGGGAACGGCTGACCGGCCCCGGGTGTTCATCTTCAAGAGCAACCGGTACATCTACACCCAGGCGGTCAACGACGACACTGGTTCCGTGGTCGCCTCGGCTTCCACCCTGGAGAAGGACTTCCGGGAAAGCCTCAAGAACACCAAGAACCTGGCCGGCTGCGAGAAGCTGGGCGAAGTCCTCGCCCGGCGGCTCAAGGACCGGAACATCGAGAAGATCGTCTTCGACCGCGGCGTGTATCCCTACCACGGCCGGGTCAAAGCCGTCGCCGAAGCCATGCGCAAGGGCGGGCTGGTTTTTTAACGCGGACGGGAAGGAGAAATCCAGGTGCAATCAGAATCGAATCGCGGTCAAGGCAACCGGCCTCCCCGGCCCCGCTTGGACGACGGAACGGAACTCAAGGATCAGGTCATCACCATCCGCCGGGTGACGAAAGTCGTCAAGGGCGGCAAAAACCTCAGCTTCGCGGCCCTGGTGGCCGTCGGTGATGAGCGCGGCCAGATCGGCATCGGCAAGGGCAAAGCCCGCGAGGTCCCCTCGGCCATCGCCAAGGCCGTCGAACACGCCAAAAAGCACATCATCAAGATCCAGCTGGCCGACACGACCATCCCCCATATGATCCGGGGCGCAGCCGATGCCGGCGTCGTCATCCTCCGCCCCGCCTCCAAGGGGACGGGCGTCATCGCCGGCGGCGCGGTCCGTATCATCCTCGAGCTGGCGGGAGTCAAGGACATCCTGACCAAGTCCATCCGGAGTTCCAATCCGATCTCCGTCGCTCACGCCACCATCGACGCCCTGACGAAGCTCAAGAACCCCGATCAGATCATCAAAGACCGGGGCAAAGCGAAAGGAGCGGTTGAAAAATGAACCCTGCTCCCAAAAAAATTAAAGTCACCCTCATCCGCAGTCTCATCGGTTATCCGGAGAGCCAGCGGCTCGTCGCCCGGGGCCTTGGTCTGGGCAAGCCGGGCTCGTCGGTCGTCCGCGAGGACACGCCGTCCATCCGCGGCATGATCCGGAAGATCACCCATGTCCTGAAAGTGGAGGACGCCGAATGAACCTCAGTCAACTCCATCCCGCCAAAGGCGCCCGGAAAGACGACCGGCGGGTCGGGCGCGGGCCCGGCTCGGGCCGGGGCAAAACGTCCGGCCGGGGAAGCAAAGGCCAGCTCCAAGGCGCCGGTTACAAGTCCATGCGCGGATTCGAAGGCGGCCAGATGCCCCTTGTCCGCCGGGTTCCGAAGCGCGGATTCACCAACATCTTCCGCAAGGAAGCCGCGGTCATCAACCTGGACAGTCTGGCCAAGATCGCTGGGGCTGAAATCGGCCCGGCCGACATGGCCGCCGCCGGATTTCTGAAACCGGCTTCCGCCCGAGTTAAAGTTCTCGGCCGCGGCGATATCGCCGGGGCGAAAACGGTTCGGGCCCACCAGTTCTCCGCTTCGGCGGTGAAGAAAATCGAGGCGGCCGGGGGCAAAGCCGTCATTATCGAGTGACCGTCATGCTCGACAGCATTCGTAATATTTTCAGCATTCCGGACCTCCGGAAGCGGGTCTTTTTCACCCTGCTCCTGCTGGCCATTTACCGGATCGGCGGCCAGATCCCGAACCCGGGCATCAGCGCCTCCGCCCTGGCTGAATTCTGGCAGGCCCAGAAGAACACGATTCTCGGGTTCATCGATCTGTTTTCCGGGCAGTACATGTCCCGGATGACGATCTTCGCCCTGGGCATCATGCCCTACATCAGCTCTTCGATCATCCTCCAGCTGCTGACCGTCGTCTGGCCGTACCTCGAACGGCTGTCGAAGGAAGGCGAGTTGGGCCGGAAGAAGATCACCCAGTACACGCGGTACGGCACGATCCTCATCTGCGTCATCCAGGCCTGGGGTATCGCCATCTTCCTCCAGGGGCTGACCAGCCCGACCGGGGCGCCGATCGTTCCCAATCCGGGCATCGGCTTCATCCTTTTGACCGTCCTGACTCTGACCACGGGGACGGTCTTCGTTATGTGGCTCGGCGAGCAGATCTCCGAGCGGGGGATCGGCAACGGCATCTCCCTGATCATCTTCGCCGGCATCGTCGCCCGGTTCCCGGCCGGTTTGATGAACGTCGTGACCGGCCTTAAAACCGGCGACTGGAATCCGATCAAGATCATTCTCATGGGCGCGATGATGGTCGCCGTCATCGCCTTTATCGTCTATGTCGAACGCGGCCAGCGCCGCATTCCGGTGTCCTATGCCAAGCGGGTCGTCGGCCGAAAGGTTTTCGGCGGCCAGAGCACCCACTTGCCGCTGCGGGTCAACACCGGCGGCGTCATTCCGATCATCTTCGCCGCTTCGATCATCACCATCCCGGCCACCATCGCCGCCATGGTCAAGATACCGGCTTTCCAGACGTTCTCCCGGTGGTTCAACATCGGGATGCCGCTGTACCACCTCGGCTACATTGCGGCGATCATCTTTTTCACCTACTTCTATGTTTCGATCATCTTCAATCCCACCGACGTCGCCGACAACCTCCGCAAATACGGCGGATTCATCCCGGGCATCCGTCCCGGCAAGAATACGTCGGACTTCATCGACGAGATCCTCTCCCGGATCACCCTGGTCGGGGCGATTTACCTGGCCATGATCGCCATCCTCCCGGATTTTCTGACGAACGGCTTCAAAGTCCAGTACCTTCCCTTTATCGGGGAGTGGCTGGACCGGGTGATGCCCCAATGGTTCACCCAGGGCCTGAACGTCCAGTTCATGTTCGGCGGCACCTCCATCCTGATCGTCGTCGGCGTGGCCATGGATACGCTCCAGCAGATCGAGTCTCAGCTCGTGATGCGCCACTATGACGGTTTCATGCGCCACGGCCGGGTTCACGGGAGACGCGGATGAGATTGATCCTCCTCGGCGCGCCGGGCAGCGGGAAAGGAACGCTCGGAGAGATGATCTCCCGGGCGGCCGGATTTCCCCGCGTATCCACCGGCGACCTTCTCCGGAAGGCCGTCCGGGAGGGCACCCCGACGGGCCGAAAAGCCGAGGCGATCATGAAGGCCGGAGAGCTGGTCGACGATGCGATCGTCACCGAGCTGGTCCGCGAACGGATCGCGGCTCCGGATTGTCTCGGCGGCTATATTTTGGACGGATATCCGCGGACGGCGGCCCAGGCCCGGTCGATCGAAGCGATCGATCCGGTCCGGCCGGAGCTGGTGATCGACCTGGTGGTGGGCGAGGAGTCCGTCGTTGAACGGCTCAGCGGCCGGCGCGTCTGTTCGGCCTGCGGGGCCGTGTTCCACGCAACCCGCAAACCGCCCAAGTCCGCCGGCGTCTGCGATGTCTGCGGCGGAGAATTGACGCAAAGACCCGACGATGCCCCGGCCACCGTTCGGGAACGGCTCCGTGTCTACCGCGCGGCCACGTCTCCCCTGGAGGATTACTACCGGGCCCGGGGAACATACCGGGCCGTGGACGGCGAAGGTTACGCCGAGGAAGTGTTCACTCGGATCGCCGCGCTGCTGGCCGAGGAAGGACGCCCGCTGTGATTGTTTACAAGACCGAAGCCGAAATCGCCCGGATGAGGGCCTCCGCCCAGATCACCGGGAGGATTTTGGCCGAGCTCGGCGCTCTGATCCAGCCGGGCCTCCGGACGGCCGACCTCGACGCCCAGGCCGAGCGCCGCGCCCGGGAGCTTGGCGCCGTGCCCGCTTTCAAGGGCTATCGGGGATTTCCCGGCGCGATCTGTGTTTCGATCAATGAAGAGGTCATTCACGGCTCCCCGTCGTCCCGGAAGCTCAAGGAAGGGGACCTGGTCAGCCTTGATTTCGGCGTCCTTTATGACGGCTATTACGGCGATGCCGCCCGGACGTATCCGGTCGGCCGGGTTGCGCCGGAAGCCCTCCGGCTGGTCCGGGTCGCGGAGGAATCGTTCGAGAGCGGCCTCCTTCGGTTCGTCGAAGGAAACCATCTCTCGGATATCTCCCACGCTGTTCAGACCGTCGTCGAAAACGCCGGATATTCGGTCATCCGCTCGTTTGTCGGCCACGGCATCGGCCAGGATCTGCACGAGGACCCGCAGCTCCCGAATTTTGGATTCCCCGGCCGCGGCCCGCGGATCCGTAAAGGCCTGGTTTTGGCCATCGAGCCGATGATTGCCGCCGGGCGGTGGGAAGTGGACATCCTGAGCGACGGCTGGACGGCCGTCACCCGGGACCGCAGCCTGGCCGCCCATTTCGAAGAAACCGTCGCCCTGACCGAACGGGGCGTCGAAGTCCTGAGCCGGGTCCAGACGACGGCCGGAGAACCGGCCGGCAAGGAGCTGCCGCATGCCTAAAGAGGACGTCTTCGAAGCCGAAGGCGTGGTCCATGAGACGCTGCCCAACGCCATGTTCCGGGTGGAGCTGCAGAATAAGCACGTCATCCTGGCCCACATCTCCGGCAAGATGAGAAAGCATTTTATCCGGATCCTTCCCGGGGACCGGGTCCTGGTCGAAATTTCGCCCTATGACCTGACCAAGGGACGGATCACCTATCGCTTTAAATAAAGGACAAGGGGACACGACATGAAAGTCAGAGCCTCCGTAAAAAAAATCTGCCGCAACTGCAAGGTCATCCGGCGCAAGGGATTGGTCCGGATCATCTGCACGAATCCCCGGCACAAACAACGTCAAGGATAAGGACAGGCACCCATGGCACGTATCGCAGGCATCACGCTTCCGCCGGACAAACGCATCGAGATCGGACTGACCTATATCTTCGGGATCGGCCGGTCCAAGTCCGTCAAGCTCCTGGAAGAGGCCAAGATCGACAAGAACAAGAAGGTCAAGGCCCTGAGCGAGGAGGAAGTCAACAAGATCCGCCAGATCATCGAAAAGAGGGAGAAGATCGAGGGCGACCTCCGCAAGGACATCAGCCTTTCGATCAAGCGCCTGATCGATATCGGGTGCTACCGGGGCCAGCGGCATAAAAGGAAACTCCCGGTCCGCGGCCAGCGGACGAAAACGAACGCCCGGACCCGGAAGGGGCCTCGCGGCCACACGATCAAGAAATTGAAGCCGGCCGCCAAATCATAAGGAAGGAAGCAGCGCATGGCCACGAAAGCGAAGACACGGACCAAGAAAAAAGTCCGCAAGGACATCGGCTACGGAACGGCCCACATCCAGTCCACGTTCAACAACACGATCATCACGATCTCCGATCACGCGGGCAACGCGGTGTGTTGGACGAGCTCCGGGACTGTGGGCTTCAAGGGCGCCCGGAAAGGAACGCCGTTCGCGGCCCAGCTCGCCGGCAAGGAAGCCGCGACGAAAGCCCGGGAATTCGGCGTCCGTTACCTGGACGTCCGGGTCAGCGGCCCGGGGGCCGGCCGCGAGTCGGCCATCCGGTCCCTGCAAAGCGGCGGGGTGGAAATCCGTTCGATCAAGGACGTCACCCCGATCCCCCATAACGGCTGCCGCGTCCGCCGCCGCCGCAGAGTCTAAGGAGAGTCTTCATGTCCCGATATCGCGAACCCTTGTGCCGGCTTTGCCGGGTCGAAAAAACCAAGCTCTTTCTCAAGGGGCACAAGTGCCTGACCGATAAGTGCCCGGTCGAGCGCCGGGCCTACGCCCCCGGCCAGCACGGCCGAAGCCGCCGGCGCATCCTCGGCTACGGCCTCCAGCTCCGCGAGAAGCAGAAGATGAAACGGTTCTACGGGATGTCCGAAAAGCAGTTCCGCCTGTTCTTCGAGCGGGCCGAACGGACCAAGGGCATCACCGGCGAGATCCTCCTCCAGATGCTCGAGCGGCGCTTGGACAACCTTCTGTACATCGCCGGCTACGCCCATTCCCGGGCTCACGCCCGCCAGCTGGTGACCCACGGGCACGTCCTAGTCAACAGCGGCCGGGTCGCCATTCCCTCGTTCATGGTCAAGGCCAACGATGAAATCGGCTTCCGGCCCCAATCGGTGAAATCCGAGGACCTGAAGGCCGTGGCCGAAGCGTACGCCGGCAAGACCGTCCCCGGCTGGATCCAGGTCAACCGGGAAAACCTCACCGCCCGCGTCATGGCCCTACCGACGCGCGCCGACGTGACCCTCCCGGTCGAGGAGCACATGGTCGTCGAGCTCTACTCGAAGTAGGGCCCGGCTCGATAACGGTTTCCGGAAGGAGGACCCATGACCGAATTTGGTTTTCAGCGGCCGAAGCTATTGGAATGCGATTATGAGACCTTGACGTCGACGTACGGCCGGTTCACGGCCCAGCCGTTCGAGCGCGGGTACGGGACGACCGTGGGCAACGCCTTGCGGCGGATTCTGCTGTCCTCGATCAAGGGCGCGGCCATCACCGCCGTCCGGATCCAGGGCGTGCTCCATGAGTTTTCGACCATCCCCGGGGTGGTTGAGGACGTCACCGACATCATCCTCAATTTGAAATCCATCCCCCTGAAGCTGAAGGGGGAAGGGCCGAGCGTCCTGACCCTCCGCAAGGAAGGGCCGGTCACGGCCACGGCGGCCGACCTGACCGGCGACGGCGACGTCGAGGTCCTCGACAAGACCGTCGCCATCGCCTCGCTCGACAAGGACGGCCTGTTGGACGCCGAGCTCATCGTTGAGAACAACCGGGGGTTCATCACCGCCGACCAGAATTTCGACGAGACGCGGAGCATCGACACCATCCCCCTCGACTCGTCCCATTCGCCCATCCTCAAGGTCAACTACCGGGTCGAACCGGCCCGCGTGGGCAAGCGGATCGATTACGAGAAGCTGACCCTGGAAATCTGGACGACGGGCGCGGTCGCGCCGGTCGAAGCTCTGGCCCAGGCGGCCAAGATCATGCGGGATCACCTGATCATCTTCCTCAATGTCGTCGACGAGCGGGCCGACAGCGAGCCCGTGACGGCCAAGCGGGAGATCCCCTACGCCGGCCAGACCGAGCTCCTGGCCAAGCCCATCGAGCATCTCGAGCTTTCCGTCCGGTCCAATAACTGTCTCCGCTCGGCGGGCATCGAAAAGATTTACGAG
>CAYPKX010000058.1:0-5170 GCA_964411395.1 uncultured Eubacteriales bacterium | reverse complement strand
AAGAGCGAGGAGGAGCTGCTGAAGACGAAGAACTTCGGCCGAAAATCCTTGGGGGAGATCAAGGAGACCCTGGTCACCCTCGGGCTCGGCTTGAACCTCGACCTGAATCCCAAGCTGCTGGAACGGATCAAGGGCGAGACGAAGGACAAAGCGAAGGAGACGGAGGAATGAGGCATCGTTTGAGCGGAAGAAAGCTGGGCCGGACCACGGCCCATCGGGAGATGCTCCTGCGGAATCTGGCCACCTCGCTGATCGAGAAGGAACGCGTCCGGACGACGGTCGCCAAGGCCAAGGAGCTCCGGCCCTTCGTCGAGAAGCTGATCACCATGGGCAAGACCGGCACGCTGGCCGCCCGGCGCCGGGCGCTGGCCGTCCTGATGAAGGAAGACGCCGTGACCCGCCTGTTTGAGACGGTCGCCCCGCGGTTTTCCGAGCGGGCCGGGGGCTACACCCGGATCGTCAAGCTCAGCCCGCGCAAGGGCGACGGGGCGGAGATGGCCGTGATCGAGCTGGTCGGCTCAGAATTCAAGGCCAAGGAAAAGAAGAAAAAGGACAAGGAGAAGGGCAAGAAGCCGGCCAAGGCGTAGGCCCGGGCAAGCCATTCGCGCCCGCCCCGCCGCAAAGCGGGGCGGGCTTTTTTTTTGCCGCTGGAAGAACGCGGCCGCATCATCCAAGATCCGGAATCCGGTCTGCTTGCCCATGATCACGCTCCTGGACACCGCGGGAAAAATCCATATGATAATGGGTTTGAAATCGTCGCTCCCGCGAGGCCGGATTGTCCATTCAAAGATCGAATCGACAAAACAATCGACGCCCGCCGCTTAGCTCCATGACTTGCGCGATTCGTAAGATCTCGAGATCATCCGCGGCCGAAGAGGAGCCTGAGCCGTTCTCGTCCCCGACGTCGAGCTGAGGAGGGAGGCGTCCATGCGATCGTCGAAAACGGGATTAAGGATCTGACATGGCCGACCGGATCGATCTCGGAATCCATCCGCGGACTCCCTACCGCGTGTCCGCCGTCTTAGCGGCCGCGGCCGTCATCGCCTCGTCGGCGTCGTTTTATTTCTGGGGTGTCTTCCGCCGGGACGCGCCCTTCATCATTGGGAACATGAGGGGGACGGCCCTGTCCATGCTGGTCCTCGCGGGTCCAGTTCTCATCGTCTCGATGATCCTGACGGCCCGCGGCTCGCTGCGCGCCCGCTTTGTCTGGCTGGGATCCCTCGCCTACATCGCCTACAATGCCGTGCTGTTCTGCTTCATGGTGCATTTCAACTCGTTTTTCCTTCTTTTCGCCGCCTTGCTCGGCCTGTCCTTTTGGGCGCTGCTGACTCTCCTGGCGAGCTTCGATCTCGCCGCGGTCCAGGCGGCCGGTTCAGGCGTCCCCGGGCGGACGATCGCGGTCTATATGATGATTTGCCTGATCGTCTTCGGCTTCGTTTGGCTCCAGGACATCGTTCCGGCGATGATCCACAACACCATGCCGGCGAGTTTCGAGGGCGCCGGGCTTGCCCAGAATGCGATCTACGTATTGGACTTCGCTTTCACCTTCCCGATGCTGGCGGTCGGCGCCGCTTGGCTCTGGCGCCGGCGCGCGTGGGGTTATCCGATCTCCGGAATGATGGTGATCATGTTGACGATCGAGACCGCCGGCATCGCCGTCGATCAGGCTTTCGGGCGTCTCCACGACCCCTCGGCGTCGGCCGGCGCGGTTCCGATCATGCTGGCCCTCTCCGGCGTCGGGCTGATCTTCTCGGTCCTCTTCCTGCGAGGGATAAACGACCGAGGCTCCCCGACTTCGCGCCCGGCGAGGTGATGGAGGCCGCGGACCGCTGATACGACAAAGGCCGTCGATGCTTTTGCTCCTGGAGTTCCAACCCGGGTCGGCGCGACTCGCCGCGCGCATCCGGGTTGAGGCGCTAGATAACATCCGGCGGCCGGCCCGGTTGATCGTTTCCCTTTTCCCGCGGGGGCCTGTCCGATCGGTGATGTTCTCCGCTCCGCGGAACGACCGGAGGCGCCCTGTCGCCGGCGTAATGCTGACGAGACTGAAGAATCGAAACCATGTCCGGTTCGGAAACAAGAGAACCCGTGCTAAAATATCATATCTAGGATATCTCGCGACGGGGTGTCCGATTTGAATAATGAAAACCTTGAGAAAGGAGATGTCCGTGCGTAAATCGACCGTCGGATTGTTACTGGCCGGTGCCCTTGTTTTTTTCGCGGTTCAAGCGTCGGGGGAAACCCTGATGATCCGGGCAAAGAAAATTTATACGATCAGCGGAGCCGTCGTGGAAAACGGGGCCGTCCTCATCCGGGACGGAAAGATCGCCGCCGTCGGAACGGAGATCGTCCCGCCTCCGGGAACGCCCGTCGTCCAGGCCTGGGCGGTCACCCCGGGGCTGGTGGATATTCATTCCCACGTCGGCGTCTATTCCGTGCCCTCGGTGGAAGAGAACAGTGACGGAAATGAAATGACCAATCCCCTCACCCCGCAGGTGCGGGCCCTGGATTCGTTCAACTTCGAGGATCCGGCCATTCCCGTGGCCCGGGCCGGAGGGGTGACGACGATCGTGGCTCTCCCGGGAAGCGGCAACGTCATCGGCGGGACCGGCGTTTCGGTGAAGCTGAAAGACGACCGGCCCGATCGCATGGTCCTCCAGGAAGACAACTGCCTGAAAATGGCCATCGAAGGGAATCCCATCGGCGTCTACGGGCCGCGCAAACAGATGCCCGCCACGCTGATGGCCGTTTACCATTTAGCCCGCAAGGCGTTCGTCGAGGCGCGGGAATACGAGGCCGCCTGGAAGAAGTTCGAGAAGGAGAAGAAGGCGGGAAAGGCGGCCGCGGCTCCGAAGCGGGAGCTCGGCAAGGAGGCGGTGTTGAAAGCCCTCCGGCGGGAAATCCCCGTCCACATGCACTGCGCCACGGCCGCGGAGGCCATGAGCTGCATCCGCCTGGCCCGGGAATTCAACCTGAGGCTGACCCTGGCCCATTGCTATTGGGTCTATCTTGTGGTGGACGAACTCAAGGAATACAAGGATGTCGCCTTCAACGTCGGCCCGCCGATGCTCTTTGGGTATTTTGACAATCCCCATGTCTTCCATAACACGGCGGCTATCCTGGCCGAGGCCGGGCTGGACGTCTCTCTCCAAACCGACGCCTTGGGCGGCGGCCAGCAGAATCTTCTCCAACTGGCCGTCCTGTGCGTCCGCCGCGGCATGAAGGAAGCGGATGCGCTGAAAGCGATCACCCTGAACGGCGCCCGGGCCGCCGGACTGGACGGGCGGATCGGCAGCCTCGAGCCCGGCAAGGACGCCGACCTTGTGCTCTACGACGGCGAGCCGCTGGCCTTGACCACCCGCATCACCCAGGTGATCATCGACGGCCGTGTTGAATACCGGAACGAAAGCCTGAAACCCCTGGCCGGATTGACCGCGGCCCCCCTGGCCGCCCGTCCCCTGGATCTGCCGGAGAACCTCGGCGCGGCCGGGGCGTTCGCCATCCGGGCCGGAACGGTCTTCACCCTGGCCGGGGAGCCGCTGCGCGACGCCGTCATCCTGGTGAAAGACGGGCGGATCGAAAAGATCGGCCGCGACGTCGCCGTCCCGGAGGGCTGGCCGGTGATCGAGGCCGGCGACCGGGTGGTCATGCCCGGCCTGGTCTCGCCGCGGTCCCACGCCGGAATCTCCGACAACTGGAAACGTCAGAGCTATGTCAATGAAACATCCCAGCCGGTCGTGCCCGAGCTGGAGGTGAAAAATTCCATCGAGCCGCAGGCCCCGCTTTTCTCGTTCCTCCGCGGGGACGGCATCACTTCGCTGCTCGTGACCCCCGGCAACCTCAACGTCATCGGCGGGCAGGGGACGGCGATCAAGAGCTGTGGAGCGGTCGTCGACCGGATGATCATCAAGGATCGGGCGGTCATGATGTTCGGCCTCGGGGCGAACGCCCGGCGGGAGGGGGAGATGCCCACGACCCGCATGGGGATCATGGCCCTGTTGCGCGAGACGCTGGTCAAGGCGAGGGAATACGGCGAAAAGCGGGACCGGGCCGCCCGGGATAAAAAGAATGAAACTCCGGCCGCGGACCTGGCCCTGGACGCCCTGCAGCCGGTGCTGCGCGGAGAGATGCCGGTCATGATCCACGCCGAGCGCCGCGACGACATCCTGGCGGCTCTGCGCCTGGCCGATGAATTTCAGTTGAAGATCATCCTCGACGGGGCCACCGACGCCTACAAAGTGGTCGACGAGATCCGGAAGCGCGGCATTCCTGTCGTTCTGGAGGGACTGTTCCGAGGCTTGGGCCAGGTGGAGGACCGGGGATTCAACGAAGACAACGCCGTCATCCTCATCCGGGCCGGCGTGACCGTGGCCTTCCGTCCGGACGAGGGTTCATGGCGGACGCCCGCGGCCGGGCAGCCCGGCGGCGAACCGTTGACGCTGGCCGCGTTCGCCTACCGCGGCGGCCTGACCGAGGAGGAGGCGCTCAAGGCCGTGACCATCGAGCCGGCGCGCATCGCCGGCCTCGCCAAGCGGGTCGGAAGCCTGGAGGCCGGGAAGGATGCCGACATCGTCATTCTGCGCGGTCATCCGTTCCTGACCGGCGCCATCCCGGAGGCGGTTTTCATCGACGGCCGGCTGGAGGCCCGCGCTCAGCCGGACCGGCGGTGATCCCCGGGAGGACGCGGCCATGAAAAAGAGAAATACCGTTCTTTGGGCGGCGGCGGTCCTGGCCTTTCTGTTCGTTCGCCCGGCCGGCGGAGGGGAGGCCGATCCGCTTCTGGCCGTCCGCGGCGGCCGGATCATCACCGTCAGCGGCGGCGTGATCGAAAACGGCGTCCTGCTCATCCGCGGCGGACGCCTCGAGGCCGTCGGCCGGGACGTGGCTGTTCCGCCCGGCGCCGAGGTCATCGAGGCCGCCGGGGCGGTCATCACCCCCGGCTTGATCGACGCTTTCACTCACCTGGGGATGGAACGGCCGGAAGCCGGCGGCGGCGACTATGACGAGTCGGCCAAGGCCGTTCTCCCGCAATTGCGCGTCATCGACGCCATCGACTGGGAAAATGAAGACTTCCCGGCCGCGTGCTCCGAAGGCGTCACCTCCGCCCTCTCGGCCACCGGCGAGGGCGCGCTTCTGAGCGGCCAAAGCGCCTTTGTCCGCCTTCAATTAC
>CAYPKX010000057.1:0-18931 GCA_964411395.1 uncultured Eubacteriales bacterium | reverse complement strand
CGACGGCAAGGAAAAAACGTTCGAGATCAATGTCGCCCGCATCCAAAGCAATAAAGATCCGGATTTCCAGCTGAAAGAGGGAGACACCGTCTTTACCCCCGAAACGATCTTCTGACCCGCCGGGAATCATCCCGATGAGCCGACGGGGCTGAAAAGGCTGCTCCCGTTCCCGCCGCCCCTCACCCTCAAGGGGGAGGGGGAGGGAACAAAAATCACCGGGAGGTTCATCCCCCCCGACGATTGCCCTCCGGAAAAGCCGGGCCTATGCTGGCCCTGTCCGGACGGAACCTCGCCCGGAATTTGGGAGAAGGAACGAACATGACCGCCGCCCGACAAACGAGCCGCAAAGACGTCGACCTCCTCGAGATGTGGACCATCGTCTGGAAGCGGCGGACGATCGTCCTGGCCACCCTGGGCCTCTGTCTCGTCCTGGTCGCCCTGCTTTCCTTTACCCAGACGCCGCGCTACGAAGCCACCGCCCAGATCCTGATCGAAGACCAGGGCTCGACCCGGTACAACCTCCAGGATTTTCTGAATACCCCAGCCTCGGGAAACAACGACTTCCTCGGCACCTACTTCAACACCCAGCTCCGGATCATCCAGAGCCGCCGGCTGGCCGAGCGGGTCGTTCAAAAGATGAACCTCGGGGCCCGGACGGAATTTCAATCCGAGCTGGGCAAGAAACGGTCGCTCCCGGCCATGCTCAAGTACCTGGTCACGTTCCGATGGCTCAAATCCGAAAAAAGCCCGGTCGAGACGGAAGCCGAGGCTCCCGCGGATACCGCCGTCGAGACGCTCTATGCCAACATCCTTCTGGAAAACATGTCGGTCGACCCCGTCCCGGAAACGCGTCTTGTCGATGTCCGCTATGTCTCGCCCTTTCCGCGTTTTTCGGCGGATGTCGTCAATACCCTGGCTCAGGAATATATCAACTACACCATCGAAATGCGGTCGGAGGCGACCCAGCAGACCTCCGACTTTCTGACGGAACAAATCGCCAAGCTCCGGGCCGATCTTGACGGAATGGAGCGCCGGCAGCAGCGGTACTCCGAGGAAAAAAAGATCCTGCCTCTTTCGGACAAGGACAAGACGACGGCCTCCCAGTACGACTCGGCCGCGACCGCATATTCCAACGCCCAGGTCGCCCGGATCGCCGCCCAGGCCAAATACCAGGAGCTCCAGCGGCTTCGGCTCGACGCCTTGCCGCAAAACGTCAGCGATCCGACGATCCAGAGCCTTCGGACCAACTACCTCCAGGCCAAGGGCGAATATGATGAAAAGATCAAGACCACGTATACGCCCAACCATCCGGAGATGATCCAGCTCCGAATCAAGATCGAGACGCTCGAAAACCAGCTCAAGACCGAGATCCAGAAGGCCGTGGAACTGGCGTCCTCGGAGTATTCCCAGGCCCTGGGGAACGAAAACCGTTTGAAACAGATGCTCGAGGACAAGCGGACCGAAGTCACCCAGCAGAACAATGACGCCCTCTATTATGCCGGCCTGGATTCGGACGCCAAAACCACCCGGGAGCTGATTTCCACTCTCGTCGCCCAGCAAAAGACCACCCAGGTTTCGACGATGCTCTCCGGCTTGAAAACAAGCAACATCAAGATCGTCGACGAGGCCCTCGTGCCGGAACGTCCCTTTTCTCCCAATATCAAGCGCAACCTCGCCGTCGCTTTTCTCCTCGGACTCATGCTCGGGGTCGGGCTGGCTTTCGGAGCCCACTTCCTCGACAATACCGTCAAGAATCCCGAAGACCTCGATAAATTAACGGGACTCCCGTCGCTCGGCCTGATTCCTCATTTTTCCCCCAACGGGGCCTCGGGGAAAGGCGTGTACGCCTCGCCCTACGGAGATTCGGCCGCCCAGGGCAAGGAAGCGGCCAAAGTCGCCGAGATCGAGCTGATCAATCACCTCTTTCCGAAGATTTCGATCGCCGAGGACTACCGGAACGTTCGGACCTCGATCCTGTTTTCCCGCGTCGACAGCGACCAGAAAATCATCGCCTTCACCAGCACCCAGCCTCAGGAAGGCAAATCCGCGACCATCTCCAACATCGCCATCTCGTTCGCCCAGATGGGGGAGAAGGTTCTGGCCATCGATGCCGACCTGCGCAAGCCCCGGCTGCACAAGATTTTCCAGGTCCATAACACCGTCGGCCTGAGCGATGTCCTGACCGGCCGGATCGAACTGGATGAGGCGGTCCAGAAAACCCCGGTCGCTCATTTCTCGCTTCTTCCCAGCGGCCCGCATCCGCCCAATCCGGCCGAGCTTCTGAATTCCAAAAAGATGAAAATGCTTTTGGAAACCGTCCGGAAACGCTACGAGATCGTCTTGATCGACCTTCCGCCGGTGCTGGCGGTCGTCGATCCGATGATCGTGGCCGCCCTTGCGGACATGACCGTCATCGTTTTGAAAACGGGCAAGACGACCCGCAAACCTCTCCTCCGGACGATCGAAGAGCTTCGCAAAGCCAAGGCTCGGATCGCCGGCGTCATTTTCAATGACGCGGAAAGCAAGAAGGGGACGTTCTACACGCCCTATTTCCAGTACGAATATTACCAGGACCCGGAGCTGGATGAGGCCAAGCTTCAACAGGAAGCCCGGAAAAGCAGCGAAAGCAAGCCATGAAGTGGAAGATCAGGCTGGTGAAATCCGGCGCATCGGCGGCCCGGAGATCCACGGCGGAAACCGCGTCCCCGGTCCGGCCTCCGGCCAAATCCGGCTCGGCCGCGGCCGGACGGGAAATTTTGAGCCCCAAAGACAGGCTCGGCCGAAAAATCCTCGAATATGGAATCCTCGGGCTCCTGATCTGGGCGCCTTTGCCCCTTGCCTCGGTCGAAGCCTGGGCCATTCTTTTGATCGAGATCGCGGCGTTTGGCTTGTTCGCCGTCTACCTTCTCCTGGATCGGAAGCCCGCTCAAAATCCGCGGCTGGCCGAAGATCTGCGCTTTCTCCGCCCGGCGTTTTTCGGATTATTCGCCTTTCTGGCGTTTCAGATTCTTCCCCTTCCCGCCGCCGTCGTTCACCTGCTCTCGCCCCGGGCGGTGGCTCTTCGGGCCCAGTATGTTCCGGAATCGGCTCAAGGAGGCCTGGCGACGTTATCGCTCCTTCCCGGCGAAACCCTGGCCTCGATTCTCGAGCTCCTGGCCTGCGTTCTGGTCGGATTTCTGGTCCTGAGGACGGTCAATCACCGGAAGCAGATCCGGCGGATCATGCTGGTTCTGGTCGGAATCGGAGTTTTTCAAGCTTTGTACGGACTGTTCGAGTTGGCCCGGGCCCATCCGCGGCTTCTCTTCTATCCGAAATCGTACAGCCTGGACTCGGTGACGGGGACGTTTGTCAACCGCAATCATTTTGCCGGCTATATGGAAATGATCATCCCCCTGGCCCTGGGGCTCATCATCTCCCGCTTGGACGTGTTCGGCGAGCCGGGCACGCCGTTCCGGGCTCGCCTGGCCCGCTTCGTCGAAAAGGGCCTGGTTCAGAATGTCCTGCTTGGAGCCGGGCTTGTGGTCATGGCCGTCGCTCTCCTCCTTTCCAACTCGCGATCGGGCGCGGTCGTCCTTGGGCTGTCCTTTATTCTGGTCTCGATCCTCGCCGCCCAGCATTTTGGCCATACGTTGTTCCATCAAGCCTGGGTTCGTCGAACGGTTCGAATCGTTCTCGTTCTCATCGTCCTTCTCGGACTGTACATCGGTTTGGAGACCATGGTCGGCCGCTTTGAAGTCGACAAGCTTCTCCAGGACGGACGGCCCCGGTACTGGGGCACGGTCCTGACCATGGTCGGTCAATTTCCCATTTTCGGCATCGGGTACGGGGCCTTCGGGGGCGTCTACCAGGCGTACGATACGACCGGCATGGAATATGCCCTGGTCCACGCCCACAACGATTATCTCGAATACCTTGTCGAGATGGGATTGGCCGGCTTCGGCCTTCTGGCCTTCCTTGTCGGGCTGATCTTCTTCAAATCGTTTCGGACCTGGTCGACCCGCCATCATCCCGAGGTCAAGGGCCTGGCCCTGGGCGGCCTGGTTTCCATCTCCGCTCTCTTTCTCCACAGCCTCACGGATTTCAATCTTCAAATCCCCGCCAACATGCTCACCTTCGCCGTCATTTTAGCCCTGACCCTTAAGACGGCGTATCATCGGAAAAGCTGACATGGTCAAACGTTTCGGTTCCTGGCTCGGCCTCCTCCTGGCGGCCGGACTTTCGGTTCTCGTCTTCTGGGGAGAATTCGCCGCCGGAAGGGAAGGGATCGCTTCGCCGGCTCCGTCGATTTTCCTGAACGGCCGGCTACACCATGTCCGGGCCAAATCTCTCTTTGACCGAGGCTTGAGCCGGTTGGGAGAGGCGGCCGCCCGCGACGCCGATTTCCGCTCCGCCTCCAAATCCTTCTATCGCTCCCTGGTCCTGGACCCCTTTTCGGCCACGACCCATTTCGATTTCGGCCAGGCCTTGCAGTATTTCAATGCCCTCGATTTTCAGGTTCCCGAGCGGTATTTTGACGAATACCGCAAAGCGGCCGGTCTCTCGGGCGTGGATACGGCCGTCTATCTTGAAGTGGGCAAAGTGCTGTTGGCCCGATGGTCTGGATTGGATCAGGAAGAACGGCTCTTTACCGAGAGGATCATTCGGACGCTTCTGGCCATCTCCGGCCCCGAACGGTCCCGGCGCGGCGAGATCCTCCTGAACCTCTGGGATGTCAACGTCCGCGATCCCCTCGTTTTGCAAAAGATCCTTCCGGAAGACGCCGCGACGCTGCGGCAGGCGGCCGGTTTTCTGGGCGGCAAAGGACTTTTTCTCGAAGCGCGGCTCGATTTTCTGGCTCGGGCCGAAGGCCTTGAGCTGAAGGAAGCCGCTCGGGCCGCCCAACGGGGTCTGAGCGAAAGAAACGCCCGGCGTCCCGGAGAAGCCCTTCGGCACTTTCGAGATGCGGCCAAACTCCTGGAAGGAATCCGGTTTTACGTCAACTTGACGGTTGAGAAGGACACCCTGAATCCGGACGAGTATCAAGCTCTTCAGAAGTCCGTCCGTCTTGGAATCCTCAAATGCCTTCTGGACACATCGGCCGAGCCGAAGGACATCCTGGATGATTTTCGCGCTTATCTGAAGGTCGAAGACAGCCTGGGGGCCATCGGCGAGCTGGAAACTTTATTCAAAGCCAGGGAAATCATCGATACGCAAACCCGGTCCGGGTTTATCGACCTGGTCCGCTTGAGCCTCAACCTCGAGCTGAATTTCAAGCAGAACCGTTATCGGGAGGTTGTTGAGATCGGTCAGTCGCTCTCCCAGAGCCTTCTCGTCGTTCCCGACGACCAACGCGATTCCTATGGCCGGATTTATGAGTTGATCGGCGACGCCTGTCAGCGTTTGGACGATTTGTATGAGTCGACAGCCCATTACGAGAAAGCGCTGGCTCTCCTTCCCGAGGACCCGGTCGTCCTGGTCAAAATGCGCCGCAATTATGAGCGACTGAATGACGGTTCGGCCCTGGACAGGATTCAGAAGAGAATCGAGGCCAGGCTGACACCCCGGCAGATCCTCCTTGTCGATGAAGTCTGGGCCGCGGGGGAGGAGAAGGCTTTCCCTCTGGTCCTGGACGAAAAGGCCTTTCGCCTGGCCGTCGATTTTTCGGATTCCGGGTCGGGACCGCCGGTTTTGATCTCCGTCGTTTTCAATGGACGGGCACTCAGGGAGGCGCTCATCGCCGGCGATCTCTTCGAAATCCTGCTCCCGGCCGTGGCTGGGCCGAATGACCTCAGAATCACTTCCGTCAACCGGGTTTCCCGGCCCATTCGAATGACTTTCACTCCCGAGGATGAAGTCCCAGACGGCGGAGGAAGACCGGCGGTTTCCTCTTCCGAGGCGCGCCCGGTTCGGAGCGCGGAATCGCCGAATTTTCCCACGGCACTTGACTAGATGAGTATTTTATGAGTAAAGTAGATAAACCAAGGTTTAGGAGGATCTCATGTTCCATTTGAAGTTGGGTCGGAAGTTTCCTTTTTTTCTGATATTTTTCATTCTGGCGTCTACCTTTTTTGGGGGGACCGCCCTGGCCCAGACCGCCGAGAGGGGGCATCTCGTCGGGACGATTTTCTCCCAGGACGGTAAAACCCCGATGGTTGGAGCGGTCGTCCGGTTAAAAAATATCACCTCGGGAGCGATTTCGGCTGCCGAGCCCACCGACATTCAGGGTCATTTCCGATTGGAAAACCTGAGCAAGGGGATTTATCAGTTCGGCATCACCACCTCCCAGGGTGATTTCAACTCGAACGAACTGATCGGCATCCTGGCCAATGAGACGACGCGAATCTCGATGGCTCTCAATCCTTACGAGACGGGCGTCCAGTCGGCCGTCCAGGAGGTTCTGCGCGACCAGGCCGTCGAAGGCGAAAGCCGGATCGGCCGGGTCGTCCGCTACAATCCCTCGACCAAGGAAGCCGAGGTCTTTATCGAGAAGGGTGTCCTTCAGCTCGACGACCGCATCCGGGTCAAGGGAATCGAGACGAGCTTTTTCCAGGACGTCGATAACCTCGGCGCGGCGGGCCAGGCCGTCAAACAGCTGTTCGCCGGTCAGAACGGACTTCTCAAAGTCGAAAAAGACGCCGATCCCGGCGACGGCCTGTATGTGGTCTGCGAAAAAGGGGTGCCGCCCTTCTTTTTGACCCCTTGCGGAATCGCCAGCGTCATCGCCGGCAGCGGCTTGATCCTGGCCGGGGTGGTCGAAGTGACGGAGAAGACCCCGATTTCGCCGTTCAAGAAATAACGCCCGCGGTTGGACCGCCGGAAAGTTCCGTGCATCCGGTTTCCCGGGAAATCGGGTGCGCGGAATTTTTTTTCTCTAAAAGTTTGCGAATCCGGTTGGAAGGCCGTTGCGGATGAAAAATCTGATACAATGATTCCGATGAGCGTCTCGCGACGAAGGCCGATCAACCGGAGGCGGACCGCTTCGATTCTGGCCGTCTGTCTTCTTTCGAGCGCGCTCCCGGGTTTCGGGCAAACGGAGCTCCGCGGGACGCTGACCGCGGCCATGCGGAAAGACGCCGCCCGTGTCCAGGATCTTCTCGACCGGATCGCGGCTGACCACACGGCCGGGGCGAAGCATCCGCCCCGGACCGTCACCCTCACCGAAGCGGAGCTGAATGCCTGGATCGCCGCGGTCATCGAAGCCAACCGCGAGGATGTCCTCCGGGAGCTCGTCCTCAAGCTGTTTGACCGAAACCGGGTGGAGGGAAAAACGTTTCTCGACCTGGGCCGGCTTTCGCTCCCGCTCGGACTCAAGCCGAAAGCGACCTTGTATTTTGCCGCCCGAGTCATTGTCCGCGACGGCGCCGCCCGGATCGAATTCGAAAAGCTCTATCTCGAGGGCCAGGCCATTCCCATCGCCGTCCTGGACCTGATCATCGCCGCCGCCTCGAGCCTGGGAAAATCCGATGCGGGTTTGATCAAGGATTGGGTCGCCCTGCCCGACGGGATCAAGGACCTTCGGAGCCGTCCGGGCCTTGTCGATATCGTCTATGGGGAGGGGAACCGATGATCAGGGTCATCAGCGGATTGTACCGGGGCAAACGCCTCCGGAAAGTGGCCAGCCCCAACGTCCGACCGTATCCGGACAAGCTGAAGACGGCCCTCTTCAACATCCTCCGGGACGAGCTTCCGGGGAAAAAAATTCTTGACGGTTTCGCCGGGACCGGCTCGGTCGGGATCGAGGCCTTGAGCCACGGCGCCGCCTTCGCCGTCTTCGTCGAGATCCTGCCGGCGGCCGTTTCCACGCTCCGCCACAACCTGGCCAAGCTCGAAGCCGAGGACCGGTCCCGGATCGTGGCCATGGAATTCAACCGGGCGGTCATTCAGCTGGCCGGGGAGGGCGCCCGGTTCGACCTCATTTTTCTCGATCCGCCTTATCGTTTGCTCGATGAGCGGAATCCTCTCAAGGTCGTTTTCAAACGCGGGCTTCTCGCTCCCGGCGGGAAGATCATCCTCCGGCGGCATTTTAAAACCGCCTTCGAAGCCGGCTATTTCTCCCTCGAGCGGCAGGTCCGCCTGGGGGATGACGTTTTGTGTTTTTACCGCGAAAAGCCGTCGCCCGCCGAAATCTGAGGCCGTTTTACCGGCCGTCCATCTTGTCATCGCCGATGGAATCGTTTAAAATCATTTTGGCCGAAACGGCCGGAAAAGGAACCCGATGAGCAAGGACGACGTGTCGCCCGGGGGGTGGAGCAGCCCTCTGGTCGATGAAAGTGAGATTTTTGGATCTCTCGGCGACCGCCGCGGGACCGTCCTTTTTCTCGGCCGTTATACGGCCAATGAAGTCTCCGGCGTGCTGGCGAAGATGGGCTTCTTCAAGGAGGCCCGGAAGCGCGGGCTCTGGCCGATCGTCACCGATCTCGATTCCTCCGAATATCCGCCCCTTCAGCGCTTCCGGATCTTTCATAAGGACATGGCGCCCGACCGCTTGATCGTCGACCTGAAGATCCGGGAAGGCGTTTTCCATCCGGCCGGGAAGTCCATCGCGCCGGCGCCGCTTCGCGAATTCACCGCCCTGGTCTTCGAGTGGCTGACGCTCCAGAATCCGGCGGCCGATTTTTCGGAGCGGCACGGCTCGCTCCCGGGCCAGCAGCATCCCGGACTGGGGATGAGCAAGCGGATCATGGACATTTTCATTTATCTCGGCCGAACGGCCGGCAAAGACGGCCTCCTGGCCTTCCCGGCGTATTACCACAATGCGGTGCTTTTTTCCCGGTATTTTCGTTTTGCCAATCCGGTGATGGAAGCGGAAGTCCAGACGATCCGGCGGACGTTTAATCATGTTCCGATCCGGCAGATGGCCTGGATCGTTCATCTGGGTTGCCTGAAAAGGGCGGACGGCTCGGCCTACGAGTGGCGGGCCGAAGAGCAAATCCTGCCGCTGGTCCGGGATGTCCGGGAGCATTTCGATTCCCGGGCCTACCGCGACCGGGTGAAGGAAGGGCTGAACCGCTCGCGATTCGTCATCGACTGGGATGAATTTGAGCGAAAGTCCCAGGCGGATTGAATCCGAATCCCGGCGGAGTTTGAGTTTCCGAAAGTTTCTGGTATAATGAGCGGCCTTTCGAGGAGAGAAGACTGATGAAGCAAGATATTCATCCGAATTACGAAGACTGCCTGGTGATCTGCGCCTGCGGCAACACCTTCCGGACGCGTTCGACCAAGAAGGAAATCCGGGTCGAGATCTGCTCCAACTGCCACCCCTTCTTCACCGGCAAGCAGAAGTTCATCGACAGCGCCGGACGGGTCGAAAAATTCCGGAAAAAATACGGCGTGCTCGACGCCAAAACCAAGAAAAAGAAGTAGATTCGATGCCCCGGCCCGATGATTCCCGACCTGGAGTCTGTTGAAGAGCGGTACCGGAATCTGGTCCGTTCGCTCACCGATCCGGCGGTCATCGCCGATCCAAGAAAGTTCCGCGAGATCTCCAAGGAGCGGGCGGAGATCGAGCCGCTCATCCGGAAAAACGAAGACCTTAAGCGCGTCCGGGCGAATATCGCCGGTTCGCGCGAGCTTCTGGCCGATCCCGAGGCCGATTCCGAACTGAAATCCCTGGCCGCCGCCGATCTCCGTCTTCTGGAAGCCCGGGAAACCGAACTGACGGCGGAGATCCGCGTGCTTCTCGTCCCCAAAGATCCCTTGGATGAACGGAGCGTCGTCCTTGAAATCCGGGCGGGCGCGGGCGGAGATGAATCATCCCTGTTTGCCCAGGACTTGTTCCGGATGTATGCCCGCTATGCCGAGCAGAAGGGCTGGGCTTTTGAAGTCCTGGAGACCAGCCTGTCGCCGATCGGCGGATTCAAGGAAGCGATCGCGGGCATCAGGGGGACGGGGGCCTATTCCCGTCTGAAATACGAAAGCGGCGTCCATCGCGTCCAACGCGTCCCGAAAACGGAAGCGGGCGGCCGGATCCACACCTCGACGGTGACGGTGGCCGTTCTTCCGGAAGCCGACGAGGTCGACATCAAACTCGATCCCAAGGACCTTAAAATCGAGGCCTTCGGATCCTCGGGCCCGGGCGGACAGAGCGTCAACCGGAATTACACGGCCATTCGGGTCAGCCATAAACCCTCGGGGATGATCGTTTCCTGCCAGGACGAAAAATCACAGCACCGGAACAAGGAGAAAGCTCTCCGGGTTCTCCGGTCGCGCCTTCTGGAAATCGCCCGGACGGAGCAGCAACAGAAGATCGCCAAGGACCGGAAAACCCAGGTCGGCACCGGCGAGCGAAGCGAAAAGATCCGAACCTACAATTTTCCCCAGTCCCGCATCACCGACCACCGTCTGGACGAGAATTTCCACAATATGGCCGTGATTCTGGACGGCGATCTCGACGGTCTTCTCGAGCGGCTCGTCCGCCAGGACCAGGCCCGTCGCCTGGAAGAGGCGGGGGGGCGGAACGACGCCGAAGCATGACCTCCGCCGGGCTTCTCCGTCGGGGAGTCGAGCGGCTCACGGGCCTGCCCGAAACCGATCCTTTCCTCGAAGCCCGGATTCTTCTCCGCCGGACCGCCGGCTTGACCGATCTGGACATTTTTGCCTACCCCAACCGCCCGATCGCCAGGGCCGCCGAGCGTCGATTTCTCCGGGCCGTGGAGGAACGGCGGGCGCGACGGCCGCTGGCCTATATCCTGGGTGAAAAGGAATTCTGGTCCATACCGATGACGGTTTCTCCGGCCGTCTTGATCCCGCGCCCGGAAACCGAATTGCTGGTTGAACGGGCCCTGAGCCTGATCGCGTCGGCTGAGCCATGGATCGTCGAAATCGGGACGGGGAGCGGCTGCCTCGCCGTGGCCCTGGCCAAGGAGCTCCCCGGCGCCCGTCTTTTTGCGACGGACATCAGCCGGCGGGCCTTGCGTTTGGCCGAAGCCAACGCTTCCCGGCACGGAACCGGGAACATCCGGTTTCTGTCCGGCGACCTGTTCGGCCCGCTTCGGGGGCTGGGGCTGGAAGGCCGGATCGACCTCGTTGTCAGCAATCCTCCGTATGTCTCGGAAAAGGAATGGGAGACGTTGGCGCCAGAAATCCGAACGCATGAACCCCGTCGGGCCCTGGTCTCCGGTCCGACCGGTATGGAAACGATCAGCCGTTTGTCGCGAGGGGCGCGGCGCTTTTTACGCCCCGGGGGCCGGATCCTGGTGGAATTTGGGGCCGGTCAAGCCGAACCGATCCTCCGTCTGTTCGGCCCGCCCTGGCTGCCGCCGGAAATCATCCGGGATTTATCGGGATTTCCCCGGGTGCTTTCCGCAGCCCGGTGAAGACCGGGCCGGCCGGATTATTTCTTGGCTTTGTCGACCAGGCGGGAAAATTCCGCGGTGAGGGGAATCTGCTTGGTCGTCTCGTATCGGATTCTCTCCCACTCCCGCAGGTCGAGGGAGCAAAAGGCCTCGACCGCTTCCGGGTCGAAATGCGTCCCGGAGTTTCCCACGATCTCTTTTCGGGCGGCCTTCATGTCCTGGGGCTTTCGGTAGGGCCGGTGGGCGGTGATCGCATCCAAGGCGTCGGCGACGGCGAAAATCCGGGCTTCGCGGGGGATGTCCTTCCCGGCTAAACCGCGCGGATAACCCGAACCGTCGAAATGCTCGTGGTGAAAGAGAATGATGTTTCCGATCTCCGGGACGAGCTTGATTTCCCGGATCAGCCCGTATCCCAAGGCGGGATGAAGACGGACCTTATCCCATTCGCCCGGGGACAGCGGTCCGGGCTTGTTGAGAATCGAATCGGGAATGGCGATTTTTCCGATATCGTGAAGCAGGGCCCCTTTGCGGAGATCGTCAAGCTTGCGGGAATCCCGGACGCCGAGAATGCCGGCCAGGGCTTCCGTATATTTCGCCACGGTCTGGGAATGTCCGAAGGTCTCGACATCGCGAACGTCCAGTGCGGTCATCAAATTCTCGAGGGTGGCCTCGTAGATTTCCTCCAACTCCCGGGTGTGGCGATCCGTCCGCGTCCGTTCGAGCTTGATTCGACGGAGCGCTCGAGCGGCCAATGTCCGCTGTTCATCGATCTCTTTCGCTCGGATTTCGGCCCGGACGGCCGTGAACAGGCCCAGGGAGTCGTCGGATGAAGCGGCTCCGTTCAGAGCTCCGGAAGCGATCATCCGGACGCCGGCCTCCAGGTCGTTGGGACGGGTTCCGGCGATGAGGGACAGCCCGGGCCTGGCCCTTTTCAAACCGGCCAGAAGCTTTGCCGCCGTTCCGTCCAAGGGCCCCACGACGGCAACCAGAATATCGGCCGCCGGATCTTCCAGGGCTTGCCGGGAAATGCGGGACAGCGAAGCGCCGGCGACGGCTTCCGCCGCCGGGGAATTGAGGAGGCCGGCCAACGCCCGGCCCCGGGGAGCATTCCGGTCGTAAATCAGGATGCGTCGTTTCAACATGGAGCCCCCTTTATACCTTATTCCCGCAGCGCCATCAACCGTCTGAACGGCCATCCCCCCCAGGCCGTCCGAGGTCATCTTTGGGGGTGAGAAGGGGGCGGGGAATCTCCCCAAGAGAATCGTCGGGGGGGGTGATTGTCCGGGAGAGCCCCCTCGTCTACACTCGAGGCGAACAGGAGAACGGTCATGACGCCCAAAACCAACACGCTCGACGATTCGAACAGCTTCATCCAGGAAATCGAGACCAATCTCGAGAAAACGCTGGCCAAGAGGCGCGAGGAGATCGAGCGGGAGCTTCAGGAACGGATCCGGAGGGAAAAGGAGGAGTCCGACCGCAAGCTCTCCGAAATCGAGGGGGAAATCGCCCGGGAGCGGGAAACGCTCAAGGACTACCGGGGGACGATCACCGCTTTTGAAACCGACCGCGATTCTCTCCAGGATGAAATCAAGATTCACCTCGATCGGAGCATCGGCTACCAGAAGGATATCGAACAGCTCACCGCCCTGACCCTGGAAGAGCTCCGCCAGCTGGCCGATCTTACCGGCCGCCTGACCGAACTCCGGGAGCGGACCGAGCTCAAGGTCACCGAGATCCGCGACCGTCTCAAGGAAAAATACGGCGTAGTGACGGAACCGTTGGACAAGCGCGAATCCGGCGACGTTGTCGTCAACCTCGAGAAGGAGCTCTCCAAGCTGAAACGGATCCAGGCTCTCCTCGAAACGGATGTGCCGCCGGCCGCCGAAATCGAGCCGGAGGCCGGGCCGGGAAATGCCGTCCCTGAAGCGATGGCCGTCCCCATGCCGGAGATCGTGCCGGTCACCGCACCCTTCGATCTGCCCGTCCCGCCCGAAATGTCGATCCCGGAAATCCCCGAGCCCGCCGCTCCGGCCCCTTCAGCCGAGATCAAGATGCCCGAAATCAACCTTTTCATCGAGGAGTTCACAAAAAAGGAAGGCGAGTCCGCCCTGGATGTGCCCCTGGGCGATCTGCCCCTTCCGAATTGGGGAGAGACGGCGCAGGCGGCGGTGGCCGATGTCCCGCCGCCCCTTCCGGTCGAGGAAGTCAATTTCGAAGCGGTCTTCGAGACGCTGGAAAAACACCGCAAATCAGAACCGACCGACTATAACGGCGAAATCAGCTTCTTCAAAAACGCCGAGGCCATGGTCCTGGACGGCGAGACGATCGTCCGAGCGCTGAGCCATCTGGTCGATGACGGCCGGAAGCTCTATCAGAAGTTGACGTCGACGGAATCGCCCAAGGACCAGTTTTTCATCAAGCAGGATCTGATCAACCATCAGGAAATCCTCCGGAAGATCATCCTCCGGACGGTCAAGCTCTGCGAGAAGGAGAACGGCCGACTGCCCCGGTACACGGAAGATGTCCTGAACGTCGTCCTCCTCAAGGATATCCTGGACAAGCTGACTCTCGACAACTGGAGCAACAAGGAAGAGTTCGAGGCCTTCGAGAACATGACCATCCGTCTCCGGGAAGCGTTCTACAAGAAAATCACGCCGCCGGCTCTCTATCTGAAATCCATCGTCCGGGAGATCGGCGCGTAATTCATCCGCGGGGCTCCGGTCAAGGGGTTCCCTTCCGTCTTCCGGCTCAGGCCAGGGAGGCTTCTTTTTTTCCGAGCGAGGAGAAGTATTCCTGTAGAATCTGCCGGTCGGAGACCGTCAAATCCCGGAACCGCAGCCCGGTGTGGTAGAACGCCGATTGAGCCGAGGCCGGTTCGGAATAGACGACATCGGCCCGGAAGGGGCTGGCTTTCTGGCCGAGAATGATCAACAGGTCGAGGACGCGGTCCCGGGCCAGCCGGGCGTCGGATGAGATCCGGGCGCCGCCCAGGCTCATATCCACGGTCGCGGCGACCTTGTGCCCGCCGTTGTCCCGGTAGAGGCACAGAGTCGATGTGAAGAAACGGGCCTGGGATCGTTTGTCGGCCTCGGGCGGCTTGAAGGCCGTGTTCAAGAGAGACGTTTTGCTGACGACGGCGGACCTGTCCCGAACGTAGGCGCAAACGCGATTCTTGTAGACCCGCTTGTCGTCGATGCCCAGGGCGGCCTGCCGTTTTCCCTTGGCTTCGGCCAGGGCCAGCTCGGACTCCGCGGCGATCCTTTTCAGGATCGTCTTGGAGGATTGGCGGCCGAGGTCCTCCGGAGGGAAAAGGGTGACGCCGAAGCTCATGGTCAGGTTCCGGCGGGGCTGGAATTCCTGGTGCTCGAAACACCGGTCCTCGACGGCTTTCCGAATCCGCTCGGTGAGCAGAGTCGCTTCCTCGATCGAATGGACGCCGTTCAGAAAGAAGAGAAACTCCTCGCCGCCGTAGCGGCAGAGCAGGTCGTCCTCGCGGATGGCCGATTTCATCGTCGCCGCTAAATCCCGGAGCAACCGGTTGCCGGCTTCCTGGCCGTTGCGGTCGTTGTAATGCTTGAACCAGTCGACGTCGCCCATGACCATGGCGAAGGTGCCGGCTTCCTTCCGGCGCTTGCTCTGCTGTTCGACTTGCTGGATGACCTTTTCAAAAAAGGGATCGGGACGGAGAAGCCCGGTCAGGGCATCGTATTGAATAAGGTTCAGCTTGGTCATGGCCAGGGCCATGTGTTCCGAGATGCTCTGAAGAATGTGGATGTCCTCCGAGGTAAAGGCGGAAGGAACGGCGGCCTTGTTGTAAACCTCGATGACGCCGATCGTTTCGGAGACGTTTTTCAGGGGGACGCTGAGGATGCTGCGAAGCGGATTGGACAGGTTTCGATAACGGACGGAAAAGCGGGGATCCCCCGAGACGTCGGTCAGGACGATATCCCGTCCGGTCCGGGCGACATTGGCGGCAAAGTCGGTCGAGGGAAGCAGGGCGACGTGCCGGGTGAAGTCGGCATGGGTCAGGTAGGATCCGTCCCAGACCAGGGGTTTGAGAAATGTCCCCAGGGTGTCGTTATCTTCAAGGATATAGACCGAGATGCTTCCCCCCCTGAGAATTTCCCGGATTTCGGGGATGGTGTCGAGGATGTTGCTGACGTCGGTCGCTGCATACAGCTTCCGGATGATGTCCTCGAATTTTTCGTTGAGCTGGCGGAAACGGGCGTAGCGGGCTTCGAGATCGACCCGTTTTTCCAGCTCTTTCACCAGGCCTTCGGAGAGAGCGCTGCCGACGCCCTTGATTTCGGCGTAGACCTGTTTCAACTTGTTTTCCGTCACGGCCTTGGATTTGGACAGGGCTTCGACGTCCGATTTCAATCGGCAGAATTCGGAGGCCATATTCAGAATCCGCTGGGCCCGGGCTTTGTCCTCGAGCTTGGACGAAATCAGCAGATAATCGACAAAGCGGGTGGAAGGGAAGCGGCGAACCGCCTGTTTCAACCGTTCCTCGGAGCGGCCCGACAGCAGGAGGCAGGGGACGTTTTTCAGGAGTTCGGGAAGGGGAGCCTGAAAAGCGGCGTCGAGCTCGACAACCGCGAGATCGACGGCCGTCGAGGCGAGAAGCGCAGCGGCCTTTTCGATCGAGGGCGAAGTATAAACAACCCCCCGCTGGTGAGCGAGATCGAAAACATACTCCCGCTCCTCAGGGTTCGTGCTGAAGACAAATACTTTACCCACGCCTTCCTGTCCTTCGAACCAAACCTTGGGCTTCGCTTCCAACTCCTTTATAATCCGATCTTTGGGCGATTGTCAATAGGAAATTTTGAACTTTTTCAGGCCGGTATGATATATTGCTTTTTCATGGAGGACAGGATGAAAGCTCCCAAAAACACGCCCACGCCGATTCGCTCTCCACGGGGAACCCGCCTGCATACCAGGGGATGGAGCCAGGAAGGCGCTTTTCGGATGATCCAAAACAACCTGGACCCCCAGGTGGCCGAAAAGCCCGAGGAGTTGATCGTCTACGGCGGCACGGGAAAGGCCGCTCGAAATTGGGAATGCTTCCGGGCGATCGTCCGTCACCTCAAAACTCTGGGCAACGACGAGACGTTGATCGTTCAATCGGGCAAGCCCGTGGGCGTCTTCAAGACACACCCCGAGGCGCCGCGCGTCCTGATTTCCAACTCCATGCTGGTTCCCAAGTGGGCGACCTGGGATGAATTCCGCCGTCTGGAGGGTCTCGGCCTGACCATGTACGGCCAGATGACGGCCGGCAGTTGGATCTACATCGGTTCCCAGGGAATCCTTCAGGGAACATACGAGACGCTGGCGGCGGCGGCTAAAAAACATTTTGGCGGGAGCTTGAAAGGCACCATCACGCTCACGGCCGGACTCGGAGGCATGGGCGGCGCCCAGCCTCTGGCCGTCACGATGAACGATGGAGTGGCGATTGTTGTCGAAGTCGACCGGCACCGCATCCAGCGGCGTCTCGATACCCGCTATGTGGATACGATGACCGAAAACCTGGACGACGCCCTCAGACAGGCCGGGGATGCGGCCCAAAAAGGCCGGCCGCTGTCGATCGCCCTCCTCGGAAATGCGGCCGATGTTCTTCCGGAGCTTGTCCGCCGGGGATTCACGCCCCACATTCTCACCGACCAGACTTCGGCTCATGACGAGCTCAACGGCTATGTCCCGAACGGTCTGTCGTATGCCGAGGCCCTGGCCCTGCGTGTGTCGGATCCGGCCGACTACATCCGCCGGAGCATGTCGGCCATGGCCGCTCATGTCCGGGCGATGCTGGCGATGCAGAAAGCCGGGGCCAGGACTTTCGATTACGGAAACAATCTCCGCGGTCAGGCCAAGCAGGCCGGCGTCGCCGAAGCGTTTGAAATTCCCGGATTCGTTCCCGAATATATCCGGCCGCTGTTCTGTCTGGGCAAGGGGCCGTTCCGCTGGGCGGCCCTCTCGGGCAAGCCGGCCGATATCTATGCCACCGACGCGGCGGTTTTGGAGACGTTCCCCGAGGATGAAGCCCTGGCCCGCTGGATCCGCAAAGCCCGGGCTCAGGTCAAGTTTCAGGGCCTGCCGTCCCGGATCTGCTGGCTCGGCTACGGCGAGAGGGCCCGTTTCGGCGAGGTCATCAACCGCCTGGTCCGCAAAGGGAAGATCAGCGCTCCGATCGTCATCGGCCGCGACCACCTCGACACGGGGTCGGTCGCCTCGCCCAACCGGGAAACCGAAGCCATGCGCGACGGCTCGGATGCCATTGCCGACTGGCCGATCCTCAACGCCCTGCTCAACGCGGTCAACGGGGCTTCCTGGGTCTCCGTCCATCACGGCGGCGGAGTCGGCATCGGTTATTCCATCCATGCCGGGATGGTCATCGTCGCCGACGGCACGCCCGCAACGTCCCGGCGCCTGGAGCGCGTTTTGACGGGAGATCCCGGGATGGGCGTCATCCGCCATGCCGACGCCGGTTATCCGGAAGCCGTCGATTTCGCCAGGAAAGCGGGTATCAAAATACCGCTGGCCATAAAATAATCCGTCCGGGCCCTCCGCCGTCAACATCCGGCGACGCATCCCGGCTTCGGCGTCCCCTCCGGTTTGCTTTTTTCCAGCGCGAATCTCTTTTTCCGCCTGGTCGAAGATTGGCATGATCCCGGCATTAGATCAGGGCGAAAGGAGACATCATAAGATGCACAAGAAAATGCGCGGTTGGACAAAGGTCGTCGCCGGTCTTCTGGCGGCGGTCCTGATCGGGGGAATGGGAGCGGCGGTTCTCGCCCAGGAGGGCGGGGGAAGTGAGGAAGAGATCTGCCGGGAGGCGTTCGAAAAGTGCTTTGGCGATGCGATGAAGCCGTCATTCTTCGTCAATTTACTCAGCCTCTTCGGCAAGGTAACCTCGTGCTTGATGGGTTACCAGTTCTGCGAGCAGTTCGTGATTCGTTTCTCCTCGGAGCTCAGCCGATGAGCCGGGCGGGGAAGGGGTTCATTCGAGGGACGGCCGTCGTCCTCCTGGCGCTCCTGGCGATTTCGACAGGCGCCGGCGTTCTCAGGGCTGAAGATTCCGAAACCTATTCCTGCTGGGAGGCTTTCGCCAACTGCAGCCAGCACCCCGTTTTTCGGGCTTTTGTTCTGATGACCGGCACGCTGTTTTGCCTGAACGGTTACTTGTTCTGCCTGAAATACATCGATCCTTCGGTCTGATCCGTCCCTCCCGTTGACCTCCCGGTGGGCCCGGGGGAGGAAGGCATCCAACGCCCTCCTCTCCCGGGCTTTTTTTTGACGGGTGATAAACCGGGCCTGCCGGCGCGTCTCTCCAGGCAGGAGGATCACAATGAACAACAAACGCGTCTTCATGTTTCTGGCTCTGGCGGCGGCGGTCGGAATCGCCGCCGCCTCCGGACCGGCGGCCCTTCAGGTCAAGCTGGCGGAGGACTTGACGATCGGCGGACCCGAGGCCGACGACCTGTTCCTCTGGACAGCCGTTTCGGTCGATCGTGACGGGAATATCTATTTTGCCGATGCCTTGGATGATTCCGTCAAGAAATTCGGTCCCGACGGCCGCTTCTTGAAAAAAGCCGGCCGGAAGGGACAGGGCCCGGGCGAGTTCGACAAAGCCGTCGGCATTGTCGCCTCGGGAGAAACGGTCT
>CAYPKX010000056.1:0-19188 GCA_964411395.1 uncultured Eubacteriales bacterium | reverse complement strand
AAACCGGACATTTTCATTTTGCACAAACCGGACATTATCACTTTGCTGTTACAGGACTTGAACGGGAGAAACCTCTCGAGATTGACCCCTGAGCGGCTTTTGGACGATAATGCCGCCGATGCTCAAGACAACTGACGACGCGTCCTCCCTGCTGTCCCTCGTCGACCGGCTGCCCTTGATCCGAATCGCCGTCTGGGGCGACTTCATCCTCGACGAATACGTGTACGGGACAACCCGCCGGATTTCGCGAGAAGCGCCGGTCATGATCATTTCTTACAATCGGCGGGAATTTTCCCTTGGAGGGGCCGGGAACGCGGCTCAAAATCTGGCCGCGCTCGGCGTGGACGTCGAAGCCGCGGGCGTCATCGGCGCCGACGAAGGAGGCCGCGAAATTTGCCGTCTTCTCTCGGAGGCCGGCATTTCCCATCGCTTGATCGCCGAGGAGAAAGGCTTCGCCACTCCGCTCAAGACAAGAATTCTGGCCGGCGAAGAGAATACGAAAAAACAGCAGATTCTGCGGATCGACCGGGACGGCCGGGTTCCGGATAAAACGTCCATTCAAACGGCCCTTCAATCTTCCTTGAGCGAAGCCGCCGCGTCCTGCGATGCCCTCCTCGTTTCCGATTACCATTACCGGACCGTCAACGAGGAAGCCTTTGAAAAAGCCCGAAAGGCTTTTCAGGCCGCCGGGAAGCCGGTCAGCCTGGATTCCCGATTCCGTCTGCTTCAATTCAAGGGCGCGACCATCGCCACCCCCAATGAGCCCGAGGTCGAATCCCAGCTGAAAATTTCGCTGGAATCCAGCCCGTCCATCTTGATGGATGCCGGGCGGACGCTGCTCCGCAAGCTCCAGTCCCCCGCCCTGCTGATCACCCGGGGATCCAAGGGCATGGCCCTGTTCGAAAAAGGCAAGCCGCCTTTTCTCCTTCCCGTCTCCGGGTCGACGGATATCGTCGACGTCACGGGGGCGGGCGACACCGTCATCGCCGTCTTCACCGCCGCTTTGGCCGCCGGGGCCTCCTTTCGGGACGCCGCCCGGCTGGCCAATTGCGCCGGAGGCCTGGTCGTCATGAAGAAAGGGACGGCCGTGGTCCGTCCCCTGGAACTCAAAAACGCGATTTGCGGACGGCCTTGAAGATTCGAAAGCAACGGACTCTGGCCGCCCTTCGGCGCATCGTCGGCGAAGCCCGGTCTCGAAACCTCACCGTCGTCCTGGCCAACGGCGGCTTCGACCTCATCCATGCCGGGCATGTCCGCTACCTGCGGGACGCCCAAAAGGAAGCGGACATTCTGATTGTCGCACTCAACAGCGACGCATCTCTCCGGCGGCTGAAGGGCCCGGGCCGCCCCATTCTTCCGGAAGCCGAGCGGGCCGAAATTCTGTCGGCGTTCGCCGACGTCGACTACGTCCTCATCTTCGACGAGCCCCATGTCGAGAACATCCTCCGGACACTCAAGCCCGATGTCCACGCCAAGGGTTCCGACTACACCAAAGCCACCGTCCCGGAGCGAGCGGTCGTCAAGGAATACGGCGGCCGAATCGCCATCGCCGGCGGACCGAAAATCCGATCGGCCTCGTCCGTCATCCCGGACGTCGTTTCACGGACATCGACCGCCTCGGAGCGTCGGCCGAAACCATGAAGAAATTTCTCATTATCCGGACGAGCTCCCTGGGCGACATCGTCCATACGATTCCGGCCTTCGCCGCCCTTCGGAAGTCCGAGCCGGAGGCCCGGATCTCCTGGGTCGTATCCCCCAAAGGGCGGCCCATCCTTGAACTGGTTGCCGGACTGGATGAGATCATCACCATCGGGGAGCCCGGCTGGAAAAAAGCCCTTCGGGACCGCGATCGCATCGCCCTCGACTTTCAGGGTTTGCTCAAATCCGCCTGGATCGGGTATCTCTCCCGGGCCCGGCGGCGCCTCGGCTTCTCGGCGGCCAATCTCCGTGAACCGCCGGCCCGCGTTTTCTACACTGAACGGGCGCCCGCCCTGCCCGAAGACGGTCATGTCATCCTGAAAAATATCCGTCTCCTGGAGCTTCTCGGATTCACCGACAGGACGATCCGCTTCCCTCTGACCGTTCCGGAAGGAATCCTCCGCGGCCTGGAGGATCGCCTGGCCGAAACCGGCTTCGTTCCCGGCCGCCGCCTGGCGATTTTCAATGTCGGGGCGGCCTGGGCGACGAAAAGATGGCTTCCCGAGCGCTGGACCGAAACGCTCCTCAAGATCGACCGGACGCGCATGTTTCCGGTCCTTCTCTGGGGAACAAGCGAGGAACAGAGGATGGCCGCGGAGATCGGAGTTGCGGCTCGTATCCCCCTCCTCCCCTTTCTCAGCCTCGAGGAGACGTTCGCTCTGTTTAAAAAGGCCGACGTCCTCGTCAGCGGAGACACCTTCGCCCTCCAGGCGGCCTGCGCTGTCGGCCTGCCCGTCGTCGCGTTGTTCGGCCCCACCAATCCTCTTCGCAACGGCCCCTTTACGCCGCGCGACCGGGTCGTGTATCATGAGCTTCCCTGCGGGTGCTGTTACCGCAGGACGTGTCCGAATCCCAAATGTATGGCCGCGATCGAAGCGGACGAAGTCGTCCGGGCGGTCGACGAGGTTTTAACCGGCCGTGAATAAAATGTCCTGGAAGAAGGCGGCGAACCGCTGGCGGGTCCGCTCCGCTCTGGTTGTGCTCGTCGCCGTTCTTGTCGTCGCCGATCCGACCTGGATGTCGATGGCCGGAGGGGCGGCGGTCGGCCTGATCGGCCTGGCTTTCCGCGCTTGGTCGGCCGGACATATCCGGAAGGACAAGCGCCTGGCCGTCACCGGCCCTTACCGTTTCACCCGCAATCCGCTCTATCTCGGAAGCTTCATCCTCGGCCTCGGCCTCGTCTGGTGCGCCCGGACGTGGTGGGGCACCGGAATTTTTGCCCTCTATTTCAGCCTTTTTTATTTTCCGGTCATGGCCGAGGAGCGGGACCGGTTGCGAACGCTCTTTCCGGACGACTATCCCGAATATGAACGCCGCGTGCCGCTCTTTCTTCCGTCGCCGCGGCCCGCCCCGGCGACCGAGCCCCGAAGATGGGATCGATCCTTGTTCCGCCGCAACAGGGAAACCCGGGCCTGGATCGGAACGATGATCGTCTGGGGATTGTTGATCGCCAGGATGCACCTCCGGTGACGCGCACGCCCGAACGCCTGGCCAGGGTCAGCCGGGTCCTCGGTTATCGCCAGCCGGACCTCCGGGTCGTCCTGGAAGAAATCGCCAACACGCACAACGCCAACGCCGCGCTTCGGACCTGCGATGCCGCCGGCATCCTCCACGTCCATGTCATCCAATCCGGCCCCGAGCCGCTGCCGATCAACGGGGCGGTTACGACCCGAGCCGACAAGTGGCTGGAGATTCACCACCATCAGACCGCCCCGGAGTGTTTCTCGGAACTGAAAACCGCCGGATTTCAGATCGCCGTCACCGACCTGGGCGTCGGGGCGATCCCCTATACTTCGCTCGACTATACCCGCCCGACGGCCGTGGTTTTTGGAAACGAACGCGAGGGAGTCTCACCGGCGGTCCGCGAAGCCGCCGACGTCCGGATCAAGATCCCGATGTTCGGGATGGTCCAGAGCTTGAATCTCTCGGTGTCCGTCGGGATCATCCTCTATGAAGCCATCCGCCGAAGGATGGGAAGCGGCTTTTTCGACCGGCCGCGTCTTTCCCCCGAAGAATTCGAAGAGATGCTCGACCAGTGGTTGGACCGATAATCCCCGCGAAAGCGGATCGGGATCTCTCTTAAAAATCGGGTTAATACTCGACGACCGGCACCTCGACGGTCAACGGTTTTCTTTCCCGCAGGATCTCGAGCCTGACCTTCTCGTCCTTTTTCTTACGTTCGATGATACTCAGGAACACATCGATCGTCGCGAGGGCTTTCCCATCCGCCTTGAGCAGGACATCCCCGACTTTCAATCCGGCCTTCCGGGCGGAGCTGTCGGCCGGGAAATGAGTCACGAGCAAGCCAAGGCCGTCTTTCGACCCGAAGTGAACGGCCAGCTCCCGGGTCAACTCCTCGAGGGAGACGCCGATCGTCCTCGGACCGAGGGTGGAGGTGATCATTCGCTCCTGGCCGGCCAAAGTTTTAAAAATCGTGACTTGATCCTCCAGGGGGGGGAACAGCTTCGGGAATCGGCTTTCAAGATCCCGCCGGCTTTCCTCCTCCGAATATTCTCCGAGCTTGACTCTGACGTTTTTGTCTTCTCCTTCGCGCCGGATTCCGATGACAATTTCGCTTCCGGGCTTGTGTTTGCGAATCTCCCGGGTGAAGACGGCTCCGGACACGACCTCCCGGCCTTCGAACCGGACAATGATGTCGCCGGATCTCAACTGGGCCGTCTCGGCCGGGCTTTTGGCCATGACCTCGATGATTTCCAATCGTCCTTCGCTTTCGAAGGCATCGATCCCGATCCAGCCCCGGAGAACCCGGCCGTTTTTCTTGATATCACCGACAACGGAGAGAACGAGGTCGATGGGAACGGCGACGGCCATGCCCGAAGCCGGCGCTTCAGCCCGACTGATGACCGTGCCGCGTCCGGCATACTGCCGGTCGTTGAATTCGAAGACGAACGGCCGTTCGTCGATGTAGGCTCCGCGAATAACGCCGGTCATCCGGCCCTCGGAGTTGACGATCGGGCTTCCCGAGGCGCCCGGTATGACCCAGAGATTCAAGCGGAGCCGCTCCTCGCTGGACGTGCTGACGATCCCCTGGGTGATGGCCGGGGTGTTTTCCGGCGAAAGACCGATCGCCCCCGTCCAGGCGCCCGGCCGGGCGTCGGCCGATTTTCCGAGCGAGACGGCCGGAAGCCGCTTGTCCTTGACTTGAATCACGGCCAACCCGGTTTCGATGTCAAATCCCTTGAAATCCGCCGGATATTCCCGGCCCTCGAACGTCCAGACGGTGATTTTTTCATCACGGGGCGAGATCAGGGCGGTGGTGACGATCGTCCCGTCCTTATCGACAACCACGCCGGTGGCGACTTTTCGGACGCCGTTTCGGGCTTCGACTTTGACGACCGAAGGAGCGACGGACTTCAGAATTTGCTCGATTTTCTGTTCGTCGATGGGAGCGGCGCCCGACGCCGCCAGGCTCCCGCCTGCCGCCATCAGGCTCAGGGCGGCCGCAACCGCCGCGATGTGTTTTTTAAACATCATATCCTCCCTTAGTAGCGAATGATCGAAGGCGAGGCGGTGTCGGAGACCTGCTCCAGGAGAAAAACCGTCCGTCCGACAGCCGTCGAACCGAATTCCTGCCCGTAATTCAGGGGTTCGGTCACCCGGACCGGATCTCCCGCGGCCGATAATCCGGAAGAACCGGTTCCGATCCCGGGGAGCGGTCCCCCTTTGAAGACAAAGAGGTTTAAAGCGGTGAGGGCCAGAAGCAAGACCGCCGCAGAACCCGACAGCGCCCACTTGAACTTTCGGGCTTTCCGGATTCGGGGGTCCGGCCGGATCCGGGCCTTGAGCTCCCGGAACAGCCGGTCATCGAACTCCGGCGGAGCGGTCACCCGGTCGAGTCCCTTCCAGACTTCAGTTGTGTTCATCGCAGATCTCCCGGGAAGAATAATCGAGATCGTGTCCGGCCGCCCGTTCAAGACGCCGGCGAAGCATGGCCCGGCCGCGGCTGATGCGGGCTTTGACCGTTCCGACGGGCCGCTTGATGATCCCGGCAATCTCTTCCTGACTGTATCCTTCGACATCCTTGAGAACGACGGGTATACGGTACCTCGGGTGGAGGGCGTCCAGAGCGGCTTTGAGGTTCCGGGATAATCCGGTATCGGACGCATCCCCGCCGGGGGTGCTAACCTCCAAGGTCGGCGGAAGATCGTCCAGAGAGACGGCGTTCATCCGGCGGCGCCGCTTGAGGTCGGTTTTGGCCAGATTGGAGGCGATGGCATAAATCCAGGATGAGAGCGGGGCGATCGGTTTGTAATGGTCGGCTTTGAAGTAAACCCGGAGGAACGTCTCCTGGGAAAGGTCGACCGCCCTTTGGTAATCGCCCGTGATCTGATAAAGGAAATTCACGATTTTGTCCTTGTAAATACGGACGATTTCAGCAAATGCGGCCTGGTCGCCGTCGCCGACGAGAGCCATGAGCTTTTGATCGTCCATCTTCATGTCTTTAAACCCTTTTCGGGAGCCGGCCGTTGCGTTTCCGCGTTAAAAATAGCCTTATCCCGTCCCCTTTTCAAGCGGAAAAGCTGAACGTGAGACTGGGACCGGAGGAAAAAATCGGCTAAAATGGGTCCAGGTCGACTCGACACGGAAATTCATCAAGGAAGAAAGATGATCCAATCCCCGAACGACTCGGTGCTTTTCACCCCGCAGAAGATCGGCCGGTTGACGATTTCCAACCGGTTTGTTCGATCGGCCACGCACGAATCCTTGGCCGAAAAGGACGGCCGGATGTCCGACCGTCATCACCTGCTTTTTCGCACCCTGGCGGAAGGGGAAGTCGGCCTGATCATCACCGGGCATGCGTTCATCAATCGTCTGGGGATCGCCAGCCCCGGCCAGACCGGAATCGATGAGGATGCCCGGGTGGAAAGTCTCCGCCGAATCACGGAGGTTGTTCACCGAACCGATTCGAAAATCTTCGTTCAAATCGCCCATGCCGGCCGCCAGACGAAAATCCGTTTGACCGGCGGGACGCCGGTCGCTCCTTCCCCGGTTTATGACCCGGCATTTAGAATCACGCCCCGGGAGCTTTCCGGAGAGGACATTCGGGGTTTGATCGATGATTTCGTCCAAGCGGCCCGCCGGGCGGCCGAAGCGGGCTTTGACGGAGTTCAAGTCCATGGCGCCCACGGCTATCTTCTCAGCAGCTTTCTTTCCCCGCATACCAACCGGCGAACGGACGCCTGGGGAGGTTCTCTTGAAAACCGCAATCGGGTCAATGTCGAAATCCTCCGGGGGATCCGCCGGATCTGCGGACCGGATTTTCCGGTCATCATGAAAATCAACGCCACCGACCACCTTCCCGGCGGCTTGACCCCGGCTGAAGCTCTGGAAGCCGCCCGGATTCTCGAGAAGGAAGGATTGGCGGCGGTCGAAGTCAGCGGAGGGATGACGGAAGCCGGTTTGGGATCGGTCTGGCCGGGGGTGAGAGAGGCGGAGGACGAGGGATATTTCGTCGGATATGCGGCGGTTTTTAAATCCGTTCTGCGGATTCCCGTTTTCGGCCTGGGCGGAAACCGGACGTTTTCCGTCATGGAACGATTTATCCTCGAGGGAAAAGCCGATTTCATCTCGCTCAGCCGCCCGCTTGTCCGAGAACCCGACCTCGTCCGAAAATTTCGGTTGGGATTGGCCGTCCGTTCGGACTGCATCTCCTGTAACAAGTGCTTCAATCCCCGCGGCCTGGCCTGTTATGCCATAAAGATATAACGTGTTGATGCACGGAACTCTTGTCCGTGAGATCTCGTCTATAAGGGTGAAGTGAGTGAATTTGGACGCGATCATTCAAGGTTGCCTGGAAGGCAGGGAAGGTTACTGGAACATGCTGGTTGATCAATTTTCGAAGAAAGTCTTCAACCTGGCCTACCAGTTTTCCGGCTCCTACCAGGAAGCCCAGGACCTCACTCAGGATATCTTCGTCAAGCTCTTTCACACTCTGCCGAAGTATGAAGCCGGCCGGAATTTTTCGGCCTGGCTTACGACCCTGGCTAAAAATCACTTGATCGACGAATACCGCCGAACCAAGTGGGAAAAGAAAAACCGGGACGACTTCGACACCCAACTCCTGACCGCGGCCGCCTCAACGGGCGATCCCGAGGCGAATCTTCTTCAGAGCGAGAGCCAGCGCCTTCTCTGGACGGGCTTGAACCGTCTGTCGGCCGATATTCGCATGGCCGTCATCCTCAAGGAAATTCAAGGCAAAAGCTACGAAGAAACGGCGGCCATCATCGGCGTCCCCGAAGGGACCGTGAAGTCGCGGGTCAACCGCGGCCGTCTTCAGTTGGCCCGAATTCTCCGGGAGACGAAGGAGCATTCCGATGAGCTGTGAACGAATCGAAGATCTGCTCCCCGGCTACGTCGATGACCTGATCCCGCCCGAAGAGCGGGACGAAGTCGAAGCCCACCTGGCCGCCTGTCCGGCCTGTGCTTCGCTCCTGGCCTGTCTCCGAGCCTCCGACTCGGCCCTGGCCGCTTTTCCCGAAATCGCACCCGGCCCGGAGCTTCGCGCCCGGCTCGAGGCCATCGCCACACCGAAGCCGGCCTTGTCTTTCCTGCTCTGGCTTCGGAAGCCGGGTCTGCAACCCGTCCTGACCGCGGCGACTGTTCTCGGCGTCGTCGCCTCCCTCTACCTCCTCAATCCGGGGCGGCGTGAGTTCGAGAAGGACGTCGCCCGGACATTCGCCCGGGGAGTCGGCCGCGTCGAGCGTCTCTACGCCAAGGCCGGATCGGTGACCGACTCCATCGGATCTTTTGCCGAAAATCTCCTTGTCTCGCTCCGGACCTCCTCTCCCCGGGAACGGGACAAGGATTGAATATCATCCAAGGAGACCTCTCATGCCCGAAACCGTCATCATCCAGAAGCGCCCGCCGAAATCCGCCGCCGCCGCCGGAATCCTCTCCGCCCTTCTCCCGGGAATCGGAACGCTGTACAACGGCTTGTACACCAAGGGGATTCTCTACATCCTCGTCTTCGCCGGCCTGGTGTCCATGCAGGACCGCGGCGGCCAGCCGTTTTTCGCCCTGCTGATGGCCGGCTTCTATTTTTTTCAGATCATCGACAGCGTCAACAATGCCAAGGCCATCAATAAGGCGGCGGCCGGCGAACCGACCCCGGAGGGAGCGCCCGTCCCCGCTCCGGCGATCGACATCCCCTCCCCGGCCGGCTCGATTTTCTGGGGAGCGGTCCTGATGGCCCTGGGCGTCATTTTTCTCCTGGGGAATTTCAACGTCATCGACTATGACCGCCTCTGGGATTTCTGGCCGGTCATCGTCATCGTCATCGGGATTAAAATGATCGCCGACTATTTTTCAAAAAAGAACGCCTGAGAAAAGGAGCTTCATCATGGCTAAACGCAAAGATCCCCTCATCTGGGGGCTTGTCCTCATCGCCATCGGCATTGTGTTCATCCTCGAAAATATGGGGATGGACGCCTGGGATTTCGCCTGGCGGTTCTGGCCCGTCATCTTGATCGTCTGGGGCGCCTCCAAGCTGATCTCGGGGCTCAAGGAGCAGGCCGAGTCTTCCCAAAAAAACCAGGCGCCTTCCGACCGGGATTGAGATGCGCGCCCGGGATTTTTTTCTGGCGCTCCTGGTCATCGGCCTCGGCGTCTTTCTGTCCTACGCGAAATCGGGCCGCCTGGACGACCTGACCTTCGGCTGGGACGGCCCGTGGGCCCGGTCGTTGGACGACTTCACCTTTGAGGAAACCCGGGAAATCCCCGGCCCCTTGCCGGCCGAGATCCAGGTGATCAATTCCCATGGAACCATTGAAGTGGCGGCGACAGGAACGGCGGAAAAAGCAACCGTCCACTTCAAGGAACGCATTGCCGCCCGGAACAGGACCGAGGCCGAGGCGGTCGCCGAAGCCCTCCGGATGGACATCGCTTCGTCGGGCGGACGGCTGGTCCTGTCGACCAACCGGGATGATTTCAGGCGGCGGAACTTCAGGACGGAATTTAAAATGACGGTTCCTCCCGGAACGGTCGTTCGGTTGAAGAATTCCTACGGCCCGGTCCGGGTCGAAGGGACGGGCAAGGCTGAAATCGACAATCCCCACGGCGAAGTTTTCGTTCGTCGGACGTCCGGGCTCCTGAAGATCTCCTCCAGCTATGCCTCGATCGTCGTGGACGGAGTGGCCGGGAATGTTCGCCTTTCCGCTCCCCACGCCGAAGTCGATCTCCGGAATATCGACGGAGAGGTGGATGTCGAACATTCCTACGGCCGGATCGCCCTGGACGGAATCGCCCGCCGGTCGGTGATCAAGGGAACCCATTCCGAGGTCGAGGCTTCGAACCTGTCCGACCAGGCCGACATCTCCTCTTCCTATAAACGGATTACCGTCGCCTCCACCCGGTCGCTTGTTTTCCGGGCCCATCATTGCGATATCTCGGCCAAAGCCGTTGACGGATCCTTTGAGGCCAACGACAGCTACGGCCATGTCCGGATCGAGGGACTGACCGGCGACCTGAAAATCGACGGGACCAATGTGCGAGTCACCGGCCTCGGCTTGGGTGCCGGATCCCTTTTCGTCAAAACGACTTATGAGAATGTTGCCCTTTCCGGATTTTCCGGCCCGGCGGAGGTCGTCCTGTCCCATGCCGGACTCGTCCTGGAGCCGGCCCCGACCCTTTCGGGAAAGATCGGCGTCCAGGGGGAATATGCCGATGTTCGTCTCGTCTGGCCGGATGGTTTCCAAACTCCATTTGAAGCGCGGACGCGCAACGGCCGGATCGTCTGGAATCTCGCCCGGAAACCCGACTCGGAAACGTCCAACGGCTCGACGGAAATTCGGGCGTTCACTTCGGAAACGGGAAAACCGAAAATCGAAATCGCGACCGTTCACGGCGACATTCGGGTGGAGGCCGCCGGCCGCGGAGACCGTTGACCCTTATTTCTGCCGCCAGCCGTTGATGCGGGCGGTCAGCGCGCCGTTGATTTTAATGTTGAACAGATTGATGAGGTTGGTCAAATCCTTCTTGAATTTCGTCACATACCGGACGAAGCCGATCTCCATCTTGAACCGGAGCAGATTTTCAAATTCGGCGACCTCGTCATTGAGTTCGATCAGGTAGTGGGCGATCGCCCGGTATTGGGCGTTGATCTCGATCAGGTCGGTTTCCCCAACCTTGGCCGCATCCAGGTGGGGCGGCAGGGATTCCAGGATCGCCTGGCTTTCGCCGTTGATCTCCCCCACCGACTCCCGGATCTCTTGAAAAAAGGATTTATATTCCAAAGGTTTTTTCAATTTGTCTTCGGCCCGGTCGATGAGCTTGTCGCTTTGAATCTTCAGGGAGGCGATGGATTCCCGAACACCGAAATACTTGCGCTTGAAATTGTATAAGTCGATAAAATCCCGGCCGATATAGATTTTGTCCTCATAGTGGGACAGGAGCTCGACGGGCGAATGGGTGTAATACTGGATTTCATACCGCCGTCCTCCGGTATCCCGCTCGTTGAGCCGGGCCAGGAGGAGGAAGTTGTTCTGTTCGAGAAAATAGCTGTTGACCTGGATCAGGACGGAATAGACCGCCAGGTTCTGCACCAGGTATTCCTTCACATGATCGAGAAGCGCTTCTTTTTTCGTCACCAGCTCGACCAAAGCGGGATTGGGATTGGGATGAAGCTGAGAATACGACGGGGACAAAAGATGGAGAACCGGTCCGGAGCCCAATTCGAGGTAAAGATTTTTCAGGATCTTTTGATGGAGATCATCCAGGACGATCGGCGGGATCGGCGGCAGGTCCCTGGATTCGAGCTTGAGGAGTTCCTCGACTTCGTTCATGATCACACTCCCGTTCAATCGGAGTCTAACACCGGGTTTTAAAAAATGCAATGAAGAGAAGGCCGCGGCGCGGCTTCAGGCCTCGCGGCCTTCGAGCGTCCAGGCTTCGGTCGCGTATTTGGCCGCCCGGAGAGTCTCGATGGCCGACGGCTCCCCGGAACGGAAGCTGTAGGGATGGAGGGTTGCGCCCCACGCTTCCGCCAGGCCGGCCGCCAGGGCTTCGGCGGCTTCCTCGTAGCCGACCGCCCGGCCCAAGGCTTCGGAAAGCGAGGTCATGCGCAGCCGGGGGGCCCGATCCGTCCATCGGGCCACGGGGGCCAACAGGCCTTCGTCCCCCTCCAGGGGAATCGAGCCGTGCTGGAGGAATCGATTTCCGATCCGTTTCTGGGCGCTGCCGATGATCTTTCGCCCGTCGATTTCGATCTCGTTTTCCGCCGGCTGGGAGAAACAGGGGACGATGCCCTTGACGTAATCACGGGGCGTTTCCGAGGCCAGGGCGGCCGTCAAACCGAGCCGTTTCAAACCTTGGACGAGTCCCTGCGAGATCAGCTTGTAGGATCCTCCCAGGGTGGCCGTGAACGCCCCGGTATCGGAAGACATCACCGCATATGTGATTTCCCGGTGATGGAGAACGAGCTTTCCTCCGGTCGGGCGCCGAACGACATCCACTCCGTGGCTGCGACAGAACTCCAAATCGATGACCCGGGCGGTTGTCTGGCCGAATCCGAGCGAAGCCGTCGGCCGGATCCAGCGATAGAAACGGACGAACGTCGCCGGCGCATCGGTCAAAGACCGGAAAAGAAACTCGTCGACGGCCATATTCCAATCGCCCGGCGTGGGAACCGGGTCGATCAACAAGTTCCAATCGAGATTCATGTGATCCGTCCCTTAAAAAGAAAAGAAGAGAGAGCGGGCAATGGGACTCGAACCCACAACACCCGGCTTGGGAAGCCGGTACTCTACCATTGAGCTATGCCCGCGCTCTCTTCGCCGGTCGAAACCGGCTCAAACGCGACCCTTATTTAGCCCGGAAGCAGGGAATTTGTCAAATCTCCGTTCATCCTCCCGCTCCCGGACTCGGCCGGGAGCGGGAGGACGGATGTCGACCGTCAGCGCAACTCGACGGTTTTGGAAACGAGGCCGCCCTTGACCGAGTCGTATTTCACGGTCACGGGACCGGCGCCTTTAAGAAGATACATCAGGGTTCGGGTCGTCTTCCCGGGCGTTCCGTTCCGAAGGAGGATTCGCTTGAGGTCGTTCTGATCGATCAACGACGTCACCGTCGGGTTCACCTTGAACGATTCCCGATCGGCGATCCAGCTGGCCGCGATCACCTCGACGCCCTTTCCTTCCAGCGTCAGGATATCCGGGCGAACGGTGTTGGACCGGCCCGCTTTTTCCAGGATCGTCGGCGTCACCTTGGGATTGGACACCTCGACAAAGAGTCGATGAACGCCGCCGCCGAGATTCAGGCTTTCGACCTCCCCCATCTTCATCTTCGGGAGTTCGTCGGCTTGATAAAGGGTGAAGGCCATGTTCCGGTGGCATAATTCCTCGAGCATGAAGCGCGGCGGAACACGGCTGGTGGTCTTCTTCCAGCTCCCTCCGATCTCGACTTCGCCGTAAGTCGGATGCTGAAACGGCGTCCACTCCATGAATTGATCGCCGAATTCCAGCTTGTCGTCGAAGAAATACCGCGAGCGGGACGGGGCGATCGGGCTGGCGGGGTCCTGCTGTTGAGCTTTGAGCTCGGGGCTGGTGAAATATTGCTCCCCGTTCCAGAGCTCGTTGGAGAAGGAGAGAATCCCCAGGCCGTCGTTGGTGAAATCGATTCCGCCGCCGTGAACCGTGTAGAGGCCGCTCCAAATGACCATGTACTCATAGAACGGCAGGATCCGTTCGCCGGTTTTTCCCAGCTCGTCATAAGCCGCGACATCGGTCATCGGATACTCGCCGGTGGATTCGGCTCCCGGGCCGCGAAGGATCATGCCGCCGTTGTTGTGATAAGACTGGAACCCGGCGATGTTGGGATGAGCGACGAGGAACTCGACTTCCGCTTTCGTTTCGGGGAGCTGCATCGGGTAATCCATCGCTCCGCTCTGGATGTAGCTGGGCTGCCAATCGCTGGGGTAGTTCCGGTTGGGATCGTAACCGCCAAGGTCGTCTTCATTCACCTGGCCGTCGCCGTCATCGTCGATCCCCTCCTGGCCGAGGAGCAGGTAGTCGCCTTTTTCCCCGAACGGAACCGGTTCCAGAATCCGGGGGTCCGCGAGACTGAGGCGGTAGTTGCCCTTGCCGGGGACATATTTGCGGATCTGTTCGATCACGCCGTTAGCGTTGAGGTCGTTGGGCTGGTCTTCGTCGAACAGCCCGTCGCTGTCGTCGTCCAGCGGCACGTGGCCGGAGCGGGCCCGGCCGCCGGCCGAGTCCATGAAGTACTGCCGGCCGTCCGGGTTGATTGTCGGGATGAGGTAGAAAACACGCTCGTCGACCAGCCGGGTGACCGGCGCGAGGCGGCCGTAGTTTTCCATCAGATACCAGACGGTATAAAGACAGATCTCGCCGCCCTGGATCTCGTTGCCGTGAACATTGGCTTCGATGGCCATCGCGGCCTTGCTCATCTCGGGTCCGGTTTCGGGATTATGCACCGTCACCAACATGATGTCCCGTCCGTCATGGCTCTTTCCGATGGAGGAGACCTTGACAAATTTCGGGAAAATGGCGGCCAAGCGCCGGAAATCGGCGTAGAGCTCCTCCGTGTCGTGCCAACGATTGAAGTCGAGCTTGATTTTAAACTGGGGGTCGGAGGATTTCTGGGGAGCGGCCGGAGGCGCGGCCAGAACCAGGCCGGCGGCCAAAATCGTGAAGAGGATCAGGGTTTTTACTTTCATATCATCCTCACTTCAAGACCACGGCCCGGGTTTCACCGCCGCCTTTTTGGGACACGACCTTGAGGGCGATCTTATCGCCCGCCTTGGCCTTGATGAGCCACTCGAATTCGGCCCGGCCGCCCGAGCCGTTCAGGGCTTGGGGAATGAACGCCGTCTTGGGATTTCCGGACAAAACCGCATTCGGGGCGACCTGGAGCTGGACCAAGGTCGGCTTGACGGCCCGGGCCTGGAGCCCCTGGACCGTGGCTGTCGGCCAGAATCCGATATTGGCCACCGCGGCTTTGATCCGGTAAATCCCCCCTCCCTGTCCGGCCGCTTCAAGCGACTCGATCCGGACTTTCGGGAAAAGGGAGGCAAGATGGAGGACGAACTCCGCATGGGATTTGCCCGCCGCGGCGATTTGAGAAGCCGGAGGATTGGACGCGGCGTACGGTTTGAAGCCGCCGATTTCGACATCGCCCAGGTCGGGATGCTTCACCCTGGTCCAGCCGACGAACCCGTCGATTTTTTCCTTATCCATCCATTGGATCATGGCCCGATCGACCGCCTGGGGCGTCTCGCCGCCGGAAACATCGGGTCCGGTCAGCCCGGCTCGTCCGGCCGGGAAGGCTGCCGGACGTCCGGCGGCTTGTCCGGAAGGCATTTGGCCTCCGCCCGGACCTCCCATCATCCCCTGCCCGGATCCCCGGGGGGCCTCCGGAAATCCCCAACCCGGAGTCGAAAAGGACGGAACTCCGAATTGGAAGTAACCATATTGAAAGAACGCGCCTTCGGGTTTGACCGTGAGCGGGGCTTGCCGGATACCGGTCATCTCGGCGTATTTGGCCGCGACGAGACGAAAATATTCCGCATCGGCGGGCAGATAAGAGGTCGGCGCGGTCCGGGACGGCATGTTCCTCCGGCCGGAAGCCGGAGCCGTCTGAGCCGCAGCTCCGCCCGGAGGAGCGCCGAAAACAAATTGTCCTCCGCCCGAACCCATCAGCATCGTAAGCATTTCGGGAGAGAGAGACATCTCCCCTCCGCCTCCCCGAACCCGTCCTCCCCGCAGACCGCCGAGCGCCGGGAATATTCCCGTTTTATCCGCGCCCTCGAGACTCGATTCAGCCGCGGCGAGAAGTTCCAAGCGCCGGCCGGCCGAAGCCCGGGATGTCCCTCCCGGAGGAGAAATCAGGTTATCGTTCTCGCCGAAGGTCAGGATGGCGGCGATATTGCGATGGCGGATCATCCAGGCCAGAAGGTCCCGGGTTTCGGATTCGCTGGCCATGAACCGGCCTGCTTCCGGCTGGTCAGAGGGGTATTCGTGCATGAAATTGCGGTTGAGATTGACACCGCCCGGCGGGTCTTCATTGATGAAGCCGTCGCCGTCGTTATCCCGGCCTTCCAGATAAAGGGAATAAACGCCCTTTTCCCCGAGTTTTGGATCGGCCTTTTTAAGCAACCGCGAATCCTCCGGATCGATCAGATAAACGCCTCCCGGTTGGGGGACGCGCATGATCGTGATCCAGCCGTCTCCGTTGAGATCGTCCGGGCCGTCCTCGTCGGTCCGGCCGTCGTTGTCATCATCGAAAGGGACGGCGTTGGTTCGGCGGCCCCATTTCAAGGGAGCCCACATCGCTTCCGCCCCGTCCGGATTCATTCGGGGAACAATATAGACGACGGTGTTTTCCAGACAGGACTTCACTTCCGGTTTGGCCGCGTTTTTCACCAGGTGATCGGCCACGGCCAGGGCCAGCTCGCTTCCGAAGACCGAGTCGCCGGCGAAGTTGGCCGCAATCAAGAGCCCGGGCCTCTCCTCGGCCGGAATCCCTCCCGGCAGGGCGATTTCCAGAACCCAGAGGTCCCGCTTTTCCCGTGTCTTCCCCAGGGAGATCAATTTGACCAGTCCAGGGGCTGACTTGGTCAGCCCCTGGACGATCGCTGTCGTTTCCGCGTAATTATGATACGTACCGAAATCCTGGGCCCCCAGCGTCCCCGCCGCCAGCAAAACCAGCAGAGCGGGGACAAGGGCCCTTGAGGGGCCTTTCATATCCGTTCTCGGAACCCGGATTATTTAAAAAGCGGGTCCGGAAGGATGTTGAGCTTTTTGGTCTCGATATCCTTGCCGTCGACGTTCAGCGTGACTTTATAGGTCCCGTTGTCGGCCTGGCGCCCGAAGCCTCCCCGTCCGCCACCAAAGGCCATCGGGGGCTGAGGCTGGCCGGGCTCGGCCCGCCGGCTCAGAGTCCAGAACGCTTTCTGGAAACCCTTCTTGGCCGCTCCGGAAATTTCCTGGATGATATTCCCCTCCAGGTCCTTGATGGTCAGCTTGACGTTCTTGGCGTCGGCTTTCAGGTAGTAGTAGAGGTTGGCTCCGATCGCCGGATTGTTGACCTTGGCGAATACGCCGTAATCCTCGCCCCTCTGCTCGAACCGGTTCCAACGGATCGTATCCTCGACGTTGAACAGATAGGCGTCCTTGGCCAGAATCTCCGGCTTCATCTCTTTCAACGGGGCGATGTCGGCGATGTAGATGCCCCGGCCGTACGTGCCGATGACCATGTCGCGGTCGCGCGCCTGGATGGCCAGGTCGCGGATGATGACGTGGGGCGCGGTTGTCGAGAACGGCACCCAGTTCTTGCCCCGGTCGATCGTGACATACACGCCGTTTTCGGTCCCGATGTACAGGACCTCGGCATTATCGGGGTCTTCTTCCAGGTCCCAGACGGGCATATTCATCCCGGCCGAGATGTCTTCCCAGGTCTTGCCCAGATCCTTGGTCACGAAGATCCAGGTTTTGTCTTCGTTATGGGTCCGGTATCCGCTGAACGACACATAGCAGGTTTTCTCATCGAACCGCGAGGGGACGACCCGCTTGACCCAACGGTCGAAGGGAATCAGGGCGCCCTTGAGGTTCGGCTTGGCCTTGCCCGTCTTCATGTCGTAGAACTGGGCGGTAATGTTGGTCCAGTTGACGCCGCCGTCGGGCGTGACCCAGACGTTGCCGTCGTCGGTTCCGGCCCAGTACAAGCCGGGCTTCTTGACCGATTCGGCGAAGGTGTAGATCGTGGCGTATTGAAGATTCGTCTTTTTGGATTCGGCCTGGCGAACCGGATCGTTGCGGGACAGATCCGGGCTGATGGTCTGCCAGGTGTCGAGGCCGCCGCGGGAGAGCGAACGGTGGACGAACTGGGACGTGATGAACACGATCCCGGGATTGTGCGGCGAAAGGACGATCGGAGCATTCCACTGGTAACGCTGGGCCGGAACGCCGGCGGCGGATTCTTCGGGAGTCGTCCGCTTGGCCAGCCGGATGGTTTCCCCGGTCTTCAGGTTCTGCCGGCTGGACCCGCCGAACTGGCTCTCGTAGTAGATGTATTCGGGATTCCACCAATCGCGGACGACGTAGAACGCGTCTCCGGTCGGGAGATAGTTCCAGTCGGCGGCGTAGACGCCCTTCCGGTTGCGATTCTGCGAGGGTCCGATCCAGGCGCCGTTGTCCTGGGTGCCGCCCATGATGTTGTAGGGTTGCTCCATATCGGCCGAAACATCATAGAACTGCTGGGCGCTGATGGTCGATTTCTGGTGCCAGTTCTTTCCGCCGTCCCAGGTTTCTCCGGCTCCGCCGTCGTTGGCGCTGAGGATGTGCTTGCCGTTGGCCGGGTCGATCCAGAGTCCGCGGTGGTCGACGTGGAGCTGCTGATCGCCGGCATCCCAGGGGGCGACGGCAAACGTTTTTCCGGCGTCGGTGGAAAAGGTCACGTTCGTATCGCAGCAGTAGACGATCTTGTCGTTGGTCGGATCGACGTAGATCCGGCCGTAGTAGCCGCCCTCGGTCTGGTTGACCTGGGCGCCTTTGTTTCCGGTCATCTTCGTCCAGGTTTCGCCCTGGTCGTCGGAGCGATAGACGTACCCCGACCGGGTGGCCGCGGCCTGAGGCGCCAAAATGTCGCCGTACATCATCGTCAGGGCGAACCGGTTCCGAACCTGGTAACGGCCCTTGGTCTCGTCGGATTCCGGAACCTTTTCGGATTGTTCGAAATCATCGATCGCCTGGATCAGATCTTTATCCTTGGCGTAGACTTTCCGGCCTGCGGCGGCGAGCTTGGCCGAATCGAGGCCGTTTTTCGTCAGAAAATCCTTGTCCCGGACGAACTCGTTCAGCTTGGCCAGCAGGGCCTGGTCGTTTTCGGCTTCGGGATGGGTCCACTTGAGTCCCTGGGCGATCTCCGGTTTGATCTTGGCGGTTTTCCATTTGGCGATCGAGGCCCCCTCGCGGAAAAAGCCCGTTCTCGCGTTGTAATTGGCCGCATTTTCCCGCAGATTCAGGCCGAGGTTCATTTCCTCGTCGAGGCGGGCGTACACGATTTTGGGATTCTTTTCATAAATCGCCAGTCCGGTCTTGCCCAGTTCCTTGCCGGCCGGCAGACCGTTGGTCAGCTTTTTCCAGGTCTTGCCGCCGTCGGTCGATTTGTACAGGTCGTTGCCGGGTTGGCGATCGATATACGTCCAGGCCCGGCGGTAGAATTTATAAGCGCCGGCGATGATCACATCGAAATTGGTCGGATCGACGACGAAATCGGAAATGCCCCGGTCGGGCAGGATTCCCATCCGGGTCCAGGTTTTGCCGCCGTCCACGGTCTTGTACAAGCCGCGCTCGCTGTCCAGCTCGTTGTCGTACAGCTTGCCTTCGGCCGCCACATAGACGATGTCGGGATTTTTCGGGTCGATGGCGACTTTGTTGATGAAGTAGCTCTTGAGCAGGCCCACGTTGGTCCAGGTCTTGCCGGCGTCGGTCGATTTCCAGACGCCGTTGCCGCGGG
>CAYPKX010000055.1:0-19201 GCA_964411395.1 uncultured Eubacteriales bacterium | reverse complement strand
GCTCAAATGGAAGGAGGCCGGCGCCCATGAACGCCGTCTTCATCGTTGAACGAACCGGTTGTGAGCGCGCAAGAGTCGAGCTCGGCAACACCACCTCGATTGGACGGGCCTCGGCGAATACGATCTGCCTCAAAGAAGACGCGGCCGCATCCCGGCAGCACGCCCTTGTGCGCCGCCAGGGGGAAACGGAGTTTTCCCTTCTGGACCTGGGAAGCGCCAACGGCACGTATCTCAACGAAAAGCTCCTTCTCGTGCCGACCATCCTCCGATCGGGCGATTGCGTCCGGGTGGGGGACACGATTCTCCGGTTCGAGTTCGAAGGCGAAGAGCCGGCCGAGATTTCGGGAACCCAGACGATTTACGAGCGGACCCATATGGCCGTCCGGATGAGCAAGATGACCATCCTCGTCTGCGACATTCGGAATTTTACCCGGATCGGAGAGCTCCTGGCTCCCGATGTCCTATCCCGGTTTTTGGGATCCTGGTTCCGGGATGCTTCGGAGGCCATCATGTCCCGGGGGGGCGTCGTGGACAAATTCATCGGCGACGCGGTCATGGCATACTGGCCGGTGGACAAAGCGGCGCCCACGGCGGCCGCCGCCGGGGCCGTCGAAACGGCGATCAAGCTGCACCGTTTGGCCGAGAGTGTGTCCCTTCCCGATTATCCCGATTTCCCTTTCCGTGTCGGCGTCGGAATCAACCAGGGCCTCGTTTCCTGCGGAAACGTCGGGGTCCAGTCGGGGCGGGATCTGACGATCATGGGGGATGCCGTCACCCTGGCCTTCCGGCTCGAAAGCGTCTGCAAGGTCAAGAAAGTTCCGATCGTCGTCGGGGCCGAAATCGCCGCCGTTCTCGGCGCCTCGCGCAAATGGATTTCCCTCGGGGAGGTCCAGCTCAAGGGAAAGACGACGAGCCCCGAAGCGTTCGGGCTCGACGTGGCCTTTCATGGATAGGCGGGCCGCGGCGGCGGCCGTTGTTTTGACCGTCGGAGTTTTCGGAATGGGATTTGCCGGTCAAAAAGCGGCTGATCCCTCGGTTTTGCTCAAAGAAAAACGAATTGTCGAGGCGACGCCCCAGGGCTTGACTCTTGTTTTCCGCTTGATTCTCCGGAATCCTTCGGGCGCGCCGATCCGGCTGACCCGCTACGATTACCGGGCGGTTGTCGACGAAACCGAATATCTCAACCTTCAGGTCCCGCTCGAGAGCTCCATCCTGGTTGAACCTCGAAGCGAAACGGTCATTGCCCTTCCCGTCCGTTTGAGCTACGTCCATCTCTTCCCGGCAGTGCCGGGATTGAAAGACAAGGACCTGGCGTTCTGTTATATCGCCGGCGGGATGACATTCGAGGATGAGCGGAAAAAGGAAAAGCGGGTGATGATCGCCTTTTCGAGCGATTTTCCCGTTTACCGGGGCATCGTCTTCGTCCCGACCCCGGTCGTAGCCCGTTCCCTGACCATCGGAGGGGGCGAGATATCGACCGGTTTCGCGATCGAAAACCCCAACGGTTTCTCTTTCACGCTGGATCGGCTGAGCTATGCCCTTGAGTTGGCCGGCTATAAGGCGACGGCGGGGGAGACGGGAGCGGGGTCCAAGGTCGAGGCGAAGGGGAGCAAGGTGTTTTCGTTTCCGCTGATTCTGGATTTTTTTGAAACCGGCGGAGCGGTCTACGACGGTTTGAGCGCTTCAGCCGTCGATGTCCGGGTCTGGGGCGAGGCGGAGATCACAACCCCCTGGGGTTCGTGGACGCTGTCTTTTGACCGGAGTGTAAAGGCGGCGGTCAAGAAGTGAGGCGGTCTCACCGGTTGGAGGAGGCGATTACCCCGGAAAGAGGACACTTGACCGTTTTTCGACACAGCCGAAGGCCGTTTTTCCCAGGGAGCCGGCTGGCACGGAAATTGCAACATTTCTCGGCATGATGGTAGGAGAATGACGATGAAAAAAAGCATGATCGCCGCAATCCTTGTTTTCGTTCTGGCCGCGGGAACGGCCTCGGCCAATATCCTTACCTTTAAGGCGGGATATTTTATCCCCCGCCTGAATGGCAATTTCTGGGATATCGAATTCGACAACATGACGTTCAAGAAGTCGAGTTTCCAGGATGCTTCCCTCGGTATTCATTATGAAGCTTTTCTCGGCCGGTCGTTCAGCCTGACCGTCGGACTCGATGTTTTCCGCAAAAACAAGGCGGCTCTTTACAAGGAGTGGGTCGCGTTCGGGCTTTCCGACGGGGACTATGCCTTCCCGGCGGATGAATTCCGGGGCGGATCCGAGCTCAAGCATTCCGTCACCCTCGCGGCGGCTCCCCTCCAGCTTTCGTTAAAGTGGACTCCCCTGGGACGGAGAGGGAACATTGTTCCCTATATCGGCGGCGGTGTTCAGGCGATGATTTGGAACATTCGGATGCAAGGCGATATGATCGATTTCGGCGATGAATACATCTATGAGGATCCCTGGGGCACGGCCCTGGTCTATCCCGTCTACAGTGTCTATGCCGAGGAGAGCGAGGGCCTCGGACGCGTTTCCTTCGGCTGGCAGGCCTTCGGCGGGGTGATGATCCCCATCGGCCCCCGAATGACGGTCGACCTTGGTGCTCAGTACAACTCCTGCCGGGTGGAATTTACCAACGCCTTCCAGGGATTCGACGACAGCGATGTCGGCGGTGTCCAGATCTTCGTCGGCATCAATTACTGGTTCTGATCCGCTGTCCGCGCCGGGGAGGCCGGCTTTCGCCTTGTCCGGGTTTGGCCGGCCTTCTCCCTCCTCTCCGCAGCCATTCCTCCGGCCCGTCGATTATTCCGGCTAAATAAGAGTGGAATTTATCGGAAAAATAGGGGATAATCGCCCCCGAGGGAATAAACGAGATGTCAGCAAGCGTCGTTCGTATTCAGACGAAGCAATATGAACCCGAGCCGATCAAGAAGGTCCGCCAAGGCATCCTGGCCGGCGGCCTCGTCATCTTCCCGACCGAAACCTTTTACGGATTGGGATCCAACGCCTTTTCTCCGGAGGGAGTGAAGGCCGTTTACGCCATGAAAGGACGCGACAAGGGGAAGCCCCTCTCGGTCGTCGCCGCTGATGTCGATGCGGCGATGTCCTGCACCGAACGCCTTCCGCGGATTTTTTACGAGCTCGTTCGGCTGTTCTGGCCTGGCCCGTTGACCCTCATCGTCCACGCCCGCCCGCTCTTTCCCAGGGAAATGCTGGGCAAGGGGGGGACGGTCGCCATCCGGGTTCCCGGCCTGCCCTGGCTTCAAGAATTCTTGAAGGACCTGGGAGTCCCTCTCACGGCGACCAGCGCCAACATCTCCGGGCAGGGAGAAAACGCCGATTCCTTTAAAATCATCAGGGATTTTCAGGAACGGGACGTCACGATCCTCGACGGGGGACGCACGACCGGCGGGCTGACCAGCACGATCATCGACCTGACCGGCCCGGCTCCCAAAATCATCCGCGAGGGAGCGATTCCGGTCGGCTGCCTCGTTCCCTACCTTTCTTGAAATCCGCCCGGAAGCGGCCCGCTATTTGACTTTGGCCCCGGCCGGCACTTCGGAATCGAAGAAGGGGATGACGGCTTTCTCGCCTGAAACGGCGGCCAACAGCATGCCTTGGGATTCCACGCCGCGGATGACCGCCGGCTTCAGATTGGCGATGACAATGAACTTCCTGCCGACGAGCTGTTCGGGCGCGTAAGTCTCGGCCACGCCGGCGACAATCTGCCGTTGTTCGGTCCCAAGGTCGATTTTGAGCTTGAGGAGCTTTTTGGCCCCTTCCACTTTCACCGCTTCGAGCACGTGGGCGACTCGAAGCTCCATTCTGGCGAATTCGTCATAGGTCACCAGAGGTTTGACCGGAGCGACCTGAGTCTCGGCCGTCGCCGCGGCTTGGGACGATCCCGCCGTCGGGGAAGGCCGGGGGGCGGAGGCTGATTCGGGAGTTGTCGGTTTTTGTTCGTCCATGGGGGATTCCTTTACGGGTTTGATGTCTTCGGCCAGGAAGGCTTTCAAGTCGATGCGGGGGAAGAGCGGCTCCGGAGCGCGGACCGCCTGCCCGAGTCCGGGATGATCGAAACTCAACCGGTCGAAACGGATGTCCCGGACGCGCCCGGGTTCACCGAGAGATTCCCAAATTTTTTGAGCCGATCCGGGCATGACCGGGGCGACCAGCGCCGCCGTTCCCCGGAGCGAAGCCGCGGCTGTTCGCAGGACTCTGGCCAGCCGCGGTCGGAGCGCCGGATCTTTGTGGAGCTTCCAGGGAGCATTGTCGGCCAGGTATTTATTGACCGCGGTAATGAAGGCCCAGATCTCTTCCAGGGCTTTATTGACGGCATAGGCCTCGAACTGGGCGACCGCCCGGTCCTTCATTTCTTCGAACGCCGTCCGAATGTCGGCATCGGCCGGCTCCTCCGGTCCGCTTTCAGGGATTGTCCCTGCGAAATAATTCCGGATCATGGTCAGCGCCCGGCTGACGAGATTCCCGAGGTCATTGGCCAGGTCGGAGTTGACCCGGTGGATGAATCCCTCATGACTGAAATTCCCATCCAAGCCGACGGGAATCTCCCGGAGGAGGAAATAACGGAGCGGATCGGGCCCCATGGCCTTGATGAGGACGTACGGATCCAGGACGTTGCCTTTCGATTTCGACATCTTGGCTTCGTCTTTGAGCCACCAGCCGTGGCCGAAGACGCAACCGGGCAGCGGCAGGCCCGAGGCCAGGAGAAAAGCCGGCCAGAAAACGGCATGGAAACGGAGAATGTCCTTGCCGATCAGGTGGACCGAGGCCGGCCAGAATTTATTGAACAGGCCGGGGTCCCGGTCGTAGCCGATGCCGGTGACATAGTTGTGCAGGGCGTCAAACCAGACATAGATCGAATGGGCCGGGTCACCGGGAACAGGAATCCCCCATTTGACCGTCGTCCGGGTGATGCTCAAGTCCCTGAGCCCTCCGCGGACAAAGCTTGTGACTTCGTTCATCCGGCTCTGGGGACGGACGAATTGCGGGTGGGCGGCATAGTGGTCGAGGAGTCTCTGTTGGTAAGCCGAAAGCCGGAAGAAATAGGTCTCCTCGGAAACGACCTGGGCTTTCCGCCCGCAATCCGGGCAGATTTTCGTTCCGTCTTTCTCGATGGCGACATCCTCGGTCAGAAAGTTTTCGTCCGAGACGCAGTACCAGCCCTTGTATTCCCCTTTATAAATGTCGCCCTTTTCGAGAAGGGTTCGAAAAAGCTTCTGGACCCCCTTCTCGTGGATGTCCATGGTCGTCCGGATGAAAAAATCCGGCTCGCAGTCGAGAGCCTTCCACAAGTCGAAAAACCGGATGACGACCCGGTCGGCCCAGGCCTGAGGGGCGACGCCGTGCTCGGCGGCCGCTTTCTCCACCTTTTGACCGTGCTCATCGGTGCCGGTGAGGAAAAAGACCTCCCGCCCTTTCATTTTCATGAACCGGGCCAGTGTGTCGGCGATGATGGTCGTGTAGGCATGTCCGATGTGGGGGACGTCGTTGACGTAGTAGATCGGCGTCGTGACGTAGAACGGGGACTCAGACTTCTTTTCCACTGGACAATCCTCCCCGGATCAGGGAAATGGCCTCCAGGCGGGTGACCGCCCGGGACCGAAACATCCCCCGGACGGCCGAGGTGACGGTGATCGACTTGGGTTTCTTGGCTCCGCGCATGGAGACGCACATGTGTTCCGCCTCGATGACGACAATGACGCCGAGCGGATCCAGGTGCTCCATGATGATGTCGGCGACCTGCTTGGTCAACCGTTCCTGGACCTGAAGGCGGCGGGAAAGCGTCTCGACGACCCGGGCGATCTTCGAGAGGCCGACGATCCGGCCGTTCTTGGGGATGTAGGCGACATGGGCCACGCCGGCGAACGGCAGCATGTGGTGCTCGCACATCGAATAAAGAGGGATGTTCTTGATCAGAACCATCTCGTCGTGCTTTTCCTCGTGGACGCAGCGAAGATGGATTTCCGGATTTTCGTGAAGCCCGCCGAGGATTTCAGCGTACATTCCGGCCACCCTCCGGGGGGTTTCCCGGAGGTCCGGTCGGTCGGCGTCTTCGCCCGCGCCTTCCAGGATCAGGCGGACGCCGCGTTCGATTTTCCGGAGGTCCATGCCCCGTGTTTTGGCTTTCGGTGTCATGACGCGCTCAACTTTTGGACCGTTCGCCGGCGGCCTGAGCCGCCCGCCGGAGGACGTCCTTGAGGGGGATGTTCTTTTCCCGGGCCAAAGCCAGGCAATCCTCGAATTCCGGTTGGGCGTTGACCGCCCGGCCGTTGAGAAGGGCTGTTTTGATGCGGACGGGCCGGCCTTCGACGCGGACAGTCTCCATCCGGCGGGCCAGGGTTCGGCGTTCGACTGGAAAATACCTCAAGCCGATCGTCGGGGTTTCGGCGAAGACCGCGGAGATCAACGGTTCGAGCGTGCTTTCCTCGGAGAGCAGGGTCAGTTTGGTCGCCAGCCGGCTCTTCTTCATGACGATGGGAGTCAGATAAACGTCCAGGGCGCCTTTTTCCAGGGCCCGGTCCATGAAGGAAGCCAATATCTGGGGATTGGCGTCATCGATCGTCGCTTCCAGGACCAGAATCCTTTTTTCGGGAGCGAAGCGCCGGAGCTCCCCATAGAAAGCCCGGAGGACGTTCGGAAGCGTGTCGAGATCCCGGCCCCCGGCTCCGCAGCCGATCCGGTCGTAGGTCAGTTCGGGAAAATGGACAAATTTCCCGGCCAGAGTTTTGATCAAGGCCGCCCCGGTCGGGGTGACGAGCTCATAGGCGGCATGGGCCGAATAGACGGGCACGCCCCTGAGGATTTCGGCTACCGCCGGCGGCGGGACCGGAAGCACTCCGTGGGATGTCCGGACCGAGCCCGATCCGAGGTTCAGCGGCGAACAGAAGATTTCTCCGATTTCCAGACGGTCGGCCAGCCAGCAGGTCCCCAGGATGTCGACCAAGGCATCGTCGGCTCCGGCTTCGTGGAGGTGAACTTCGTCGAACGCTTCGCCGTGGACTTTGGCTTCGGCCTCGAAAAGCGTTTGAAAGACGGCCAGGCCGCGCTCTTTGACCGGGGAGGGGAGGTCGGCTTTTTTTATCAATCCGGCGATGTCCTTGAACCGGCGGGCCTGCGAGCCGCGGCCCTGGATGTCGACATCGACCTTCAGAGCCCGGAGGTGGGACCTCTCGACCTCGCGGACTTTGACCCGGACGGGCAAGCCAAGGCGGTTGATCGCCGCCTTGAAGGCGGCCGGCGAAACCCCCAGGTCGAGGAAGGCGCCGAGGCACATGTCCCCGCTCAAGCCGGAGGAAGCATCCAAATACGCGTATTTCATGGTGGAAATCCTGCAGAACAGCCCGTATCCGCGGGGAGTTCGCGTCCCGATACGATAGCATAAATGCGAAATCATGGGTAGGGCGCCCGGGCGGTGAGGTCAAGCATCGAAGGCTGCAAACCGGGCGGGGTGGGGCGCTTTTCCCCGGCAAGTTGAAAAATCAGGCGCATTGGATAAGAATAGGTGCCGAGTTCACAGTCGGAGGAGGAGGAATGTCCAAACCGAAGGTCGTGTCTGTCATTCTCGTCTTTGCCCTTTTCGCCGCGGTCTCGGCCGCTTCATCCGCCCCGCCGCAAGCCAAATCGAATCTCAAACCCACGAAGAACGAACTGACTCAGGCGGAGCATTTTTTAAAAAAGCTGGAAGACAAAGCCGGGCGCATGCGAGGCCAGAATTTCAAGATGGGGTACGAGGAGACGGAAGCTCTGAAGCGGATAAAAGCCCTGAAGGAAAAATATCCCGACGATCCGGATGTGGAATCCTTTTTCCAACGGGCCAGCAAGGCGGTCATGACGAGCAAGGGGGATTTCATCGAGATCACGCCGGACATGTTGAAATATCGGACGGCCAAAGCCTCGATCGCCGGCCTGTTCGCCGGGGAAGCGGAAGGCCAATGGCAGGCCTTTCAGAAAACGATTGTTTCGGACAATCTGATCGCCAAGCCGTTTCCCCCTCTTTCGCCCCGGGATGAGAGCCTCCGGGTGATGAAAGGCCGGACCGTCATCCTCCCGGACTTCATCTTCCCGGAGAACCAGTTCATGGAGTTTTCGGGCGAGTATGTCTTTGTCGGCTCCCGCACGCGCGGGCTCTATTACGTCCAGATCAACACGCCGGGCTGGCTCGGGATTTATGAGGCGGTTAAGCGCTATCGCCGCCTGGTCAATTCCGACCTTCCGGAAAACACGCCCATGACCATGGTCGGCCGGATCATGGATATCGCCCTCCTTGTCCCGGAAGCGGGAAAAAAGAAAATCGGCGGGGCCTATTGGGGCTGGGTGGTTGAGCCTCAAGCCGTTTGGATCGAGGGCAAGACCTTCGCCCTGGCCGACGCTTCCCTCGAAACGGGCGGCCGTTTCGCCGGCGAAGAGAGAATGGACGAGATCAAGGGGCCGCTGTACTCGGTAACGGCCGTCCCCGCCGACGTCACCCCGGAGCGGCTTCTGGAGATTTACGCGGCGGCCATCAAGGAGCAGAACCTCAAGCTCTTTCTGGACTGCATCGATCCCGACCAGCAGTCCACGCCCCGGGCCAAGTCCCGCGTCATGTATCACTGGGACTGGCATCAGATCCGTTTCTCCACGCTCTACGTCCAGGCCACGGTGGATCGGGTGACGACCGTGGTTTCCAAGGGATTTGACCCCAATAACAGCCTGGAAAATTTTTTCATGACGGAAGACCAGAAAACCCAGGCGAAAAAAATCAGCGAACCGATGGTCGAACGGGCCACGGTCTGGACCAAGGCCTGGGACGAACGGGGCCGCCAGTACGGCTCCCCCAAGCCCCATGCCCTCATCCGCAGGGACGGCGGCCGTTGGTATATCCGCGATTATGCGGCCCAGTTTTAAGGAGCGCCGACATGACCCACAAAACGATCTCCGCCGTTCTCGCCGCGGCCGTCTTCAGCGGGGCGCTTTTCCTGTTTCCCGCCGCGGCCGGCGCCGGGCAGGACCAAACCCAGGTCGAAGACCAGACCTATATCAAGGACTCCCCGCTGCGGTGGGAGCTTGTCCGGCGTTTGGCCGAGCAGTCACTGGAAGCCAATCTGCCCAAGGCCGGGATCGTCCTGAAAGACCCCGACTCCCGCGAGTTCGAGGCTCAACGGAAATGGAGCGAATCGATCGGTAAAGCGTATACCGACTGGTCCGACGTCCTCCTCTATCAAAAGAAGTCGGATAATCCCCCCGGCGACCAGAAAGAGTGGGCCGCCGATTACAACCTGTTCCTCTCTGAGCTTTCGGAAAACGGCAAATGGGTCGCCCGGTGGCTGGGCCAACAGAATTTGTTCATCGAAAATTGGACCAAAGCGGCGGAAAACGCTCCCCTGAAAATCGAGGAATTGAAAAAGAACATGCGGGAAGCCGACGCTGTCCTGGCCGAGGTCAAGGACATGATGTATGAAACGTGGAGCAAGGACCAGCTGAAGAACGCGCCGGCCCTTCTCGAGCGGGCCAAGAGGGCCGCCGCCCTTCTCGAAGCGGCGGTGGGGAGCATGCTGGGGATGTATGAGGCCGGCGTCAACATGGGCGGCAAGCCCGAGTATTCGGACATGGTCCGGCCCATTTTAAACGGCTGGAAGTCGCTTCCCGACGGCCAGTCCGCCGTTCTCAAGCCGCTCCGCCAGTTGCCCAAGGATTGGCTCCCGATCGTCCAAGCCAGGCTCGACGCCGCCGGGAAGGCCTTTGACGCCGCAAAAAAGGCGTATGAGCCGATCCTGAAAAAAACCATCAACTCCGGCTGCCAGCGCTTCAACGGCACGAATTGGGAGAGCTTCAGAGAAGCCGCCTGGAGAGATGTGGATTATCTCTCGGTCAAGATCGCCGGGGAAGGCCGACACGCCGCCATCGCCGCGGAACTGCAGAAGGCCGAGGATGAAACGGTCGAAAAGGAAAAGCGGCGCCTCGTCGAAATCAACCAAAAGGTGAATCCGGGTCTCGAAAGCCGATTGATCCTCGCCCTTGACAACGCCGACTCGGACGGCGAAAAGGCGGCCGCCCGGGCCGCCCTGGCCAAATACAGGGCGGAAGCGGCCGAGCTGATGAAGGAATCCGATCAAATCATCGAGAAGCACCGGCAGAGGAGAAAGAAGCTGGGCCTCGGCCTTCTCTACTGAGGATATTCCGAAAACGAACGGCCGAACCGGCTTTCGATTTTCCGAAAGGCCCTCGACTCCTTGACGCCAAGCGGGCCGGAAACTATACTTGATTCCCCTGATGAAGACGTCTTCGTTCAGTCGGAGAGGACACATCCGTTAAGGAGCGCCCATGAGGCCGAAAAAAGCCGTTTCCGCGTCCCCCGGGAAATCCCGGCCGGCCCGTAAATCCGAGTCCGCTCGGGCCGAAATCGGCATCCTCGGCGGGACGGGATTGTACGAGATCGAAGGGATCCACGACCTGAAGGAAGTCCGCCTCAAAACACCTTGGGGCGATCCTTCCGATGAGTACATTCTGGGAACGCTGGAAGGCCACCGGGTCGCGTTTCTCAGCCGCCATGGCCGCGGGCACAAATACAGCCCGTCGGAAATCAATTACCGGGCCAACGTCTACGGTTTCAAAATGCTCGGGATCGACCGGTTGATTTCGGTCAACTCGGTCGGCTCGCTGCGGGAGGACATCCGGCCCCGGGACATCGTCTTTGCCGACCAGTTCATCGATAAAACCAAGCGGGCCTCGACCTTTTTCGGCGAGGGCTGCGTCGCCCACATTTCCCTGGGGGATCCCGTCTGTCCCCAACTGTCCGAGCACTGCTACAAGTCCGCCGTCGGGCTCGGCCTCAGGGCCCGCCTCGGGGCGACCTACGTCTGCATGGAGGGCCCGGCTTTCTCGACCCGGGCGGAATCCAAGATGCATCGAATCTGGGGCGGCGATCTGATCGGGATGACCGCGGCGACCGAAGCGAAGCTTTTCCGCGAGGCCGAGATCTGTTACACGACGATGAATCTGGCCACCGACTACGATTCGTGGCGTCCTCAGGACGAAGGCGTGACGGTCGGGATGATCTTCGAAAATCTTCGGGAGAACATCGCCAAGGCCAAGGCCGCCATCCGGAAAGCCCTGGCCTCGCTGCCGCCTCATGACGACGCCGCTTGTTCCTGCCGCCATGTCCTGGCGGCGGCGGTCGTCACGGCCGCCCGGCATGTCCCTCCGGCGACGCGGAAAAAGCTGGCTCTTTTCGTCCCCGAGTACAGGACTCGCGGATGAGCCTGGTCATCGTCGGGTCCGTCGCCTTCGACACGATCGAAACGCCGGAGGAACGCCGGGAGCGCATCGTCGGCGGGTCCTGCACCTACAGCGCCCTGGCCGCCAGCTTCTTCACCCGTCCCAGGATCGTGGCCGTCGTCGGGGAGGATTTTCCCAAAGCGACGGCCGCTCTCATGAAAAAACGGGGGATCGACCTGAAAGGATTGAAGATCGTCCCGGGCGGAAAGACCTTTTTCTGGGAGGGCCGGTACGGAGACGATCCCAATCAGCGCGACACCATGCGCCTGGATTTGAATGTCTTCGGGGATTTTCAGCCTGCTTTGCCGCCCTCCTACCGGGCGCCCGATATTCTGTTCCTGGCCAACATCGGCCCGGGACTTCAGGAACACGTCCTCTCCCAGGTCAAGAGGCCGCGGCTCGTGGCGATGGACACGATCCGCCACTATATCGAGACCGAGCCGGAAGCGCTCGACCGGGTCCTCCGGAAAACGGACATCTACTTTGCCAACGATGAGGAAGCCCGGCTGATGACCCGGGAGCGGAACCTGATCCGGGCCGGACGCCTCCTCCTCGAGCGCGGGCCCCGGCTGGTCGTCGTGAAAAAAGGCGAACATGGGGCGCTTGTCTTCGGACGCGATTCGCTGTTCGCCATCATCGCCCACCCGTGCGAGGGCGTGGTCGATCCGACCGGAGCCGGCGACAGCTTTGCCGGAGCGTTCCTCGGCTTTCTGGACAAAGCCGGGGATCTTCGGGCCTCGTCCATCCGCCGGGCCGCCGTCTACGGCAGCGTCCTGGCCTCGTTCACGATCGAAGATTTCGGGATTGATCGGCTGGCCGCGCTCAAACCGGCCGAAATCGAGAGCCGGTTCGCCGCTTTGAAAAAGATCGCATCCTTATAAATTCGCCCGCATTCGCCCTGGGAGGTTGACATGGCTTTTCTCACCCCGCCCGTCGAGCCTTTTCGGATCAAGATGGTCGAATCTCTCAGCCGGACCACCCGGCCGGAGCGCGATAAGCTCCTCCGGGCCGCCGGCTTCAATGTGTTCGGCCTGCCCGCCGAAAAAGTCCTGATCGACCTCCTGACCGACTCCGGAACGTCGGCCATGAGCGACCGGCAATGGGCCGGAATCATGAGGGGCGATGAGTCTTATGCCGGAGCCCGGAGCTTCTTCCGGTTTGAAAAGGCGGTCCGCGACATTTTCGGCTTCGACATTGTCATCCCTACCCACCAGGGCCGGGCGGCCGAGCGGGTGCTGTTCGAAACGATCCTGGGGACGAAGAGCTGCGTTCCGAGCAATATCCATTTCGATACGACCCGGGCCAATATTGAATTCCGCAAAGCCAGGGCCGTCGACCTGGCCGTCGCCGAGGCCTACGATCCCGTCGTCGACCTGCCTTTCAAGGGGAACATGGACATCGGGAAGCTCGAAGCCTTCCTCGAAAAAAACGGACCCCGAGTCCCGGTGGTCATGTTGACCGTGACCAACAACAGCGGCGGCGGGCAGCCCGTTTCCCTGGCCAACATCCGTCAGGTCTCTTCCGTTTGCCGTCGCCGGAAAATTCCGTTTTTTTTCGATGCCTGCCGGTTCGCCGAAAACGCCTGGTTCATCAAGTGCCGGGAGAAGGGATACGGCTCGTGGACGGTTCGGGACATCGCCCGAAAAATGTTTTCCTTCGCCGACGGGGCGACGATGAGCGCCAAAAAGGACGCCCTGGTCAACATGGGCGGATTCGTCACCCTCAACGATCCGGACCTGGCCGCCCGGATCAAAAACACCCTGATCATCGGCGAGGGATTCGTGACCTACGGCGGCCTGGCGGGCCGCGATCTCGAAGCGATCGCCCAGGGACTGACCGAGGTCCTGGACGAGGATTATCTCGAATACCGGACGGCCCAGGTGGCTTACCTCGGACACCTGTTGGACGAGGCCGGCGTTCCCTACGTCAAACCGGCCGGCGGCCACGCGATTTATCTCCTGGCCGACAAGCTCCTTCCGCATCTTCCCCGGAACAAGTTTCCCGGCTGGGCTTTGACCGTCGCCCTCTATCGCGAAGCCGGGATCCGGGCGGTCGAGATCGGGGGGGTGATGTTCGGCCGGAAGGATTCCAAATCCGGACGGGAGATCTTCCCGGCCCTGGAGCTGGTGCGCCTGGCGATTCCCCGACGGGTTTACACCGCTTCCCACATCCTCTATGTCGCCCAGGCCCTGGGCGCGATCGCCCGCAAGCCGGAACGGGTGAAAGGAATCCGCATCGTTGAGGAACCCCGATTCCTCCGCCACTTCACCGCCCGCTTCGAGGAGGGGGACTGATCTCCTTCGGTCGTCCTGTCGAGCGACCCTTTTCTTTGCTATAATGACGAACGGACGGTGATTCGGCCTTCCTTACGGCCCGGAGGACCGTACCGATGACCTTTCAGTTTTCGTTTTGGGCCCTGGTTGTTCTGCTTAGCGCCCTGGTCCCCCTCTTCTTCGCCTTCGTCACCTGGCCCCGGCGTCGATCCCCGGGCGGTTGGATGTTCTTTTTCCTGATGCTCGCCCTCTTTTGGTGGCAGCTGACCGCGGCTTTGGAAATTGTCCTCGTTCCCGCCCGCTTGAAGATTCTGTTTTCGCAGCTGGAATACCTGGCGATCGTCAACGCCTCTCCGTTGTTTTTCTTTTTCTGTTTTGAATACGGCGAATTCCCCATCCGCCGGCGGCGCGAGGTTCGGGCGCTGTTTTGGCTCATTCCGGCCATCGTTCTCGTTCTCGCTTTCACCAACGCCTCGCACCGCCTGATCTGGTCGGCGATCGAGCCTGCTCCGAACGCGGCGGCTTCCGTCCTGGTTTACAGCCACGGGCCGGCCCTCCGCTTTTTTGCCGGTTACTCGTACGCCCTTCTGCTTTGCGCCACGGCTCTTCTTTTGAGCCTGATCAAGAGGGCCCAGAAGAGCGTCAAACGGCAGGCGGTTTGGATCATCTCCGGAGCGCTGATCCCGTGGATCGGAAACGTGATCTATATTCTCGGGTGGGGTCCGCCCGGAGTCGATTTCACTCCGTTCGGCTTCATCGCGGCCGGGATCGTTCTCTCCGAGAGCATGTTGAAACACCGGCTCCTCTATCTCACGCCCGTCGCCTACGGGAGTGTTTTCGATTCGATGACGGATGCGGTCATCGTCTTCGACCCGGACAACAAGATGATCGAAGCCAACCCGGCCGCGGCCAGGCTTTTTTCCGTCTCCCGGAAGGATTACGGCCGACCGATCGACCGGCTTTTCGAGCCTTGGCCGGAATTCCGGGACCGGATTTCCGCGGTCATCCCCCTGGCCGGACCCCGGTCGATGCAAAGCCGGAGAGGGGAGGAGTGGCTGGAAACCCGGCTGTTCAACATCTACGACCGGACCGGGGAGATCAAGGGCCGCTACCTGCTGGCCCGGGACATCACCGAAAGCAAACGGGCCGAGGAGGAGCGGACGGCCGGCCTGGAAAGAGTCCGGCTTCAACAAAGCGTTCTCCTTCAATTTTCCAAATCCGCTTCCTCGGCTGAAGGCGATTTTCCCGCGGCCATGAAGGAGATCACCGAGGCGACCGCCCGAACGCTCGACGTCGAGCGTGTCAGCATCTGGATGGGAAGCGCCGAGGTCGGCCACATCCGTTGCACGGATGTCTATGAAAAGTCCATGGACCGCCACTCTCCGGGTCCGGTTCTCGAGGCGGCCCGGTATCCCCGGTATTTTGAAGCCCTCGCCCGGGACCGGATCATCGACGCCGTCGATGTTTATGCCGATCCCCGAACCCGGGAGTTTTCAGACGATTATTTCCGGCCCCTCGGCGTCGGGTCGCTTCTCGATGCGGCCGTTCGGGCCTCGGGTTCCATCGTCGCCCTGATCAGCTGCGAGCACGTCGGCCCTCCGCGCCGCTGGCAGAGCGATGAAATCCGTTTTGCCGCCGAAGTCGCCGATGCCACCGCCCACGCTTTCGCCAACTGGGAGAAGCGGAAGATCGAAGATGCCCGGCGGGAAAGCGAAGAGCGGTTCCGGATGCTTGTGGAAGGCGCGCCGGACGGAATTTTTGTCGAAGCCCTGGGAAATTTCGCTTATCTGAATGAGGCCGCCGTCCGGCTCTTCGGGGCGAAGGCGGCCGAAGATCTCCTGGGCCGGCCGGTGCTCGACCGCATCCATCCCGACGGTCGGGACCTGGCCCGGGAGCGATTGAATCTGATCCACGAGGCCCGGAAAAACACCTCCCCGCAGGAGGAGATCATCCTCCGCCTGGACGAAACCTCGATCCCGACGGAAACAGTGGCTGTGCCGATCAAGTATCGAGGTCTGGACGGGGCTCTGATCATCGTCCATGACATTACCCGGAGAAAAGAAGCGACCGACGCCCTTCGCTCTTCGCTCGAGGAAAAAGTCGTCCTCATTCGGGAGATCCAGAACCGCGTCCGAAACAATATGCAGCTGGTTTCCTCGCTTCTCAATCACCAGGCCGGCGCCTTTTCCGACCCGGCTCTGCGAAGCGCCTTCCGTTCTTCGCGGGACCGGATCAAAGCGATCACCCTTGTCCACGAGCGCCTCTACCGTTCCGGCGACCTCGCCCGGATCGATTTCGGCGAGTATGTCCGGAATCTGGTCATCCACCTTTTCCACGTCTATCAGGTCGACCCGGCCCGGGTCCGCTATGAATTCAACCTGAGTCCATCCCGCTTCGATGTGAATTTAGCCATTCCGCTCGGCTTGATCGTCAACGAGCTCGTCCTCAATTCTCTTCAGCATGCTTTCCCGGAGGACCGCGAGGGCCGAATCACTGTCCGCCTCGCGCGAAGCGGGGAATCCTTCCACACCCTCGAGATCGCCGACGACGGCGTCGGTCTTCCCGGAAAAATCAACCTGGCGGAAGCCGAATCGATCGGCTTCCAACTGGTCGCGATGTTGATTGAACAAATCGGGGGCGTCGTCAAGACCGAGACGAAATCCGGGACGTCGTTCACCATCACTTTCCCGGACAAGCTCGCCGGCGATGGTTTTAAATAAACGGGGGGCGGCCGCGGATCAGAGGCGGTAGAACCACATCAACGGAAGCCAGAGCTGGTGCCCATAGGGAAGGGGTTTATGGTTGACCAGGACTTCCGTCGTGTCCCATTCGTGGACGAGGTTGAACAGGTCGAACAGGTCTTCGACCTCGGCGGGGGTAAAGACGGCCGAATGCCGGATCCACTCCCCTTCGCCTTCTTCTTTGTAGGTCGGATTTCGCTTGGCCATCAGGACGGCCTTGGGGTAACGGGGATCCGGCTTCCGGCCGAAGACCAGGGTGATCCGGAAGGACTTGGCCGTCGGACTCGGACGGAGAATATCGTCCAGCTTTTCCTGGGTGGCGCGGTCGGCTTCCATGGGCCTATTTTACTCGAAAACCGGTTTTTATTATAGAATACGGCCATGACAAGGGCCCCCGCCTTCCGTCGTTTGTCTCCAAGGAGGATCGCATGACCGAACCCCGAACCCTTCCCCGCCTGATGGAAGCCAGCGCCGTCCGGTATCCCGACAATCCCCTCATGTGGGAGAAAAAAACCGACACGTATGAGCCGACGACGTACGCCCAAATGCGGGACCGCATCCGGGCCTTCGGGGCCGGGCTGATATCTCTGGGCCTGAATAAGGGCGACCGGGTCGCCCTGATGTCCGAAGGCCGGAACGACTGGGTCATGAGCGAGATGGGGATCCTCTATTGCGGAGCCATCAACGTCCCGATTTCCATCAAGCTCGACGAATCGTCCGACCTCAAGTTCCGGCTGAGCCACTCCGGCTGCCGGTTTGTGATCGTTTCCCAGGGTCAGGTGGAGAAGATCCGGAAAATCAAGAACGACTTGCCGGAGCTGGAAAAGGTCATCGTCCTGGACGAGCTCAAATCGTTCGAGAGCGACGAGTTGTTCGCCGGGGCCGTCCTCAGGGCCGGCGCGGCTCTCCCTCAGGAAGCTCAGGCCGCCTTTGAAAAACGGTGGAAGTCGGTCGAGGAGTCGGATTATGCCAATATTTGCTATACCTCCGGGACGACCGCCGATCCCAAGGGGATCATTCTGACCCATCGCAACTATACGGCCAACTGCGAGCAGTCGCTCGACCTGGTCCGGTGCGAGGAAGACTGGATCTGCCTGATTATCCTTCCCTGGGACCATGCCTTCGCTCACACCTGCGCCGTCTATACCATGATCATGCGGGGAGCGAGCATGGCCTCGATCCAGACCGGGGCGACCGGCCTGGAAACGCTCCGCAACATTCCCGTCAACATCAAGGAAATCAAGCCGCACATCCTCCTCAGCGTTCCGGCCCTGGCGAAAAGCTTTCGCAAGAACATCGAGAAAGGCGTTCGGGACAAGGGCCCCAAGGTCCAGAGATTGTTCGAAAAAGCCATGCGAACGGCCATCGCTTTCAACGCCGAGGGTTGGAACAGGGGAAAGGGCCGCCAGGCTCTGAAGAAACCGCTGCTGCTCCTGTATGACAAAATTCTCTTCAGCAAGATCCGGGAGAATTTCGGCGGCCGCCTTCAATTCTTCGTCGGCGGCGGAGCGCTTCTCGATATCGAGCTCCAGCGGTTTTTCTATGCCCTGGGCATCCCCATGTTCCAGGGCTACGGCCTGACCGAGGCGGCCCCGGTCATCTCGGCCAACAGCGGAGGCGCCCATAAGCTGGGTTCTTCGGGACGAATCGCAACCGGAATCGAAGTCCGGATCTGCGATTCGGCCGGGACGCCGCTCCCGGTCGGCGGGCGCGGCGAGATCGTCATTCGCGGCGAAAACGTGATGGCCGGCTATTGGAAAAACGAGAAGGCCACCCGGGAGACGATCAAGAACGGCTGGTTGTACACCGGGGACCTCGGTTACCTGGACGAAGACGGTTTCCTTTACGTCCTCGGCCGGACCAAAAGCCTGCTGATCGCCAATGACGGTGAAAAATACAGTCCCGAGGGCATTGAAGAAGCGATCACCGAAGGGTCCCCCTACATTGAGCAATTCATGCTCTACAACAACCAGTCGCCGTATACCGTCGGGCTCCTGGTCCCGGCCAAGGAAGCCATCCTGGGCTGGTTGAAGAAAAACAATCTTTCGGCCCGGACGCCCGAAGGGCAGGCCGCGGCCCTCAAGCTCCTGGACGGGGAAATCGCCCGGTATCGGGAGGGGGGCGACCTGACCGGCCAGTTCCCGGCGCGCTGGCTGCCGGCGACGGCCGCCGTTTTAGGCGAGGGATTCACCGAGCAGAACCATCTGATGAACTCGACCATGAAGATCGTCCGGGGCAAGATCGAGGAATTCTACCGGGCCCGGATCGATTTCCTTTTCACCGCCGAAGGGAAGACGATCGACAATTCCCAGAACCGGATGATCGTCGCCCGGTTCGAATAAACCGCCGGGCGGGAAGGCCCGGGACTCGCCGGAATTGCGGAAAACGATCCGGATTAAAGGACCGGCGGAATCGGAAGCGTCAGCCGGTCCAGAATTTTTTCCCGGAGCTCCGGCTTTTTCTTTTCAAAAAGCCGGCGGCTTTCGGCCAGGAGCTCTTCGCTTCGGGTGAAATCGAGAGTTCCGAGCTCGGGAAAGTCGAATTCGAAGAGGACGGCCGGAGGGTGGGCGGCCAGCATCTGAAGGGTTTCCGTATAGGCCATGATATCGATCGTCCGGGTGACGATGTCGATCAGGTTGGGGATCTTTTTCCGGTCTTCGGCCTCGCTGCGCTTGGCCGTGAGCCACTGATCGGCGATCCGCAGCCAGCCATGCTCCTCTTTCCGGGCGGTCGATAATCGGCGGGCGAATTGATCCACGAGCCGGGATCGGTCGCCCGAATCGACGTCCCCGGTCCGGCTTCGCCTCCCGGCCAGCGGAGGAAGAATGCGGCGGAGTTTCCCGATGGCCGGCTGAAGCGAGACGGCGACGATCAGGCCGGCGCCCATCTGCTCGGCGATGTCGATGGGCAGGGGAGAGACGACGC
>CAYPKX010000054.1:18037-19266 GCA_964411395.1 uncultured Eubacteriales bacterium | reverse complement strand
GTGGGAAACGGACCCGCTGTATCTCAAAACGGAGGTATGGCATTATGTCCAGTATGGGACGGAAACAGTACGAAGCCTCATTCAAGGCCAAAGTCGCTCTCGAGGCCGTCAAAGGCGAGAAAACACTCGCCGAGTTGGCCGGAGAGTACGACGTCCACCCAAACCAGATCGCGAGATGGAAGAACGAGCTTATCGAGAAACTTCCTGGACTCTTCTCCGACCGGAGAAGGCGGGTCGAAAAGGACCGGGAAGAAACCGAAGCCGAACTGTATCGGCAGATCGGGCAGCTCAAGGTGGAGTTGGACTGGCTTAAAAAAAAATCCGAGAAGCTCCTGTCTTGACCAAGCGGGACGAGGTCGAGCCCGAACATCCCGAGATTCCGGTCATCCGACAATGCGAGCTTCTGGGCTTGAGCCGATCGGCGTTTTACTACCGCCCGATCCCCGAGGATCCGGAAGACGAAATCCTTCGAACGATCTTGGACGAGGAATTTACCCAAAGCCCATTCTTTGGTACCCGGAAGCTGAGGATCCAGTTGCGCAAGAGGGGCTACCGGGTCAACCGGAAACGGATCCGTCGTCTGATGCGGGAGTTGGGACTTTCGGTCATCTACCGGAAGCCGCGGTTGAGTATTCCGGGCCGTCAACACAAGATCTATCCCTATCTTCTCCGCGGTGTGGCAATCGTGCGGCCCAATCAAGTTTGGAGCGCCGACATTACGTACATTCGACTCGCCCATGGCTTCGTCTATCTCGTAGCGATTCTGGATGTCTTCAGCCGATCTGTGTTGTCGTGGGCGCTGTCGACGACGCTGGAGAAGGACTTCTGTCTGGAGGCGTTGAGAGCGGCCCTCCGAACCGCAAAACCGGAGATCTTCAACACGGATCAAGGAGCCCAGTTCACGAGCCCCGAATTTACGGGACTTCTGGAAAGCCAGGGAATCCGAATCAGCATGGACGGCCGCGGCCGGGTCTTCGACAACATCTTCGTCGAGCGGCTCTGGCGGACGGTCAAATACGAGGAGGTTTATCTGCACGAGTATCGGACGGTGCCCGAAGTGCGTACTCGATTGGCGACATATTTTCGGTTCTACAACAACGCCCGGCCGCACGAATCGTTGGGTTATCGAACCCCGGCCGAAGCGTACAACGGAATGCCGGCGGTGCCGGAAGCCGCATGATTCGAGAACTGCGTCAAGCATACGTTGCTCTGGAAAAAGCTCTTGAAGT
>CAYPKX010000054.1:0-18027 GCA_964411395.1 uncultured Eubacteriales bacterium | reverse complement strand
CACCCTAACCAGCCATTCGACCGGCTTCTCGAAATCATGAAAGGCGTCGACCAGAACGACAAAATCAAGATCGTCGACCGGAAAACGCGGGTCATCGAGATCCCCGATCACGGTTTGTATGTTTGTCCCACCGTTCGCCCGACGATGCCGCTCCAGCTCCTCGAGGCTCTCTTAATTGATGTCGTTGGCGTAAACAAAGCCATCGGGCCCAACCCGGCGGGCCAGGACGAAGGTAAAATATCCCCAACCGGCGCCTGCTTCCCCAACCTTCAGACTCGGTTTCAGGCCGATGAAGTCGAGAACCTTCGAGGCTGGAAGAACGCCGTCTTCCCGGGCGAAATCCCGCGGCCGCGACGTCTGAGAAAAAGCCATCGCCGCAAGTCCTATCAGAAGACCGGCCCCGGCGGCCTTTCGGGTCGAAATCCGTCTGATGCGATCCATTTCAAAGATCATATTAATCTCCTGTTGGCGCTCTCTAAGAATACGGATCGGCTCGCGGGAATGTTACGACTCCCGGCTCATTACCAATCCCAACTCCGCCCGTCCTGGAAGACGTCTTGTTTTAAGGCCCGTCTTTGAAAGCGACCGAATCGACTTTGCCCATCTGGAGATCACCCTGAGATGTCCATCCGTCTGCCTCTCCTTCCTTTCGTTCGTTTCTGATAAACTTGAGGACATGAGTCCCATCGCCTCTCGTCGTTCCAAGGTTTTCCGCTTTGTCTTTCTCATAGGGTTCGCCGCCTCGTTGATGTCCAATGGGGCGCCGGCCCGTCCCGATCAGGTTCCGCCGCCTGCGGTTACGCCATCGGATTCCGGCCAAGCCGGCCGGAACCAGCCCGGCGCGCAAGCCCGCCCCGGCACGGCGATCAAGACACCCCTCCCCCAGGCGCTCTTGACCCTGATCTCGAACGAGGTCTCCGGCCAGATGGCCTTCAACAATCTGATGCGGCTGGCTGGAGCACCCTGGGTCCGCAGTGTCCAGGAGCTCCGCGAGACCATGTCGGAGACGATCGAGCTCGAGCGCCTGGTCCGCTCCTTCGGCCTCACGACCGTCGAAGCGGCCACATATCCGCCCGCCAAGCCCGAGGCCACCTTCGATTATCCGATGGAGGGAGAACTCTGGACGCTCGAGCCCGAAAAACGGCTTCTGGCCCGGATCGGCGCCGACGCCGCCCTCATCTCGCGCGGCTCCAAGACGGCCGACGTCAGCGGCGAGCTCATCTATGTCCCGGCTTTGACGCCGGAAGAAGCCAAGACGATGTGCGAGGCCGGCCCCACCGAATCCACGCGCGGCAAGCTGGCCCTGGTTTGGGGTTTGAACGCCGACATGACGACGGCCCTCGACGCGGCCGGGATCGTCGCCGTCATCACTTTCAACGCCCAGGACCGCTACCTCGACCCCGACCAGGTCATTTATTCGGGCGTCTCGCTCGATCAGGCCAGGAACCTCAAGCTCGGATTGGCGGTTTCCTGGCGGCAATGGTCGGAGCTGCTGGAGGACGTAGAGCTCAACCGTAGAGTCGTCTTACGGGCCTCGGCCCGAGTGGAAAAGTTTCCCGATCGCTTCGAAATGATCCACGCCTGGATCCCCGGCACGGAGCCGGATAAAAAAGGAGTGATCTTCACCTCGCACCTTTACGAGGGCTACCTCAAGCGCGGAGCCAACGATTCGATGGGAGGCGTCGCCGTCCAGCTTGAAATCCTCCGGACCTTGCACCGGCTGATCGGAACGGGAACCCTGCCTCGGCCGCGCCGGGCCATCCATTTCCTCTGGCCCAATGAGATCTCGGGCACCAACGAGTTCATCAAACACAATCCGGATCTGGTCGACAAGCTGTCCATCAACATCAACATGGACATGGTCAGCGAAGCCCTGCGCAAGAATAATTCCTGGCTGACGCTCAGCGAATGCCCCGGACATCTGCCGTCCTTCTACGACGGCCTGGCCGCCGCGGTCATGAATTATGTCTGGCGGACCAACGACATCGTCTATCTCAACGACGGACCGCGAGGCCGGTACCGCGGCCAAAATTTTCCGGTCCCCTTGGGAGAGAAGAACGGTTCGCGCGACGCCTTCCGCTTTTACATCCACAAGGCCACCGGCGGAAGCGATCACGTCTGCTTCGTCGCTCCGGCAGTCGCCGTGCCCGCGGTGGAGCTTTTCACCTGGCCCGACCAGTGGTACCACACCGACACGGACACTCCGGACAAGGCCGACCCGACCGAGATGAAACGGGTGGCCTTCATCGGGGCCGCCACGGGGTGGGTCGCGGCCGCGCTGGACGACGCCTGGGCGGCCGACCTGGCCGATTCGGCTTCGGCTTTCGGTTACCGGCGCGTCGCCGAGCGCGACCTGCCGCGGGCCTTTGCCCGGCTGGATAAGGCCGAAGCCGGAAGCCTGGCCTCCGAGACGGACCGGGCCTTGAACCTGGTCCGCTTCGCCGCCAAGCGCGAGATGGGAGCCATCGGCTCGATCGACGAAATCTCGACCGGTTCCGCCGCGGCCAAAGCCGCCGTAGCCGCCCGGCTGAAACAATGGGAGCTTTATGCCGCCGCGTTGAAAAACCAGGTCCTGGGATATGCGGCCGTCCGGGCCAAGACGCTCGGAAAGCCGGCGCCGTCGGCCCCCAGGGCCGCTTCCGGGAAGGACGCCCTGAGGATTCCGGCGATATCCCCCGCGGTCAGGGGCAAAGAGCTATCGCTGGCTCGATTCGAGCCCTACGCGAAATATTTAAAGGACCACCCGGACACCGCCAAGATGGTCCAGGAGATGGGCCCGTCGGCCTCGATGCTCCTCAATTTCGTCAACGGGCGGAATACCGTGGCGGAAGTCGCGGCCGACGCGGCCGCCGAGCTGGATATGGACATTCCACTCGACCGGGCCCTGGCTTATCTCAGGATCCTGGCCGAAACGGGCTATATCGTCTTGGAGAGATAGCGAGAGCTCGCATTCACCGCCGGTACAAATCCCCGCCCTTGTCGTCGTAGATGAGGAAGGCCGGGAGGTCTTTGACAACGATCCGGCGGACGGCTTCCATCCCCAGGTCGGCGAAGTCGGTCACTTCGCTTTTGGTGATGTACTCTTTGGCGATCAGGGCGGCCGCGCCGCCGATCGTCCCCAGGAAAAATCCGCCGTGGGTTTTGCAGGCTTCGATCACCCGGGGCGAGCGATTCCCCTTGCCCAGGGTGATTTTTGAAGCCCCGGCGGCCATGAATTCCGGCAGGTAGCCGTCCATCCTCTGGGCCGTTGTCGGGCCGAAGCTTCCGGACGCCATGCCCCGGGGGGTTTTGGCCGGGCCAGCGTAATAGATCGGGTGGTTTATAAAATAATCGGGGACGCGGCCCGTTTCCTTGAACATCTTCCAGAGCCGGGCATGGGCGATATCGCGAGCCACAATCAGCGGGCCGGACAATCTGACCAACGTCCCGACCGGAAGGGCCGAGAGTTCCTTGAGAATGGCTTCGATCGGCCGGTCGAGATCGACCGAAACTCCCGGCCGCGCCGCGCCGCCGGAGATACCCTCGAGAAACCGCGCGGGATTTTTCTCCAGCTGTTCCAGGAAGAGCCCGTCCCGGGTGATCTTTCCGCGGCAGTTCCGGTCGGCGTTGCAGGACACCCCGATTCCGACCGGACACGAACCCGCGTGGCGGGACAAGCGGATAAACCGGACCTCGTGGGCCAGAAAACGCCCGCCGAACTGGGCGCCCAATCCGGACTCTTCGGCGATATTCGCCAGCCGCAGTTCCCATTCGAGGTCGCGAAAAGCGGCCCCGGACTTTTTTCCCGATGTCGGCAGCCCGTCTAAAAATCCGGCCGAAGCCAGCTTGACCGTCTTCATGGTCATCTCGGGCGAAAGACCTCCCAAAACGACGGCGATCCGGTACGGCGGGCAGGCGGCCACCCCGAGAGCCCGGACTTTTTCGGCCAGAAAAGCTTCGAGCCGGCTTTCTTCGAGCAGGGCCTTCGATTCCTGAAACAAAGCGGTCTTGTTGGACGATCCCCCGCCCTTGGCCATGAAATAAAAATGATACTCCCCGCCCTCGACCGCTTGAAGGTCGATTTGGGGCGGGAGGTTGGTGCCGGTATTGACTTCATCGAAGACCGAGAGCGGAGCCATGATCGAATACCGGAGGTTCCGGCCCCGGTAGACATCCCGGAGGCCGGCCGTCAGCGCATTTTCGTCCTGGCCGTCGGTTAACACCCGGTGGCCTTTATAGCCGACGACCTGGGCCGAGCCGGTGTCCTGGCACAACGGCAAAACGCCCTCGGCCGCGATCGCCGCGTTCTGAAGCAGCGCCTCGGCCACGAACTTCTCGTTAGCGAAAGCCCGGGAATCGTCGAGGATCGCCCGGATCCGGGCCAGGAACGCCGGCCGGAGATGGAAGGCCAGGTCGGAAAACGCTTCCGTCGCCAGAAGCGTCAGGCCCTTCGGGTCGATCGCCAGCATCTCGCCGCCGGCGCACTTCGCCGCCCGGACGTGCTTTTCCGAGATCCGCCGGTACGTTGTCTTGTCTCTCATTCTTCATACCCCTGAAGGTAATCCTCGATATCGATCATTTCTTCGAACCCGGCTGAGGATTTCTGGCCGACCAGGCCGACGATGTAATACTCCTTGGTCCGGGAGTCGAAATGGTATTCGTGGAGGAGGCGGAAGTTTTCGATTTCTCCGGCCGTTTTCACGTGCGTCCGCGTTCCGGTGCAGGGCATGGTGTGCCGGCCGATGCGGATGCGGTTTTCGCCGCAGGCGCCGATCGGTTCGTTCTGGGCGATGACCTCCTTGACCTTGCGCTCGAGCTCCTTGAGGTCAACGTTGGGCCGGTGGCTGAAATTGAGGACGAAGCCCTGCCGGACGTCGGAATGGAGCGGCGGGAAGGGGAAGTGGTAATCCCTCTTGAGAATGGAGCAGGTGATGTCCTCGGCCGAATGGGCCATCAACCGGTACTTGATCGTCCGGTCGACGATTTCCTTGATGGCCTGGGGAAACGGGCCGAAGACCGTCGGCCGGGCGACGATGATCTCCTCCCCGATGCCGAACAGGACCTGGGCGTTGTAGCCGAGGGCCTGGTAGACGAGGTCGAAGTGCTCGATAATCACCCGCCGTCCGTGGCTGACGGCTTTATGGATCAGCTCAGCCAGCTCGAATTTTTGATGAAAGGCCAGCTCATAGCGGACGTCGATGTGGAAGGTGTGGCCGGAAAAGGCATCTTCGGGATCGAAGCCGATGAGCGGCGTCGGGCGGACGTTGATCCCCTCGTCGTCGTTGGTCAGCTCCAATCCGGGGAACAATCCCTTGATCAAGGTCGATTTCCCGGACCCCTCCGATCCCAGAACGCCGATCACCAGGTCGGTCGGCGTCAGGTACTTCTGGGACAGCTCGGCGGCGACGAGATAGAGGCGGTTGCGGCCGCGCGGAGCGTAGTAGGTCGCATAGATGAGCGTTTCCCGGTGGACCGTCCGCTGAGGATTGGACTTCATCATCAGCCGCCTCCTGAAATTCGTTTTAAAACGTCAGGCCGAGCAAAGGCGCATGCTGCTGGGCGCCGTAGATATCGGTCTCGCCGGGATGCCCCGACGGAAACGGCCGCTTGATCGTAACCTTCAGGGCCTTGGCCGGCTCGAAATAGACGATCTTGAGAATGTCCTGAATCCGGCAGCGGTACAGACCGGCGATCGTCCGCTTGGTGACGATATTCCTGCGCTTGAACAGCTCGAAACCCGCCTGGTCTTTAAAGATGATGTCCAGGGTCAGCTCGTAAGGGCCGGAATTCTTCGACCGGATGACTTTGGCCACGGAGAGAATGCTGCGTTTCATGATGCGGCTCCCTTGTCTCAAACGCGGACGGTTTTCACCGGGAACAGCTCGGGGCCGGTCACCGGCATCAAGTGGTAGACCGAAAACTCGAAGATCTCCCCCATTCTGACATCGGAGGGCGAGAAAGGAAAGGCCAGATTGCCGGCCGTTGAAATCCGGCCGGGATAACCGTAATGAAGAAGAGTCGAGCGGGTGATGCTGCAAAGCGAATCGGCCGCTTCCGGAGAAGAGCCCACCGCTTCGATGACGATCCCGAGCTCGTGGCTCCGGATCTCTTTCTCGGGCTCCAGGGCGCCCATCACGCCGTCCTTGCCGTAGACGTGGAATTGGATCCGGCCGTCGATTTTCTCGGCCTTCAGGATCTCGCGGACCTGACCGGTCACGGCTTCGAGAATCCCGTCGATTTGCTTGATCATGATCGGATCGCGGGTTCCGGCGATGGAGACGGTCCGGTATCCCGCCCGCCGGACGCCTTCCAGCTTGACGTAATATTTCGGCGTCGGGACATGGCGGCTTCCCTTGACTTCGACCCGGCCGCCGGGGAGGGCGGTAAAAGTGCAGCGGGTCAAGTCCAGCTCGCCTCCCGGTCCGGGAAGATGGTAGGGATCGGTCTTTTCATAAAGGGTGTGGGCGGCCGTCGATTCGGGAGTGAATTGCCGGGCCGGATTGAGCGCTTCCAGGATGAAGGAATCCTCCCGGAGGATCCCGAGGGCGCAGTCGGCTCCCGAGCCGGGAGTCGCCGCGATGGCCGCGCACTCCAGGATCTTGCCCATGTGGAGAGCCAGCCCCTCATCGAACCCCTGCATGATCGGGAGAGCGGCGAAGACGGCCGGATCATAGCACCGGCCGGCCAGGACGACCTGGCAGCCGTCGGCCAGCGCCTTCTGAATCGGCTCGATCCCCATCTGGGCGACGATGTTCACCGATTCGTCCAGGATCTCTTCGGTCAGCGTCGGAACGAAAGCCAGGGGGACGATCTCGCCCTTGCGGAGATGTTTCCGGACACGGGCTTTCGGAATGTCGGCGTGGATGAGGCCCATCTTGAAGGACAGCTTCTCTTCCCGGGCGATTTCCCGGATGATCTCTTCGCACCAGTCCACATGCGGCCGGGCGCCGCTGCCGCCGCCGGTGCCGATGACCACGGGGATGCCCCGCCGGACGCCCTCGGTCAACATGAAGCGGAGGTCCCGTTTCACCCCCGAACGATTGGTGAAGGCTTTTCCCGCCCCGAGGTAATAAGGACCGGGGTCGGTCGAACCGGCATCGACGCCCAGGAGATGGGGCTTTCTGGCCAGACCGGCCCGGAACGATTTTTCCGGGAAGCCGTAGCCGAGAATGGCGGTCGTCGACAGGACGCGGAATTCTTTTTTAGCGCGGGGGGCCATGGTCATTTCCCTTCCCGGCGGGTCTTGAGGACCGCCAGAATGCGTTCCATTTCGTTGCGGACGATCATGAAGCCCTCGTCAAAACCCATGCCGGGTTTGGCGAGCAACCGCTCGGCCCGGGCGGCCACGGCGGCGTGAACGCAGGCGCGGGCGGAGACGTCGGATTCGTTGCAAGTGCCGCCCTGATAAGCCTCCATGCCGTGTGTCCGGCAATAGAGGACGCTCTCGATCGTGTTCTGGATCCCGCCGAGGTCGGGCGTCTTGATCTGGACCATGTCGCAGCAGGCGGCATCCGTGAAGTCGCGGACATCCTCGAACGTGTTGCACCATTCGTCGGCGACGATTTTCACGGCAGAGCCGCGGCGGCGGAGACTTTCCCGGATCCGGCCGAGAAGCTCGATCTGGAGGGGCTTTTCCTCGGCATCGACCGGTCCTTCGATGTACAGCGGGAATTCGGCCGCGTCGGCCTCGAGGGAGGCCAGGTAATCGGCGACCCGGCCGGGATTCTGATCGTAAATCTGGCCGATGGTCCCGTAGACGTCGATGTGGAGGGACGGCCGATAAGACGGATCGGGACGAAAATCACGGATCCGCTGGGTCAGCCATCGGATGTATTCGCGGAGAAGCTCGCCGTCGCGGCCGAGCTTTTCGTCGACATTGTTGATCAGGGCATGGGGCAGGACGTCCACTCCCTTGAGGATCATCTTGTCGGCGTTGGCGTACCGGTCGTCGCCGGTCTGGCCGAAGATGGGAACAGGCTCGGCGATGACCGGAAGGCCGTACTCCTCACAGACGACCTCGGCCATCAGCTTCCGTTGCTCCAGGGCCCGGGCCGAAAGCAGGGCTTGCGACAAACCGTACCGGACGGCGGTGTGGAGGCGCCGGCCGTCGAATTCGAGGTTTTCCAGCTCGGCGGCCATCTCCCGGAACGAACCGACCGTCCGGCCTTCCAGAAGGGGCCGGATGCGGGTTTGGAGGAGCGGGAGATAATCGGCGGCCAGGAAGAGCGGGTCGCGCCCGCCGGCTCCCGAATACTGGACCGCGGCGCAATCGCCGGCGGCGATGTTCCCGTCTTCGAGCAGGAGCAGAACCGAGACGGTTTCGCCGGCGATCCGGACGGTCTTGAAATGCGGCGTGGCCGGCGTCCCGGTATAGAAGAATCCGTCATGGCCGGCTCCGGACTTGATCGCCCTCTGGTCGTCGAAATAAAAGGCGGACGACCCGGGCACAAACAACGCTTTGGATATTTTCATTTCGGCCTCCCGATTAATTTGCTTTTGCTGATGGCGTAGATGTCGTCGGTCACCATCTGGAAGGTGACCGGCCGGCCCTCGGCCCTGGCCCGCTCAGCCAAACGGTCCTTGTGGAAGGACATGATGTCGTCGGTCAGGGGCAGGTTGCCCTTGGAAAAGAGCCGGATGAACCCTTCGTTGTCGCGAGCCGGAAGCACCCGGCCGCGGTTGTAGATGCTGGGGGCGAACGGGACATCGAGCAGCCCGCCGGCAAAAGCCCGGCAGATCCCCTGGATCGGGTCGCCGCCCGAGGCGTTGTCCACAGCCTCCATGAGGCAGCGGACTTCGTTCCGGATCAGTTCTTTCTCCCGGTGAATGATGTCGTTGTCGGCGCAGATTTTCTGGTCGGCCAGCATCGAGAGGATCTGGCGGGTGGCCTTGAGCCCGGAAGCGTTGGCTTCCTTGGTCGGGATGCCCATCGCTTCGTGAGGCGACTTGACGATGATCTTTTCCACTTCAGCCGCGGCGGCGACGAAGGATCCGAGGCTGATGACGGCAAACGCTTTGGCTTCGTCTTCGGGAAAGCCGCCCATCCACTGGTGGAAGACGATCGTCAGGTCGAAATCCTTGAAGCCGGCCTGGACGAAATATTCCTCGGCCAGTTCCCGGAGGGAGGCCAGGGCGGCCAGATCCTGCAGGACATTGCCGCCCTGGCCGTATCCCAGAGTGATGGATTTCGCGCCTTGCTCGAGGGCCAGGAGGCCTTCGAGAATGGCCACGGTATGGCCGATAAACGGCGGGAGCAGCGTCCCGGTCAACGGACCGAAAGGCTCGCGATTGATGGAGATTCCATTTTCCTCATAATATCCGACCAGCCGGTCGACATACCGCCAGGCCCGGAGAGAATCGCCGAGCTCGACTTTTTTGGCGTAGGGAATATTGTAGGAGATTCCGCCTCCTTCATAGCTGGTGAAGCCGCCGGCCAGGCTGATCTCGGCCAGGAGGCGCGCGTCGGGAGTGCCGTGCCGGACCTGGATCGGTTTGGTGACCGCCTCGGTCACCCGGCGGCAGCCGCTCAAGCCGTGGTTGACGGCCGGAAAGCCGTTGAGGAGGGAGTGCCCGGCGGCGGTCGATTTCTCGATGCCGACGGCCGCTTCTCCATAACGGTTCTGGCGGGTATAGGCATCGATCGTCGTCGGAAGCAGGTCGGCCGTGCCTTCGGTTTCCAGGAAGCGGAGCAGCCGGATGTGGTCGTCGATCAAGGCGACGCCGGCCCGCGGCTGAATCAACGTTTTCCGGCCGGCCTTGGCCTTGTTCATCGCCCGGGCAAAATTTTTCGATTCAGGGATGCCCCGCTGGTAGCGGATCCCCTCTTCGAGATCGAGACCTTTCCCGGTCGGCCAGGTTTCAAGAACCGCTTTTCGCTGAGCCAGAAAATCTTTCCAGGCCATCGGTTCATATCTCATGAGTTTATCCTTTTCCGGAAGTGACGGACCCGGAGAGCTTCCGGAAACCGTCGACGGCCGTCCGGGCGGCCTCCTGCGGGAAATCCCCGGCCAGGTTCGCCAGCAGGGGGACCAGATATCCGTGATCGGCATACGCTTCGGGTGAGACGGGAAGCAGGGGCTGGGTATCGACATCGGCGCTTTGGGGAGCGCAGGCTTCCAGAATGAGACCGGCGCTCCGGGTTCGGGAGAGATAGCCTCCCGTTCCGACCAGGCGGGAGATCCGGCGGAGGTCCTTGCCCCTCTGGACGTGGAATCCGCCCTGGGGGGTATAGACTTTGGCCAGCGTCCCGGCGTGGCGGAGGGCGGCCGCCCGAACGCAAGCGGCCGCCATCATCTCGTCGAAAGCTTCTTCCGCGGGATTTTCCGGCCGCGCCTCGGGCCGAGCCGCGACAGCGCCGATATAGGCCTCGAATTCCTCGACCGGCCGGCCGGCAGCCGCGAGACGGGAGGTAAAAAACGCCCGTTCCGATTCCCAGAGAGCCGCGGCCGAAACGCGCATTCCCAGGTCCCCTTCCACCGTCCGTTTAAGCCGCGGCTCGTGAAGGCCCCGGAGAAGGACGGAGTCACCGCCGGTAAACGCTTCGGTGTGGGAATAGAAATCGGTCGTCGCTCCGCCCATGTCGATCAGCCCGAAGTCGGACCAGCCCGGCTGGGTCGCGCCGATCGTTCCGGCCAGCTCGAAGACGGCCAGGGGAGTCGGCCAGGGATCGCGGCCGATTTCCCGAACGACGGTCGACAGGCCTTTGCCGTCGACGATCCGCTCGAGGAAGATTTTCCGGATGACTTCCCGGGCCGGTTCGATCTGGATCACACCGACCTCGGGCATGACATTGTCGGCGGCCGCGGCCGCCTTCTTGTCGAGACGGGAGAGGACCTGTTCGCGGACTTTCCGGTTTCCGGCATAAAGAATGAACGCGTCCGCAGCCGAGCGGCCCAAACGCTCGGCATTGCGAAGGACGACAGAGGAGTTTCCGCCGTCGGTCCCGCCGGTAAAAAGGATGATGTCGGGACGGAGCTGTTCCAGGTCGGCGATTTCTTCATCAGAAAGCTCATAGGCATAAGTCCGGACGACCTTGCCCCCCGCCGAATAGGCGGCCATCCGGGCGATCGAGAGCGTCAGGTCGGCCGTCAGGCCGAGAGCGGCGATTTTTAATCCGCCGCGGGCCGAAGAGCTGAGGTAAACCGGAAGCGGGGCCGAGGCGTCGAGGCCGGCCGCAAGCTCTTTTCGAACCTTGGAGAAGCCCTCGGCCAGATTGTCGACGGTTGTGGGCGTTTCTGCCCGGGAGCAAAGTCGAAAGCCCCCCGCCTCCAAGGCGAACACGGCGCCCTTGGTATAGGTCGACCCGATGTCGACCGAGGCGAAGGCTTTCGGGATCATTTGCGGCCCAACCCGGCAATGTCGGCCTTCAGAAGCCGGACGGCTTCGGCCAAGTCGACCTGGGGGCCGAAGACCCGATTGAAGCCCATGTCCAGGAATTTTTTCTCGACCTCGGCATAAGGCGTCTTCCCGACGACGAGGTTTCCTCCGACATAGAGCAAAATGTCGTCCAGGCCGCGCTCGACGCACTTGGCCCGAAGGCCTTCGCAGTCGATTTCGCCATGCCCGTAGAGCGACGAGACCAGGATGGCCGCGGCGTCGGTCTCGACGGCCGCGTCGATGAATTCGTCCTGACTGACCATCACCCCGAGGTTGGTCACGTGAAATCCGGCTTCGGTGAAATACGCGTCGAGGATCTTGTTGCCGACCGAGTGGCAATCGGCCCCGATGACGCCGAGAACGATATGGGTGGGATTCATTGGCCGTTCCTTTTTTCCTCATCCAGGAGCGACCGCAGGCGTTCCTCGACATGGAGGAGCGAGCCGCGTTCGATCTGGTAATCAAAGGGCAGGATGACCCCGCCCCGCTCCGTGAAAGCCTGGAGGGCGGACAGATGCTCGCGGTTTTTCTGAAGAGAATATCCGGCCGGGACAATAACGGCGTCGAGCGAGGCGATGAAGTCGTCCAGGCGGTCCAGCTGGGAGACAAAGAGCGTCTGGACGCTCGACGCGGGGATATCAAAGGTCCGGAGGTGGTCCAGGATAATGGCCTGGAACCGTTTCGACTCGCTGAGGATTCCGATCCGCTGGGCCGGGGTCAAGCGGGCCAGGCTGATGATCGATGTCCGGGTCGGAGCCACGGCCGCTTGAACGGCCTTGTTGCGAATTTCAGGAAAGCGGTCGATCAACTCCTGGTAATGCGTCGTCGTGGTCAGGACGAGGTCGAAGATTTCCAACCGGGCCGCCGCCCCCACATCCTCGAAAAGGTCGTCCAAATCGATCTTGACCAGGTTGACATTGGGGATCAAAAGAAACTGGCGCTCGAAGATCTTCAGTGTTTCGGGATTGCAATCGACGGCGGCGACGGACAGGTTCCGCAGGCTTTCTTCGCGACCCAGAAGCCGGAGGTCGAAAAACATCCGGATGTCCTGAGCCGAGAACTTGAGGCGGCTGAGCTGGTCGAGCAATTGGTCGATCAGGCGGATGGCCTTGTCCTTTCGATCCTCGGATGGAGCGACCGCATCAGCGGCGACAAACGAGCCGCGGCCGGAAAAGGCCTCGACCAACCCGCGACGGACGAGCTCCTCATAGGCCCGCTTGACCGTTCCCCGGGCGATTCCGATTTCCTCCGCCAAATCACGCTCCGGAGGAAGCTTTTCCCCGGGCCGGAGAAGGTGATTTTTAATCTGCTGGTCAAAAAAGGCAATGATTTGCTGATAAGCCGGAGGAGCGGATTGGCTTTTGTCCAACCTTAATTTTTCCATCTTTCCTCCTGTGGACTATTCCATTTGGCATTGGACTAATCCTTATATAGACCTTTATCTATTGGTTGTCAAGCGATTTTTTAATTGGTCTGTACCTTTTTAATAATTACCTTATGGCAAACTCATGATCCCCGGAGTATAATGGGTTCATGAAAAATCAGGTGACCGGTTCGGGGCGCAACCGACGTCATTCGTGGAATTCGCTTCTTCTCGAGCCTCCTTCTCCTTCCTCGGCCCTGGAGATTCTCGAAGAAGCCGAAAAACTGATCGCCTTCGACGCTCCGGCGGCGGCCGCGGGGCGCGAATATTTAAACCTGACCTCGACCCGGGCCTTTCTTCAAGCCCTTGGCGAACCGGGCCTTCTGAACCGATGGGCGGATTCCGCTATGGCCATGATTCGCCTGTCCGGCTATTCGCTCCGGGACATGTTCGAAAACCGGGTTAAGGAAACGCCGGGGAAAATCCTGTTTCAGGATATGTCCGCGACCGAACCGGTCCAGTGGACCTACGAGCAGGTTGCCCGGAGACTGCAGGAACTGGCCGGGGCTTTCTACGCGATGGGTGAAGAAGACGGGACCGAACCCCGAATCGCCGTCTACGCCGAAAACAACGTCGAGTGCGCCGCGGTCGATCTGGCCTGCCTCCTGTATGACATCGTGGACACGCCGATCAACTCCCATTTCAACGTCGACAACCTCGTTGAGATCTTCAACGCCCTGGGGATCACGATTGCCGTGACCGACCGGGAAGACCGGCGGAAGATCCTGGCCGAGGTCCGCCGCCGGACGGCCCGGCCGTTCCGCATCCTCACCGCCGCTTCGGCCGGAAAGCCCGAGCAGCCGGGCGACGGCGTTCTTCTCGAATACGTCAAGCGCCAGCCGCCCCGGCGGCTCGACGCCCTGCTTGCCACCCGCCGCCGCCGCCCGGTCAACGAAGTCTGCACGGTCATGTTCACCTCAGGCTCGACCGGCCGGCCGAAGGGCGTTTCGTTCTCGAATTACCACTTGACCGCCAAGCGGTTCGCCCGGGCGGCCGCTCTTCCCGATGTCGGCGACGACGAAGTCTTTTTAAGTTTTTTGCCCCTCTACCACACCTTCGGCCGTTACTTCGAGATGCTGGGAGCGATCTATTGGCGGGGGACATACGTCTTTGCCGGAAATCCTTCGGCTGAAACCTTGTTCTCTCTTTTTCCCAAGGTCAATCCGACGGGCTTTATCAGCGTTCCCGTCCGCTGGACCCAGCTTTACGAGCGCTGCCTGGAAAAGCTCGAAGAAACGTCGGGAGGAGACCGCCGGGCCGTCATCCGATCGATCGTCGGCCAACGGCTCCGCTGGGGGCTGTCGGCGGCCGGATATCTCGACCCTCGCGTTTTCCGGTTCTTCGAACAAGCCGGGATCAGTCTCTGCAGCGGATTCGGGATGACCGAGGGAACCGGCGGGATCACCATGACGCCGCCGGGCCGGTACGTCGACAATACCCACGGACTTCCGCTTCCCGGCGTCCGGCTTCGCCTTGGTCAGGACGACGAGCTCCAGGCCTCGGGTCACTACATCGCCCCCTATCTGGAGGACCGGAAGCCCGGCGACCTCATCCCCTTTCCCGAAAATCCCGAAACGGATTACTGGCTGCGAACCGGGGATATCTTCCGGAAGCTGGCCAACGGCTACTATCAGATCGTCGACCGGATCAAGGACATCTACAAAAATAACCGCGGCCAGACCATCGCCCCGCGCAAAGTCGAGGACAAATTCATCGGCGTCCCGGGAATCAAGCGAACGTTCCTGGTCGGCGACGGCCGGCCGACCAACGCCCTCTTCATCGTCCCCGACCGAAGCGACGCCGTTTTGGCCCCCGCTCTGGCCGCCGATAACGGGCGGGAATACTACCGGCGGATCGTGACCGCGGCCAACGCCGACCTGGCCCCTTACGAACGGATCGTCAATTTCGCCGTACTCGACCGGGACTTCGACTCCGCCTGGGGCGAAGTCACGCCCAAGGGCTCCTTCAACCGGAAAAAGATCGAGGAGAATTTTTCCGGCCGGATCGAAGAGCTGTTCCGGAAACCGCACCTCGACCTGCCCGGAGCCGGGGGCGCCGTTCGGATCCCGCTCTGGTTTTTCCGCGACCTGGGAATTCTCGAGGATGAGATCGTCCGCGACGCCCGGGGATTGTCCGACCGGAACCGGAAACTCCGCTTGCCCCTGCATCCGGGCGCCTCTCCGGGCACATGGCGTATCGGCGATCTGGAATATGAGATCCGCGGGACGATCGTCGACCTGGGATTGTTCGCCAGGCAGCCGATCCTCTGGGCCGGCAACCCCTCTCTGATCCGTTTTTCCCCCTGCAAAGAGGGCTGGGATCTGCCCCTCGATCCGGCGACGGACCGGATTCTTCTTCCGGCCCGACGGCGCCTCCGGCGGAAACAGGATGAAGCCGACAAACCCGGCAATATCCGCGACACCCGGCTGCTCCGGCTGCATGAGGTTCTGGTCCGAATCCTGTTTTCCGCCCGGGAGCCGGCTCAAGACCTCCTCGACGAGCTGGAGAAAAACTTTCAGGAGCCCGACCTGCGGATGACCAGCTTGATCCGAAGCCGCCTTCGGGCCCTCTCCGGGCATCCGAATGAGAACGTCCGTTGCTGGGCCTACCGGCTCCTTCTTCTCGATAATCCGAACATCGACTACAGCCGTCTCCTGCCGGCCTTCGTCCACTCCGGGAAACCGTTTCTCAACGCCCGGAGCATCGAGGAAATCGTCTCGGCCAAGCTGGGCCGAAGCCGCCTGGACTCGCTGCGCCGGCGGATGATCGCGTACCGGGAAACGATGGACTGGCCGGCCGGTCCGGTCACCCGTCTGCAATTCGAACGGATCCTGATGCTGTTCGCCGACCTGGCCTGCGTCCACCCCGAATTTTACGTCCCGGTCCGGGCCGAGCTCTCGTCGTGGGCCCTGCACACGGCCGATCCCCGCCTGGCCGCCGCGGCCGAGGCTCTCCTGGACCGGCTCGGAAGGAAAAACGAGAACGACGGGAGCAGGCGGAAAAACCGCATTTTGAAAAAGAGCGACCGATTGGTTTTCGAAGCGGGCCTCGATCCGGCTGAAATACGGCGCTTGAAGATGCTTCTCGTCGGCACGCCGTTTCTCCAGGAATCCATCCGCTTCGCCTACGGACAAGAGGATTTCAATCCGAACGCCGTCCCCTCCGGCGGAATCTGGATCTCCCGGATCCCATCCTTCCGCTCCGCCTCCGATTACCGTCTCAGCCTTAATACTCCGGACGGCCGACATTACGGATTGAAGCTTCGGTTGAAAGGCCGGCCCTGGACGATGAAAGAACGGCGGGCGTTTTTCTGGTCGGCCGCCCTCGCCGATCATCCCGGCGAAGTCCGCCTTTTGGCTCCGCTCGGAGCCGTCCGGCCCCGGGAAGGCGCCGATTCCCGCCGTTATGTCGGCGATCTGACTGTCTGGGAAAAGATCCGCGATTTCGCCGGCCGGAGAGCGGCCGGCTCGCCGCCTCCGGAAATGGCGGTCTGGCGAAAACTTTTCATCGAGGGAATGTCGGTGTTCTTCCGGGCCTGGAAGATGACCGGCGGCCGTATCGTCCCGGGGCCGGTCTCCCCGGCCAACGTCGTCGTTCCCGAATTGGATTATCGGGACGACACGATCATCGCCGGAATCGAGGAATGGGCGCCGTACCGCAACACGCTCTCGCTCATTCGTCCGATCCTCGACGGTTTTTACCGCCGAACCACGGCCGATTATCCCTGGGTCAGGGAGCAGGTGGAACGGGAATGGATCTTCGACGCCTGCTACGACGCCCTGGGCCGGGACGAGGCCGCCGCCTTTTTCGCCCGGCTTACGGACGACCTGGGCTCCGGTCCGGCGGCCGCGGCCGGCGACCCGGAGCTTCCCCGGCTTCTTGCGGAATACCGGGCCCGCTTCGAAAAAAGCTTCCAGATTCCCCTGCCCGGTCTCAGCGCCGTCCGGGCCTACCAGGAATGGGAAGCCGCCACTCCGACGGCCGACTCAAAGGACCGGGAGCGGAAAGTCCTCGACCTCCACCGGAAGTATGACCTGGGCCGTTTCCCGGAAATCGTCCGCTATCACCTCTACCGGCAGACGTATTTCGCCGGAAAGAGCGAAAAAGCGGAAGCGCTCTTCGACCGCCTTCTCGGCCTGATGGCCGAAAATCCGAAAACCCCGGCCGTCCGCTTCGTCGAAATCTCCGACCTCCAGGCCGCTCTCGACGATGAGCGGGACCGGGCCGTTTTCAGCCGGATGATCTTCCCCCATCTCGAGCCGGACCGCCGCCTCGACGTCGTCGTCGAAGGCGAAGAAGGAGCGGAACGGATCGTCGTCCGGAGCTTCCTCCTCGACCGCCGGGGCGAGACGTATACGTTCAGCGAAACATCCGATCCGGCCGACATCGGCCGCCTCTACCGTCTTTTCTACAAGGAAAATTTCCCCAAAGTCATCTCTCAGCAGGACCGCCACTTCGTCCTCCAGGACGCCCAGGACCAGGTTGTCGGCGGATTGTGCTACCGGGTGATGTCCCGGTCGGCGGTTTTCATCGACGCCGTCGCCGTCACCTCCCGGCTGAAGTCCAGCGGCCTGGGCGGAGCGATGGTCGACGATTTCTGCGGACGGATGGCCGGGCAGGGTTATACAACCGTCCTGACCCACTTCTACCTGCCGGGATTTTTCCTCCGCCGCGGCTTCCGCCTGGACAAGAAATGGGGCGCTCTGGCCAAGGCGATCGGGTAACCGGCGGCGGGCCGGAAACTCGTCCGTTATCCGGCCTCGCCCGAAAAGAGATTACGTCTTAATCAGGCAACCGGCGGCGGATAGACGGCCGCTCAGCCGCCGGAATCGCCGCTTGCCTCCGGCTGGGAAAGAACGCTCACGACTTTGATTTTCCGGATACCCCCGGGCATGTTCCACTCGATGACGTCGCCTTTCCGGTATCCGATTAAAGCCGTCCCGAGCGGGACGAGGATGGAGATCTTTCCTTTTTTAAAATCGGCGGCCTGGGGATAGACGATGGTGTATTCGTTTTCTTCGCTTGAATCCAGATCCCGGATCCGGACGCAGGAATTCATGGTCACGACATTCGGGTCGATGTCTTTGGAATCGACGATGATCGCCCGGTCGAGTTCGCCCCGGAGATCGCGAAGAACCCGCTTGTCGGGATCCGAAGGGTCCAGGTCGACCGAGACCATGGCCTTCAGCCGGTCATAATCGGTCCTGGTCAGGGTGATGTTCTTAGCCATGAACGACTCCTTTTTTTTG
>CAYPKX010000053.1:5838-19618 GCA_964411395.1 uncultured Eubacteriales bacterium | reverse complement strand
GGATCGAGGTTGAAGGTCGCCGGATCGATATCGGCAAAAACCGGCCGCGCTCCGGACCGGCTGATCGTTCCGGCCGTGGCGAAGAAGGTGAACGGCGTCGTCAGCACCGCATCGCCGGGACCGATGTGAAGTCCCATCAGGGCGACGAGGAGGGCGTCCGTCCCGGAAGATACGCCGACCGCGTGGGTCGTTCCGGTCAGGACGGCGAGCTCTTTTTCCAGGGCTTCGACTTCGGGGCCCAGGACGAACATCTGGGACGCAGCGACTTCGAGAAGCTTGGGTTCAAGCTCCGATCTTAAAGCTTCGTACTGGGCTCTGAGGTTGAGGATGGGAACATTCATGGCAATATCTTCTTCAGCTTGGATTTTTCGATCAGCATCTGGCCCTGGTAGCTGACAAAATTAAGCAGGATCATGACCCGGTCTTGTTCGGACATCCGGCGGGCGAAGATCCCGCGGAGTCCTTTCCACGGGCCGGTCACGACTTCGATCTCATCGCCCGGCGCGGGTTCGATCCCGTATTTTTCCAGTTCGATCAGGCCGTTGATTTCCCGGGCCCGGAGCTCTTCGATGAACTTGTCTTCCAGGGGGATCGCGCCGGTGTCGTTTCCGACGATGTGGCGCACGCCCCGGGTATATTTGACCAGCTTGTACTGTTCGGGATAGGAAAAGCGAACGAATTCATAACAGGAAAAAAACGGCTTGATCCGGCCGGCGTCGGCGAAGCGGGGGCAATAGACTTGAAAGCCGCCTTCCTGAAAAAGGCGCTCGACCTGGAACTCCTTCTGGGGTTTGGTGCAGAGAACAAACCAGCGGTCCATCGGTCTCAGTCCTCGTCACACAACCCGAAGGTTTCATAGAGAGCCGGCCGGCGGTCAACCAGAAAATGCGTTCTCGCCGGACACCGGCCGAGAAGCTCATAATCGCAGTCGGCCAGCAGGAGGTGGTCGTCGTCTTTCGGAGACCGGGAGATCACCCGGCCCATCGGATCGGTGACGAAGGATTCCCCCGCGAAATGCAGCGAGGGCTCCCGGCCGACCCGATTGCAAAGAGCCGAAAAATATCCGTTCTGAAGCGAGGCGATCCGGACCTCGCCCTCGTAGACGCCTTCCCCCCATTCGTTGAGAATCCCGGCCTGGGGGATGACGACGAGATCCGCTCCCTGGAGGGCCATCGCCCGCATGACTTCGGGATAATGGCGGTCATAACAGATGACCACGCCCACCTTCCCGGCGGCGGTTTCGTACACAAGCCGGGAGTTTCGGCCGGGGGCGTAGTACCCCTGTTCAAAAAATCCCGGGCCGTCCATGATGTGCATCATCCGGGTCGTCCCGGCGATCCGGCCGTCCGCATCGATGACCGGCGAGGAATCGTAGGTCCGGCCGCCGTCCTTTTCGAACAGATTCAGGACCGTCACCACGCCGTACCGTTTAGCCAGGCGGGAGAATTCCTCGGTCAAAGGCCCGGGGATCGTCTGAGCGAACGTCTCGAAATCAGGGCGGGCGGAAGCCGGTTCCTGGGGAAGGAACGGCAGGAAGGCCAGTTCGGAAAAAGCCACGAGGTTGGCCCCCCGGCGGGCGGCCTCTTCAAAAGCCGCAACGCCCCGGCGGAGATTGTCCTCCAGGTCGATTCCGGCCTGCTGTTGCACGAGTGCGATGATCATGAATCTTCCGCGGTTTCAACCGGTTTTTCAGATAAAATTCCTCTCCGGAACGTGGTAGTTTAAACGAAATGCCCCGGCTTGGCAAACCCGCCACGGCTTCGTTCGGGCCCGGACCCGGAGTCAGATCTTAACCGCGGCGGCCAGCTGGACCGGAGTTTTGGGGATCTTCTTGCCCAGGATCCGGCAGCCGTCCCTGGTCACCAGAATATCATCCTCTATCCGAATCCCGCCGAAGGTCCGGTAAGAGTCGACCTTGGCGTAATTGATGAAGTCGAGGTGTTTCTTTTCGGCCTTCCAGAGGTCGATCAGGGCCGGGATAAAATAGATCCCCGGCTCGCAGGTGATGACATGCCCGGGACGGAGAGTCTTGGCCATGCGCAGGCCTCGCAATCCGAACTGGGCGCTCCGCTCGATCGCCGCGTTATAGCCGACGTTGTTTTCGCCCAGGTTTTCCATGTCGTGAACGTCGAGGCCCAGCTGATGTCCCAGGCCGTGGACGAAGAACAGAGCATGAGCCCCCGCCTCGACGGCGGCGTCCACGTCCCCTTTCATCAATCCGAGTTCCTTGAGACCGGAGGCGATCGTCTTGGCCGCCAGGAGGTGGGCGTCCTTGTAAGGCCGGCCAGGTTTTGTCGCAGCGACCGCGTTCTCATTGGCCGCGCGGACGATTTCATAGATGTCCAGCTGCTTGCCGGTGAAGCTCCCGCCGACCGGAATCGTCCGGGTGATGTCGGAGGCATAGTGGCTCAAGGAAGACGAGCCGGCGTCGACGACCAGAAGGTCGTTCTTCTTCAGCCGGTTGACATGGCTGTGGTTGTGGAGGATCTGCCCGTCCCGGGACAGAATGATCGGGAAGGCGAGGCCGCCGCCGAAAGCCGCCGCGATCCCTTCCATCCGCCCGGCGATCGCCTGTTCCCAAACGCCCGGCTGGGCCATCCGCATCGCCGCATCGTACATCTTGTATGTGGTCAGAAGCGCGGCTTCGATCTCGGCGACTTCGCCTTCGCTCTTGATCTCGCGCTGGGCGATGACCGCCCGGACCAGGTCCATCGAAACACGGGCTTTCGCTTCAGCCGGCTTGATCCCCAGGAGGTCGTCGAGCTTCAGGAGATGTTCGGAACGGTACGGAGGAAGGGAATGAATTGTCCTCCCTTTGGCCGCCGCCCGGCGGAGGACCGCTTCCAGCCCGGCGACCGGAGCCGTTTCCTTGACCCCCACGCCGGCCGCCCGGTCCTTCATCGTCGGCAGGGTTCCCATCCAGATGATATCGGTGATGTCGACATCATTTCCAAACAGGATATCCTTCTTTTCATCGCAATCCACGACCGCGGCCAGGCCGGGCGTGTCGAGTCCGAAATAGTAGAGGAACGTCGCATCCTGGCGGAAGGCGTAGCAATTGTCGGCATAATTCATCGGGCTTTCCTCGTTTCCGAGGAAAAGGATCAGGCCGGACCCGACTTTTTTCCGGAGAATGTCCCGCCGTTTGGCGTATGTTTTGGAATCAAACATGGAAGGCTCCTTTGGAGAGAGTAATCCCGGCCGAAGCGGGACTCGTTCCAATTTAACAGACGGAAGGAGGGTTGTCAAAAATCCGCCCCGTCCTGATGCTGCCGGTAGACTTCGGCAAAAGTCGGAGTCGTGGATTTAAACGCCTGGAGCACGACCGGGTCGAAAAACGTCGGAGAGACGCCTCCCCCTCCCTTCGTGATCATGCGGACGGCGGTTTCGTGATCGAAACCGGCCTTATAGGACCGGGGGCTGCGGAGGGCGTCATAGAGGTCGCAGATAGCCACGATCCGGGCCTCCAGGGGGATGGCCGTCGCCTTCAAGCCATTCGGATATCCGCTTCCGTCCCAACGCTCATGATGATTAAGGGCGACGGCCGCGGCCGTACGAATAGCCTGATGCTCGGAGGAAGATAGAATTTGAAATCCGATCCGGGTATGGCTTTGCATGACGTGGATTTCATCCGGCGTCAACCGGCCTTTTTTCAGGAGGATACGGTCGGGAATACCGATCTTCCCGATGTCATGGATCGAGCTGGTGAAGGCGATGGACGCGACCTCTTCTTCCGGCCGGAGCATCGCCCGGGCGATGACCTGGGCATAGAGGCCCACGCGGGCGACATGGTCGCCGGTGCTTTCGTCCCGGGATTCGATCGCCTTGGCCAGGCGGAGGATGAGCTCCCGGTTCATTCCCTTGATCACCGCCAGGGCCTCTGCCAGCTCGCGAGTCCGGCGGGCAACCGCTTCCTCGAGCTGGCGCTCGTAGGATTCCTCGAGGCTTAAAAGCCCCCGGATTTTCCGGTTGATCCCGCCGGTCGAAAACAAGCCGAACATCCCGGATTCGAATCCGTAATCTTTCGAACCCGCTTTGCCGAACTGGGCGGCCACGTGGGCATACTTTCGATCCAGCTGCCGGGCGGCCGCATCGAGCTTAAAGAGATAAGCGGTCAAAAAAATAAAGCCGGACGTCACATAGAGGATCCCCGGGCCGAGCCAGATATGGGCCGCGACGAAAAGCAGGTAGACAAACACGGACACGGCCAGAAGGCCCGCGCCCCAGATCCAAGCCGCTTTTCTCTCTCCGACCTTGATGAACACGGCCAGGCCGGTCAGACCGAGGAGGACGTTCAACGCCCAGATCAAAGCCCGTCCGGCATCCCGGATCGACGAGCCGTCGAGAATATTGTTCAAGATATTCGCCTGAATTTCGACGCCCGGGGTTTCCCTTCGCTGGCCGCTGAACGGTGTCGGCGACTTATCCCGGAGGCCTTCGGCCGTGGCGCCGATTAAAACCGCTTTCCCGGAAAAAAAGGAAGAGGGATAGCGCCCGGACAGCACATCAGCCATGGACACCCGGAAAAACGTCCCCGGCGGGCCATAGAAATTGATTTTTGAAAGATCCGCCTGGACAAGACCGCCGGATCCGCCGGTGACAGCCGCGGCCGAGTCCAGGCCGGGAGGAGTTCCTTTATGAAAAATCCCGGCCATCACAGCGCTCATCGAAACCACCCGACCGGAAGCGTCCGCGAGGCTGTGAAAAACCGATCGGGTGATCAAGTCGATGTCCCGTTCGACATGGACGTGGCCGACAGGCGCGGCCGAAAGCGCGGGATCCGGGAAAACGCGCTGCAACCGGTCGTCGAAGTAGGCGGCCAGAACGACCCGGCCATGCCGCCGGATCGCTTCGGCCAGGGCCGCATCGCCCGCATCCGGTTCCGCCAGGATCAAATCCAGGCCCACAACCCGCGCTTCGGCCAAACGGTCGACCACCTCGGCGTAGAAGGTTCTCGGCAGAGGCCAGCGGCCCAGCGTTCGGATACTCGGCTCGTCGATCCCGACCAGGACGATATCGGCCGACGGCGGACGGACGCCGCGCACTCTGAAAGACAAATCGAAGACGCGGGCGTTCAGTCCGTCGAAGAGCCCGAGCGCGTCGGCCGCAAAAATCAGAATCAGGACGGCCAGGACCGCGATTGCGCGTCGCCGGGAAAAAGCCGCCGGCGAGGCCGTCTGAGGACGGGAGGAGGTCTCCTTCTCCATACTCGATCTTCAGACCAAAAGGACAATCAGAAGGAGGATCGCCGGTACCAGGCAGATGAATCGAAACAATCCGCTGCGGGCGATCCGGAAGGACCGGACCTCGGAAAACGGCCCTTCGAAACCGTCGACGGAAACAGCCGCAACCCGGGCATGATAAATCCCGACTCCGGGCGGCCGGATAAAAGAGATCCCGGGTTTCGCCGACAGGAGCTCCTCTGTCATCGTCCGAAAATGTTCATCGCGGGACAACTGGAAGCGGTAAACGACCCCCGGACCGAGGTTCGTGCAATTTAAGACGATGGATTTTCTCTTGATGTCCGGTTCGCTGAGCCGCGGCGCTTCGGGCAAGGATATGACCTGAAATTTCCGGACCGGGCCGAAGGGTTCCTCACTCCCGGTCACGGAAACGGCTCTCGCCCGAAGCCAATAGAATCCGGGTTTGATCGCGGGAATCGGGAACACGCCCGCGGCTTCCTCGACCCGATTGACAACCATCCGTTCAAACGCCTCGTCTTCGGCGATCTGGAGATGATATCGTCCCGTTCGGGGGATATCCGGCCAGCGGATCTCGATCGCCGGTCCGGCGAGGATCGATCCGTCCGCGGGGACGAGAGGCTCAAGCGGCCGGGCCTCCGAAACGATGAGAGAAACGGGAGGGGAAGCCGGCCCTTCCAAGGCGTCCTGATCAAAAGCCGCGACGGAGAGAAAATAAGATCCGGCTTCGATTCCCGACGGAAGAACGGCCTCGGTCCCGGCCTTGACCGGGATTTCCCGAACAATTCTCCGCCCCTCGGGATCCAGAGACAGGACGATCCGGTAGCCGGAAGCTCCGGCGACATCCGAAATTCCAAGAGTCAGCGGCAGGGCGGAAATGCGCCCGGGAAGGCCCAGAAACGACGGCGGGGGGAGCAGCTTCCGGGGAGCGGCCGGCGGCTCGCCTTTACGAATGACCGTCCCCTCCCCTTCCCCGACTTCCACCGTGATCCCCGAAGCCTCGACGCCGACGCGCCCTTTGGCGATTTCCGCCCGGGTGATCTCGCTTTCGTCCCATCCGATGCGGAACTCCGTGCCGCGGGCCGCAGCAATGGCCGACGGCGTCTTGATCTCGTAGCGGGAGGTCCGACCGGTCACGTCTTTGACCCGGGCGATGATTTTTCCCGCACCGAGAATGATCCGCTGAAAGATATTCCCTTCGTTGAATTTCCTGGTCAGAAGGACGGTCAGCTCGGTTTTCGGGCGCATCGCCAGAACGTTTCCGCTTCGAAAAGCGACTTCCAGGCGACCGCCGTCTCCGGTTCGCAATTCATCCCCCGAACGGATGACGTCCTTGGGCGTCAACGGCGTCCAGGCGCTCGCCAGCTTCGACTTCCGCACGGCCTCGCCCCGGACGAATTCAACGATTCCTTCATCTTCCACCCCCCCGATCCATTCGACGGGGACACGGATCACCTGGCCGGGGAGAATCAAGTCGGGATCGGAGATCCGGTTGACCGACGCAAGGTGGGGAATGCGGGAGGAATCGATGCCGTAGGTCCGGCAGATGTTGGTCAGGTTGTCCCTTTGAGCGACCATGATATCGACCGAACCGAATTCCTGGGCCGCGGCCGGCATCGACAAAGCGGCCAGGATCAGAATCGATACGCCGAAGGAACGCGCATTTTTCATGGCCGGCACTCCTTCCGTCCTTATTTTATCTTAATCCCGGGCCCCAATCGAGTCAAGGAAGGGGAAAGGAAAAACAGAGGCCGAGGCCTCGTTTGTATAAGGGAAAGTTGAAAAAGACGGATGGTAGCGGGGGTTGGATTTGAACCAACGACCTCCGGGTTATGAGCCCGACGAGCTACCAGGCTGCTCTACCCCGCAGACAAAAGGCATTATAGCAGACTTTCGTTTTTTGTCAACGCGATTTTAACCTCGATGATTCGCGGGGCGCGGGGACGGCGGAGGGACGGCACGGAGGACCGGGCCGGCCGGCGAACACCCCGCCGTAAAAACCGGCGCGGCCATCTCGTCCCGCCCGAAGGAAGGAACAGACAAAAGAAACTCGATCGAATTCATATGGACAATCGACCCCGGACGGAAAATCCATTATAATCCCCTCCTCCGATGATAGAGAACGTTATTTTCTGGATTCTCGCGGCCGTTTGTCTCGGCGCGGCCGGAGGGATGATTTTCGTAAAAAATCCGGGACACAGCGCTCTCCTGCTGGTTTTATGCTTTTCCTCCCTGGGCGGGATTTTCGGCCTCCTCGGGGCGCCGCTGGCCGCGGCGGTTCAAATTCTGGTTTATGCCGGGGCGATCATGGTCCTGTTTATTTTCGTCGTGATGATGGTCGATCCTCGGGCCGGAATCCCGCCGGAAAAAAGGAAGCGGGCGAAAATCCTCGGTCCGGCGATCGGCCTGATCCTCTTCTTCGAGCTCGGCGCTTCCGTCTGGAATTGGGCCGGCCGGTCTTCTTCCCCGGCGGATCCGGGCTCGACCGGATCGCCGGCCGACGTCGGCCGCCGCCTGTTCTCCGACTACGTCTACCCCTTCGAGGTCACCTCCATCCTGATTCTCGCCGCCCTGGTCGGGGCCGTCGTCCTCGGCCGGAAGGAGAAGCCCGAATCATGACCCCGGTCGCGGTCCTTGGGCTGAGCGCCGGACTTTTCGTCCTCGGTGTCGTCGCCTTTTTCGTCAAGCGCGACCTCCTGACCCAGTTCATGGCCGTGGAAATCATGCTCAACGCGGCGAACCTGGCTTTTCTCGGCCTGGCTCGAGGCGCGGAACAGGCCGAAGCCCAAGCGATCATTTTTCTGGTGATGACCGTCGCCGCGGCCGAAGCAGCCGTCGGTCTGGCGATCATTCTCCTCGTCTTTCGAAGAAAAAAGTCAATCGCCTCCGAGGACTTCCGGATGCTGAAAGGATGACCCGGATGCCGGTTTTCGCCTTCATCCCCTTCGTCCCCGCCCTCGCCGCCCTCCTCCTGTTTATAATCGGGCGTCGGTTGACTCGAAAAGCGGTCGCGATCATCGCCTGTTCGTCGGTGGCTTCAGCTCTGGCGTTCTCCTTGGCCGCCCTCCTGAATCTGCTTTTTTCCGAGGCCGGATCCCCGGTCTTGACCTACCGGCTGTTCACCTGGATCTCGGCCGGGACGTTCCGAGTTGAGGCGGCCCTGCGGTTTGACGCCCTGGCCGCGGTCATGGTTCTGGTCGTCTCCGGCGTCGGCCTGCTCATTCATATCTATTCGGCCGGATATATGGCCCGCGACCGCGACTTTTCACGGTATTTTGCCTGCCTGAACCTGTTCACTTTCGCCATGCTTCTGCTCGTCCTGGCCGACAACCTCATCCTGATGTTTGTCGGCTGGGAGGGCGTCGGGCTGTGCTCTTATCTTCTGATCGGCTTCTGGTTTGAGAAACCATCAGCCGCCGCAGCCGGGAAGAAAGCTTTCCTGGTCAACCGGATCGGAGACGCCGGTTTCCTGTTGGGAACGCTCTTTCTTCTTGTCGCGATCGGGACGACTTCGTTTGCCGGGATCGAGGCCGCCGTCGCCGCGGGCGCCATAACCCCGGCGCTGGCCGGCCTTGCGGCTCTTCTCCTTTTCGTCGGGGCAGCCGGGAAATCCGCCCAAATCCCGCTCTCCATCTGGCTCCCCGACGCCATGGAAGGCCCGACTCCGGTCAGCGCTCTCATCCACGCCGCGACCATGGTCACGGCCGGCGTCTACATGGTTGCCCGGATGAACGCGCTCTACACCTTCGCCCCGGCCGCCGGACAGGTTGTCGCTCTCATCGGCGCCATGACCGCCGTCTATGCCGGGACCGTCGCTCTTGTCCAGAACGATATCAAACGCGTACTGGCCTATTCGACCATCTCCCAGCTGGGATACATGTTTCTCGGGTGCGGCGTCGGGGCTTATGCCGCCGGCGTTTTCCATCTTTTCACTCATGCCTTTTTTAAAAGTCTTCTGTTCCTGGCTGCCGGAAGCGTCATTCACGCCTTATCCGGGGAGCAGGACCTCAGGAAGATGGGCGGATTGAGAAAACGACTGCCCCGGACGTATCCGGTCTTCCTGGTCGGCGGGTTGGCGATTGCCGGCGTACCCTTCCTTTCCGGATTTTTTTCCAAGGATGCCATCCTGATTTCAGCCTTTTCCCAGGGCCGGTGGCTCGTCGGCTTCCTCGGCCTGTCTGGAGCGGTTCTGACCGCCTTTTATATGTTCCGCCTGATCTTTCTGGCGTTTTTCGGCAACGAGCGGCTCTCGCCCGAGACCGCAGCCCATCTCCACGAATCGCCGCCGATAATGACCCGGCCGCTTCTCATCCTGGCCGTCTTCTCGATTCTGGCCGGTTATGCAGGGCTGCCCGTCGTCCTCGGGGCCCGAGCCAACCTCTTCTTCCGGTTTCTTGCGCCGATCGTTCCTTCGGCCGAGGGTCATATCGGAGCCGCCGCCGAATGGGGCCTGATGACGCTTTCGGTCGTTTCAGCCCTGGCCGGGATCGGGCTGGCCTATCTTTTCTATCTGCGGAATCCAGGGCTCCCCGCCCGGTGGGCGGCCCGCCGGCCCGGTCTTCACCGGCGGCTTCTTCGGGGTTACGGCCTCGATGCGATTTATGACGCCGCCATCGTCCGTCCTCTCGTTCGCGGTTCGGAAACCGTTTACCGGAGATTCGACCTGGGAGTGATCGACGCTTCGATCAACGGGTCGGCGGAGGCCGCCGGACGTGCGGGCCGGTTCTTCGCCTTGCTCCAAACCGGCTGGGTCAAGGATTACGCGCTGGCCTTTCTTCTCGGCGCCGTGATCTTCGCGGGGGCTCTGCTGTTTTAAAATGAACGCGCCGCTGCTGAGTCTCCTCACGTTTCTCCCGCTCGGCGGAGCCGTCCTTCTCCTCTTCATCCCGAAAGAAGAACGGCGGCGGCTGTTTGGGGCGGCCTTCATTTTCTCGATGGCGGCCTTGATCCTCTCCATCGTCCTCATCGTTCTCTTCGACGGGGGCGAAGCCGGGCCGCAGTTTGTCGAGGAGGCCGCCTGGCTCGGCTTTGGCCTCCGCTATCACCTCGGGGTTGACGGGTTGAGCCTGTTTCTGGTCGGCCTGACGGCGTTTCTGGTTCCTCTCGTTCTCCTGGCTTCGCGCACGTCGGTTCGAGACCGGTTCAAGGAATACCTGCTTTTCATGCTCGTCCTGGAAACGGGGATGATCGGCGTCTTTCTCTCTCTCAACCTCTTCCTCTTTTATGTTTTCTGGGAAGCCGCCCTGATCCCGATGTATTTTCTGATCGGGATTTTCGGCGGGAAAAGGAAAATCTACGCCACGACCAAATTCGTCCTGGTCACGATGGCCGGGAGTCTCCTGATGCTCGTCGGCATCTTCGTCCTCCAGGCCGCCTTCGCCCGGGAGACCGGATCCTTCTCTCTCAATGTCTTCGACCTTTATCGGTTGACCCTTCCTTCCGGAGTCCAGTCCTGGCTCTTCCTCGCCTTCGGATTGGCCTTCGCCATCAAGGTCCCCCTTTTCCCCTTCCATACGTGGCTGCCCGACGCCCATGTCGAAGCCCCGACGGGCGCCTCGGTCCTCCTGGCCGCCGTCCTGCTGAAGATGGGTGCTTACGGATTCATCCGCTTCGCCTTTCCCCTGTTTCCCGAGGCCGTCGCCCGCTTTGCCCCCGTCCTGGCGGTTTTAGCGATCATCGGGATCATCTATGGCGGCCTCATGGCTCTGGTTCAAAAGGACATCAAAGCGCTCGTCGCTTATTCGAGCGTCAGCCACATGGGCTTGATCATTCTGGCTGTGACCGCAATGAACACCGTCGGTCTTCAAGGGGCGCTTCTCCAGATGATCAACCACGGCCTCAGCACCGGGATGCTGTTTTTTGCGGTCGGAGTCCTGTATGAACGCACGAAGACGCGAACGATTTCCGATTTCGGCGGCGTGGCCCGAACCATGCCGGTCTTTTCCGGTCTGTTACTCCTGACGATCCTTTCGTCCCTGGGACTCCCCGGCCTTAACGGCTTCACCGGGGAGATCCTCTGTTTCACCGGCATCTTCGCCGCTCATAAGGTCTGGGCCATCCTGGCGGTGACGACGGTCATTCTGGCCGCCGCCTACCTGCTCGGAATGTACCAGAAGATCTGCCACGGGCCTGTCCTTCATGACCGGGTCTCGGGATTGAGGGATCTGCGCCCGGTCGAACTGGCGGTCTTCATCCCGGCCGTCATCCTCATGTTTTGGATCGGCCTGTTCCCCGGATCGCTGCTGCGAAAGACAGAGGCGACGGCCGCGCGTTATGCCGCCTTGATCCAAAACCGAACCACGGTCGCCATTGAGGCCCGAAAGACGCCGGAACCGCAACCGACTCAGGACGCCGGATACGCGGACGGAGGAGAACGCCGGTGACCGGTTTTTCGGCATTAGTCCCGCTTCTTTTCCTCGTCCTCGGGGCCGTCGTCGTTCTCCTGCTGGGGACGATCAGGAAATTTTCATCCGCCGGCGCCCCGCCGTTCGTCTCGCTGGCTTTTCTTGCCGCCGCCGCGGTCTCCACGGTTCGTTTGTGGGGCCGCGGAGCGCAGGCTTTCGGCGGCCGGCTTCTCTGGGATGAAGCCGGGATATTATTTGCGCTTCTCTTTCTGGCCGCCGCCGTTTTGACCGTTCTTCTCAGCCTTCGCTTCATCGCTTATCATCATATGCCCGGGGCGGAGTTCCATGGACTTGTCCTTCTGGCCGCCTGTGGCCTGGTCATCATGACGGCCACGCCCAACCTTCTCGTGGCCTTCCTCGGCCTGGAGATCTTTTCCGTCTCCGGGTATGCCCTGGCCGGACTGAAGCGCGGCGATGACCTGTCGGCCGAAGCTGCGGTCAAATATTTTCTGACGGGATCGTTTGCCTCGGCTTTTTTCATCTTCGGTCTGGCCCTCATTTTCGGCAGCCTCAAGACGCTCGACATGCCGGCCATTCCCGCGGCTCTGGCCGAGGCGACGGCCTCGCCCGCGCTTTTCCTCGCCGGATTGGCCCTGACCGTCTGCGGACTGGCGTATAAGATCGCCCTCGTCCCCTTTCACATGTACCAGCCCGACGTCTATGAAGGCGCGCCGACGCCGGTCTCGGCCTTCTTCGCCATCACGCCGAAAGCCGCAGGATTCGCCGTCCTGATCCGTCTCCTCATGCCCTATGCCCGGACCGGGAATAATTCGGCGGCCGTCTTCGACGCGCTGGCGGTCATTGCCGCCGCGACCATGATCCTGGCCAATTTTGCCGCGCTCCGTCCGACCAACCTTAAACGGATCCTGGCTTATTCCAGCATGGCCCAGGCCGGTTATATGCTGGTCGCCGTCGTCGCCCAGGACCCGGCCGGACTTCTCTTTTATCTGGTTCAATACCTGTTTCCGGGACTCGGCGCTTTCGCCGTGATCCTTGCCCTGGGCGGCCCGGGACGCGAGGCGTTGGAGCTGGACGATCTGGCCGGCCTTGGTCGACGAAATCCCTGGCTGGGAGGAATGCTGGCTGTGATGCTCGTCTCGCTGGCCGGATTCCCGCCGACCAGCGGATTCCTGGCCAAATTCTATGTCTTCAGCTCCGCCGTCCGGGCGGGCCGGCTCGGCCTGGCCCTGATCGGCGTCGCCGCCAGTCTTGTTTCAATCTTTTACTATTTCCGGATCATCCAGGTCATGTTCATGAAGGAACCGGAGCGGGACGTCGAAGCCGATGTCGATAATCCGGCCGTCTATCTCGTCATCTTCCTTTGCCTCTTTGCCATCCTTCAGCTCGGCCTCTTCCCGGGAAATATCGTAACACTGATCGGCCGGGCGGTCGCCGCGCTGTAAAACGAGGCGACCTCGGACTTTCGAGAGGAGAGCTTCATGCACGCCCTCGTCGAGCACATATCGGCCCGTCATCGAGCCGCCTACGGCCTCGAACCGTCCGTCCTCGCCTACGCCCCCGGCCGCGTCGAAATTCTCGGCAATCATACCGATTACAACGAGGGTTTCGTCCTTTCGGCGGCCGTCGATGCGGGGATCGCCTTCGCCCTTACGCCGGTTGAAGGCGACGTCTGCACCCTGATGTCGGCCGACTTCGGGGAGACGGTCCACTTCCAAGCCATCGAACCCGGGAGAACGGACGCGCACCGCTGGTCCAACTACAGCCGCGGCGTTCTGACCTTCCTTCGGGAGCGCTACGGATTCCGGCCCCGGGCCTTTGCCGCAACTCAAGCGGGTGATATCCCTGTCGCCGCCGGTCTTTCAAGCTCGGCCGCCCTGGAAATATCTTCCGGCCTGGCTTTTTCATCTTTTTTCGGCGTGACTCCGGAAAAAATCGAGCTGGCCAAAATCGGCCAACGGGCCGAACACGAATTCGCCGGGGTCCGCTGCGGACTTCTCGACCAGATTTCGAGCCTGTTCGGCCGGGATCAGTCCCTGGTTCTCATCGACTTCCGTTCACTCGAGGTTTCGGCCGTTCCCCTTCCCGACGGATTGGCCTTCATGGTCGCCGACACGGGAGTCAAGCACACGCTGGTCGACTCCGAATACAATGAACGCCGGGAGCGATGCGAGCAAGCCGCCGCCGCCTTGGCCCGAATTCTCGGGCCGAGGGTCA
>CAYPKX010000053.1:273-5828 GCA_964411395.1 uncultured Eubacteriales bacterium | reverse complement strand
GGTCAAGGCCCTCCGGGATGTGAGTCGGGAAGAAATGAAGCTCTACCGCGATCGTCTCGGTCCGGCCGTCTGGAAGCGGGCCGCCCATCCCGTCGGCGAAAACGAACGGGTAACGGCCGGGACCGTAGCCCTCCGCGCCGGGCAGGGAGAGGTCTTCGGCCGCCTCATGTTCGAATCCCATGAAAGCTCGAGGACCTTGTTTGAGAATTCCTGCCCGGAGCTGGACGCTCTGGTCGAAGCCGCCCGAACCATTCCCGGCGTTTACGGAGCCCGGCTGAGCGGCGGCGGCTTCGGCGGGAGCATCGTCGCTCTGATCGAGACGAAGAAAGCGGCGGCCGTTTCGGAAGGATTCGCCGCGAGTTATCGAAGGGCCTTCGGCCGGACGCTCGCCCCCCGGGTCATCATCCCCTCGGCCGGAGCCCGCCTGGTCCGGCCATGACGGCGGGGGAACATTTCGCCTTCATGGTCTCATCCGTCAACGGGATTGACAGGTTCGCCGAACCGGCGATATAGTCGCCGCATGTTCGCTTACAACCGTCCTTCCGCGGGAAAAGCCGGTCTCAACAGCCGTCTCAGGATCACCGTCGGCGTTTTACTCCTGGCCGCCTTGGCCTCGCCCGCTTTCTCCCAAAAGGCGGTCATCCTGGTTCGCCACGCCGAAAAGGCCGACGCGTCCAGGGATCCGGCTCTCTCCGAGAACGGAAAGACCCGGGCCGACGCCCTGGCCGAGCGGCTGTCCGAAGCCGGGATTTCGGCGATTTACTGCAGCGAGTATCAACGGACGCGAGCAACCGCCGGACCGCTGGCCGCCCGTTTGAAGATCCCCATCGAAACCTGTTCGGCCGCCGACACGGCCGGCCTCGTCGAAAAAATCCGAACCGCCCATGCCGGCGATATCGTCCTTGTCGTCGGCCATTCCAACACGATCCCCGACCTGATGAAAGGATTCGGCCACCCGGCCGGGGAGAAAATCGCGGACGACGACTTCGGCGGCATTTTTATCCTCGTCCCGCAGTCGGACCGGCCGCCGATCGTCATCCGGCTGCGATATTGATCAGGGAATGAGGATCTCCATCCGAGCGATGACGGCTCCTTCCTGAATCCGGTCGACGACGTCCATCCCCCGGATGACCCGGCCGAAGACGCAATAATCGTGGTCCAAGCGGTCGTTATCGACCGTGTTGATGTAGAGTTGGGCATCGCCGGTGTCCCGGCCCCGGGTGGAGATGCCGACGGTCCCGCGCAGGTTGGAGGCGAGGCCGGATTCGTCGCGCATGAACAGCGCATCTCCCATGAATTCGTTGGCCCCGGGACTTCCGCCTTGAATCAGGAAATTCGGAACGATCCGGTGGATCGTCAAGCCGTCGTAGTATCCCCTTCGGACCAGAGCGGCAACCCGGCCGACCGTCGCCGGCGCTTCGTCGACGAATAACACCATTTCAAACGTCCCGCCCGAAGCCATCGTCACCCGGACGGAGGCCGAGCGAAGCGGGTCGATGTCGGCAAGCCGCGGAAAGACGGCCGGAATTTTTTGGGGACGGACATCGGGCCTCCGGCCGGTCCAGCGAGCGGCGATATCGGCCGCCGCGGACGCAACCAGCGGGTCGAAATCTTCGGCATAAATCGAGAGGGCCTCCGGCCGGCCCAGGGGCCCCAGCTCGCCGAGCCTCTCAAGAATCGCCAGCCGGGGATCGCGCGAAGTCTCCCGCCTTTCCGCAGTCAGGCGGGCCAACGCCGACAGAAGCGCCGGGACGGCCGTTTCGGCCCGGGAGGTTCCCTTGAGGCCGCGGACGGCCGTGAGGATGAGTTGATAATCGTTTCGCTCGAGGGCGGCCAGGCACTTCAAGTCGGCTTCGCGTCCCAGGAGGCTGATCAATCCGGACAGGGCTTCATTGCGGACATTGTCCAGGGGATCGTCGGCCAATCGTTCGAGCGCCGGAACATCTTTCAAAACGAGTGCGGCCGCGGCTGCGTACGCGCGCCCCAATCCCGCCGGGGCGGCCATAAAGCGCGGAAGAATTTCACGAGCCCGAGCCGGGGCGATTTTGGCCAGGGAGACCAGGGCGCGGGCGGCGGCCGGATCCGAGGAGGCCTGGGTCCCGGCTTGGATCGGGAGGGCGATCTCCTTCAACTTTTCCTCGACCTCTTCGGGAGCCGCTTTCAACTGACCCAGGAGATCGACGGCCAGAAACCGGACGTGAGGCGAGGAATCGGCGAGGGCCTCGAGAACGGCGGCCGCATGGCGATCGAGCCGCATCCGTCCCCGAATTCGCAGGGCCTCGTAACGGACCGCACCGGCCGGATCCGAAAGTCCGCGAGCGATCAGCTTTTCGGCCGCTTCTTCAGAAACGACAGCTTCAGGCATCCTCCCCCAGCCGAAAAAGACCAAACGCCGGACTTGTTCGTCCGGATCGGTTAAAACGGCATCGAACACCGCCTCATCGAGAGCCCCGGCCCAGGTCAGGGCCATGAGGGACAGCCGGCGGACCCGGGCTTCCTCTTCCTTGTCTTTGGAATCACGAGATCGAACCCGATCGATTGCGGCGCCGGAGGTCAATCGAGCCGTCGATTTTAAAAGATCGACGAGAGCCCCGGAAGCCTGCATCGAACGGATTTTCAGTCGATACAGGGACTCGATTCCCTTCAAGGCGCCAAGCCGCACGTGTTGGAAATCCGAATCCGATCCGGCGCCGAGGTTGACCGTTGCCTCCCACAGCAATTTTTCCGCCCGCCGGAACGACGGTTCATCCGGGGACTTCAGCCGGCCGATGGATTGAAGCAACACACCCCGCGTCCGGGAGTCGGATTCCTGTTTGAGCCGGGTTTCCAGGAGAGAGAGGACGCCGCCGCGGGCGTCCGATTCGCGTCCCGCCGGGCCGGCTTCCCGCCCGGGCGTCTTGAGGTCGGCCAGACTCTGGGCCAGGGCATTGGCCGCCTCGGCCCGAACGTTCGCCGCGGGATCGGAAAGGACGGGTACGATTTTCGAAATCAGCTCCGGCCGGACCAGCCGGCCGAGGGCTCGGACGGCTGTCCGTCGAATGCCGGGCTCGGAATGATCCAAGGCGCCGAGGAGGACATTCAAAGAGGCGGCCTCGGGAGCCCGGGAATCTTCGGCTTCAAACAGGGCTTGGCGGAGGCGGAGCGAAGCGGCGGACTCGGCCTTCGGGCCGAACGCCGCCGGGGCGGAGCAGGCCGTCGCTGCGGCAGCGATCCAGACGATTACGCGGATGATGTCACGAGCTCGAATCATACGATCCTCCCGGCAGGCCGAATATATCCGCCTGCAGGCCGGGATGTCAATCGAAAGCATGGACGGCGGATGGCCGATTCGCTATACTCCGACGGAAGGATTTTTCGCATGTCTGAAACAAGGCCGGCGATGACCTCCGGGCGGAAATCGGCTTATGCCTTTCTGGTTTTGCTTGGGATCGTCAGCCTCTTTTCCGACCTGACTTACGAAGGCGCCCGGAGCATCATCGGGCCTTATCTTCTCCTCCTGGGCGCCTCCGCGGCGACAATCGGATTCGTCTCCGGCCTGGGCGAATTCATCGGCTATGCGCTCCGTCTGGTGACGGGATATATCAGCGACCGGACGGGGCGGTATTGGCTGATCACCATCATCGGATACGCAATCAACGTGATCGCCATTCCCGCTCTGGCCCTGGCTCCCGGATTCGGCTGGGTCTACGCCTGCGGGCTTCTAATCGCCGAACGCTTCGGCAAAGCCATCCGCAATCCGGCGAAAAACACCCTGGCGTCCTTCGCCGCCCGGGAAGTCGGACCCGGCAAGGGATTTGCCATCCAGGAAGCCCTGGATCAAATCGGCGCGGTTCTCGGGCCGGTGATGCTTTTTCTCGTTTTGACTCTCAAGGGCAAGGAAGAAAAGCTCTCGGCCTACGCCTTCGCCTTCCTCCTTTTGGGCCTTCCCGCGGTCATCACCTTGGTTCTCCTCCTCATCGCCAGAAAGAAGTACCCCCGGCCTTATGAATTTGAAACCGGCGAAACGCCCCCAACCGAGGGAGGCCTGCGTTCGGCCTTTTGGACTTATCTGGCGGGGATCAGTTTTCTGGCCCTGGGTTTCGCCGATTTCCCTCTGATGGCCTTTCATTTCGTCAAAACGGATATTCTGGCCGACAACATCGTCCCGGTTTTTTATGCCGCGGCTATGGGGGTGGATGCCGTGTCCGCTTTGTTCTTCGGCCGCCTGTACGATCGGAAAGGTATGGGAGCCATTATCATCGCTTCGGCCGTTTCGGCCTTCTTCGCGCCTTTGGCGTTCCTGGGCCGGTCCGCTGTCGCGGCCGCCGCCGGAGTCCTTCTCTGGGGCATCGGCCTGGGCGCCCAGGAATCCATTCTCAAGGCCGCGATCACGACCAATGTCTCCAAAAATAAGCGCGGGCCGGCCTTCGGTTTTTTACATGCGGGATTTGGCACGTTCTGGTTTCTCGGGAGCTGGGCCATGGGGCTTCTCTACGATGTGTCGCTCCCTCTTTTGGCCGCGTTTTCCGTTACCGCCCAGTTCGCGGCCATTCCCTTCTTCTTCAAGACGAAGCATCTTCTTTCCCGCAGGTCCGGATCGTCTTCGGCGGAATGAAATTACGGAAACACTCCGGACTCGAACGCGGGAAATTCCGGCCGGATCGTTTGAAAAACGGGAGCCGGGGGGATGGCGGTCCGCTGTTCCGACGGCGAAAAAAGAACGACCGTCCTTCCGGCCCGACCGGGAATTCAGGCGAAACCTCAAACGGCGCCGGAAGACATCCCCCCCAACGTCTCATTTGCCGCGGAGAGCCCTGATGACCGGATAGGCCGAAGCCGCGATCAGCACCAGGGTGATGAAGGGACGGTTGATATTTTGCCACTTGTAATTCCGGTTGCGGATGGCTTCCCGGGCGTGATTCAATCCGGAAAAAAACAAGAAGAAGAGAAAGGCGAAATAAATCGTCAGCTCGGCGTGCAAACCCCATCCCGTCACGGCGACCAGAACGGCGATTCCGGCATAGGAAAGCAGAGCGATGGCCGACTGGCGCTGGTAGTTGCTCCCAGTTTCATATCCCTTTGCCGCCGCCGCTTCCTGCGGCCAGAGCAACGCTTCGGCCCCGGAGATCCCGGCCACGGCCACGACAATGATGGGAATCATAAAGTGAAGTTGGGCCGCAGGGTCATATCCTTCGCGGAATCCGATTTGGTAGCCGAAAAAAATGGCTGCGGCGACCAAAAGGATTCGGCTGAGGTCCAGGAGATTAAAGAACCTGCTGTTTTTCATGAAGGAACCTCCCTCTGAATACGCTCAGCTCTCTTGTGGACACGGTCGCGGAACGGGACATGGTTGGGCTGAGCCGTCTCGGCCCGTCCTCGGGAACCAAGGATAAAGGAGCGCCCGAGGGCTGTCAAGAACGCAAGCATGACCGGGAGACGGGAGGACGGTGTGAAATCACGGCGTCCCCTCTTCCGCACGGCGGGACGGGGGACTGTCGTACTTTGAACACGGACTCCCGAAGGGAGGACGGTGTGAAATCACGGCGTCCCCTCTTCCGCACGGCGGGACGGGGGAC
>CAYPKX010000053.1:0-173 GCA_964411395.1 uncultured Eubacteriales bacterium | reverse complement strand
TGTCGTACTTTGAACACGGACTCCCGAAGGGAGGACGGTGTGAAATCACGGCCGGAGCGGGACATAAGCCGGATCCTGTTCCCGGCGCCGAAGCGACGGGGACGGTCATTTGTCTCGTCCCGCGGTTGCCCGCGGGATCCAGCGGCCGACCCGCCCCCGGGACGGGCGATCCC
>CAYPKX010000052.1:14049-19846 GCA_964411395.1 uncultured Eubacteriales bacterium | reverse complement strand
ATGAAATCAAGAACCAGCCGCTCTTCGGGTTCAAGGGTCGCTGGAAACCCAGGCCCGGGATGATCCTGGGCGCCGGGATCATTCATTCCCGTCCGGACCTCTCCGACCTCCCGGCCGGAATCGGTCCCGTTTCGGCAAAAAACACCCTGGTTTCGGTGGACGGCGAGGCCGCCGTTGTGCCCGGAGTCAAAGTCCTTGGCGAATTCCGAACCAGCCTGACTCCGGATGATTCCCCATCGGCCGGAGCAGCCAACGCACTACGTTTCGGACCGCTGGCCCGGGTCGGGAAATGGGACGTCGAGGCCAGCTACCGCTACTTCGGATCCCGCTTTCAAGACGTCAACCGCGAAGCCCAGATCAGCCGGGACGAGCGGGGACTGTTCGCTTCCACCCGCTTCCAGGCGGCCTCCAATCTCTCCCTGTTCGCCTTTGTCGACCGCCGGTCGGACAACACGGATCACGACCCGGCCTTAAAAACGATCCGGGCCTGGTCGGTGATTTCCGGCCTCCACCTTAATACCCGTTCGTTGTTCAACCTCACCGCCCAATGGGAGCTCCAGGCTCGCGTCCTGGATAATCCGTCCGGAGTCAAAACAAACTACGGCTCCACCGGAGTGTTCCTCCAGGCCAGTAAAACGCTGGGCTCCTATTTCCCCTACCTGCGGATCCGCCTCATGAGCGCCCGGGAAGCCGTCGATCCCGAGGCCCGTTCGTTCATCCCTTCCATCTACGCCGGCTTCCGCAGGATGATGGCCCGCGGCTCCATGCTCTGGGTGGAAGGCCAGTTTGAACAGAAATCGACGCTCGAGTTGAGCGAAATCCAACCGGGTCTCGATCCGGACCCGGAGCGGATCATTTCCGACCGGACGATCGCCGTGCGGACCGGCTGGAACCAGAACCTCAACCCGAATCTCGACCTCTATGCCGAGCTTTTCTACGAGCGTTACGGCAAGGCGAATCCCTTCGCCCAAGCCGTCGCCTATCTCGGCGTCCGGATCGGCCTGCCCAGGAACCTGGACTTGAGAATCGACCTCCGGGCCTCCGAGCCGCTCAATCAGCGGACCGGCCGGAGTTCAAATTATCAGCTCAACTTCAGAGTCGACAAACGGTTTTCCTGGGGGCAAGCGCCCCGAATCCTCGGCCGCCAGGGACCGGGAAGCGAAACGGTCGGCCTCGGAACGGTCGACGGCTTCGTGTTCGAAGACCGGGACCGCGACGGGATTCCGGGACCCGGCGAAAAGGGACTGGCCGGCGTTTCCCTCCGGCTCGAGGACGGCTCGAGGACGGTCACCGGGACCGACGGCCGCTATCGATTCGAAAACGTCGCCGAAGGGCCGCACCAGGTCCGGATCGAAGAGAATCGGATCCCGGCCATGTATTATCTTCTGAGCCCGGCCCGGACCAATGTTCTGGTCCAGGCGCGTCAGATCACCCAGGTCTCCTTCCTTCTGATCTCCGGGGCCGAATACGGCGGGCGCTTCGTCGATGATACGAACCGGAACGGGAAGGCCGACCCGGAAGATAAGGGTTTGGCCGACGTCCTGGTCATCCTGACTCCGGTCCTCAAATCCGGGACCGAGGCCAAGCCGGCCCCAGTCGATGCAGGATTGATCCTCAACACCTATTCGGACGCGGAGGGGCGCTTCCGCTTCACGAACATCCTCCCGGGCGAGTACGAGCTTTCGATCGATCCGTCGACACTGCCGGCCGGGGTTACCGTCACCTCGCCCCTCCCGGTGAAAATCTCGCTCGAACCCGGCCAGTCCTCGTCCGACACTGTCTTTCTTGTCGCTCCGCGGCCGGTGATCCGAAAAAAATAGAACGACTCGAGCGTCATCCGGGTCGAATCAGTCGAGAATGGCCGCGGCGATGACATTCGCCACCCGGCTCCGCAACGGAACGACTTTGCCCTTATCCTCAGGATGGACGCTATTGGTCAGGAAGATCACGATGGTCTTGGTTTCGGGATCGATCCAGACCGACGTTCCGGTGTAACCGGTATGCCCGAACGCCTTCGGCCCGAAGAGATCGCCGCCGTTGGAGGCGTAGGCGGAACATAAATCCCATCCCAGTCCCCGGCCGGAAAACGAAGTCCGGGGAAAGACGGACGTCATCCTCTCCACCGCCGCCCGGCTGAAGATCCGTTTGCCCCGGTAAACGCCTTTATCCAGAAGCATCTGGGCGAAGACCGCCAGGTCGGAGGCCGTGGAGAACAAACCGGCGTTTCCCGAAACTCCGCCCTGGAGCCGAGCCAACGGATCGTGGACGACGCCGAGCAGGGGCTTTCCGTCGACCGTCTGGGTCGGGACGCACCGGTCCAAAACCTCGGGGCCCGGATTATAGAATGTCTGCGTCATCCCGAGGGGCCGGTAGATGTTTTCGGCGGCGAAAGCGTCGATGGACCGGCCGGAAACCTTCCGAACGATCTCGGCCAGAGTGATGTACCCCAGGCAGCTGTAGGCGAATTTTTCTCCGGCCGGATTGTCCTTGGGAAGGACGGCGATGTCTTTGACCAGGGCCTCGGGCAAACAGGGCCGTCCGAGAGACTTGGCCGCGAGGTCGGCGTCCGTGTAGGGTGGGAGCCCCGACGTATGAGTCAGAAGGTGCCAGATCCGGGCGTCTTCGCCTTCGATTCCAAACCAGTCCCGGTACGAAATGAACTCCGGAATATAAGTCTTCACCCGGTCCCAGAGACTGATCCGGCCGCGTTCGACTAAAAGCATGATCGAAGCGGCCGTGGCCACCGGTTTGGTGAGCGAAGCCAGGTCGAAGATCATGTCCCGGTCCATCGGCCGGTGTTCGGGGACCCAGCGGCTCTCTCCGTAGGCTTCGTGGTGGACGACTTTTCCTTTTCGAGCGACGAGGAGGACGGCCCCGGGAAATTCCTTGCGGGCGATCGCTTCCTCGATCAGGCCGGAGGCGAGGGCCGGCCCTTCCGCAGACAATCCCGCATCCTTGAGCCCTCCCCGGGGAAGGGCCCGATCGGCGCAGGAAACGCCCAGGAGCACAAGGAAGGCCGACGCGACCGCCGCCGCTCTTTTTCTTGTCATCGAATATCTCCCAAGGCTCCGGCGAGCCGATGCATCGCTTCCTCGAGCACCGCATGGGGGCAGGCGAAGTTGAGCCGGGAGAATCCCTCGGTTTCCGTCCCGAAGACGGCCCCATCGTTCAGATAAAGTCCGGCTCGGCGAAGCAGAAATTCATTCCATTTTTCCGCCGTCCATCCCAGGCCGCGGCCGTCGATCAAGGCCAGATAGGTCCCTTCGGGTTTGAAAAACCGGATCGGAGCGAGCCGTTCGGCAAAATATTTTTCAAGCTTGTCGGCCCCGGCCTCCAGATAGACGAGAAGAGCATCCAGCCAGGGTCCGCCGCTCCGATACGCGGCTTCCATCGCCGTCAGGCCGAAGACATTCGGGAGCTCCCAGCCGGTCAAGGCGAATTCCCTCCGGACGCTTTCGCGGAACGTCCGGTTGGAGGCGATCCCCAGAGAAGCCGCCAATCCGGCGATGTTGAAGGTCTTGCTCGGCGCGGCCAGCGTGATCGTCCGTTCGGCGATGTCCTCTCCCAGAGTCGCCAGCGGGATATGTCGGTGACCGCGAAAGACCAGGTCGCCGTGAATCTCGTCGGAAATTACGGCGAGGTCCCGCTCCCGGCAGAGAGCGGCCAGGCGGCCAAGCTCCTCTTCCGTCCAGACCCGGCCGACAGGATTATGGGGGCTGCAGAGGATGATCGTCCGGGTGTGTTCGTCGATCCGCCTCTCGAGGTCATCCAGATCCATGCTCCAGCGGCCGTCTTCATACCGAAGGGGATTCTTGACCAGGCGCCGGCCGGTGGCTTCGACGGCCGAGAAAAACGGCGGATAAACGGGCGTTTGAATGATCACCCCGTCCCCGGGACGGGTCAAGGCCCGGACACAGGCATAGAGCGAAGGCACGACGCCGGGCGTGATCGAAATCCACTCCGGACGGACGTCCCAGGCAAAGCGTTCCTTCATCCAGGCGGAGACCGCCTCTCGAACCGATTCGGGAAAACAGGAATAACCAAAAGCCCCGTGGGCGACGCGCGAAGCCAGGGCCTCGATCACCGCCGGAGGGGCGGCAAAATCCATATCGGCCACCCACATCGGGAGAGCCTCGGGAGCGTTGAGTTTCCGGGAGGGAAGATCCCACTTGAGCGAACCGGTCCCCCGCCGGTCCAGGATCGTGTCGAAATCGAACGTCATGATCCGCTCCGGATGCGGCCGTCTTCGCGGATACGCCAGACAGAGCCGTCCTCCGCGGTGTAGGCGGCCTCAAACATCCGGCCCGCCGCGGTTACGACCGGAGGATAAACGAATCCTTTGATTTTCAAGTCGCGGTCCCTGAGGCCAAGGACCGCCGGGTCCGGAGCGAAGGCTCCCTTTTCCTCGAAATAGGCCCATTGGCGGTAATAGATGAGGCGAAGAGCCCATTTCGCGTTTTCCGCCGGAGGCAGGGCGAAAGAGTCTTTGCCCTTGCCCGCGACCTTGTCCGAGAACTTGACGAATCCCCAGAGTTCCGGGTAGTGGATATTGACCAATCCGGTCGGCGACCAGACCCAGTTGTCTTCGGGGTAAGCCCGGCCGGTCGCCGGATCCGCGGCTTTAATGACCGCGCCGTCGGCCGAGGCTGTTCGATACTCGACCCGGGAGAAATTGACCCGCCACAAGTCGCCCGCCTTCGGCGGAGAAGCCGGCTGGGCGGCTTCCTGGAGGACGGCCCAGGGGAAAGCCAGCTCGACGAACCAGGCCTTGTCCTTGTCCTTGGGATCGTTGATCGTGCCATTGACCAGGACGGCCGATTGCAGTCCCTGAATATCCCAGGCATGGATGTTGGCCGGACGGCCGTCGCGGTAGGGATTGATCAGGAAAAGGTCCCAGACCGTATTCAGGGCATTCATCTCCAGCTCATAATAATTATGGGTGTCTCCGTCAGGATCGATGAACACCTCGAAGTCGTTGTCGTTGTAAATGATCGAATCTCTTCGGGTCAGAGTCGCCCAGACATTGGGCTCCTCGAGATAAGCTCCGATATAGAAATGGGCGTCGTCCCAGAGCATCTTGACCATGGTCCGGAACCGCGGCTTGGGCCGGTTCCTTCCCCCTTCGATGTCGACGAACGGATCGCTCCAGGGGGCCTTCTCCCAGACGGCTTCGTCCAGGTTGCCGTCGATTTTGACCGGGCCGGCCGCCCGGTAACAAACATAGGATTTGGGTTGAAAAGAGATTTTCGGCTCGGGCACGCGGGTGGCCGCGCCCGTGCTCATGATAACGACGGCTGAAAGAGCCGCCGCGCCTGAACGGCTGATCCCGTGTTTCCGCATGACGTCCTCCATTTGAGAAGACGCCATTGTAGCAGAAAGCCGCCGGACAATCCGAGCCGAATTATCCTTCGGGCCGGCGAACGCTCGAATGAGGCCCCGAAGGGACGGAACCGGCGAAGCGATTTCGACGAAGGCCGGTTAGAATCCCTGCCAGAAGGTAAAGGCGAAATGCCATCCCTGGTTGGGCCGGTCGAGCGGTTTGACGTAATGAACCCCGAGAACCATATAGCCGAGGATATTGGCCCGCAATCCGACTCCGATCGAGGAAAGAAGCTTGCGGTCTCCTCCGAGGAACCAGGCCTTGTCGCTGTCGTTCCAGGCGACCCCGGCATCGTAGAAGGCGATGAAGTCCACCGGGAAGATCCCGTAGTATCCCTTCCCGATTCCCAGGGCGCCGAACAGCGGGAACCGCAGCTCGGCATTGGCCACGGCCACCTTGGTTCCGAACAAGCGATTA
>CAYPKX010000052.1:8932-14039 GCA_964411395.1 uncultured Eubacteriales bacterium | reverse complement strand
CCCGGCGTTCACGTCGGCTTCTGCGGCTTGGAAGCTGTTGTACTCGTAGCCCCTGATCATTGTCCCGTAACCGAGGTACATCGGATAGAGGCGCTGGTCGGTCGCCCCATTGCCGTACCGGCCGTAATGAAGGATGCGGAAAGCCAGGGTGAAGGGTTTGACCGGAACGACATACTTCCTGAAATCGGCCAGGATGCTGGTGTAATTGAGCGTTCCGAACGTCGGCGTGACTTCCAGGCGGTAGGACTGGCCGATGATCGGAGCCGTCGCCCCGAACAACGAAGTATCATAGACCATGGCCGCGCTCAGGAAGGGCATGCTGAGGCCGTCGGCCGCCGGCAGGTCCAGATCCTCGTAATAAATCAGGGAGTTGGAAATGTAAGAGTACGCCCGGCTGTAGAGCGAATTGGAGAACTGGACGTAGCTGTAGCCGCCCTGGAATTCGATCCGGTGGGAGGGATTGAACGGGTAAATGGCGAAGGCGTTGGCCTGGTAGTAGATCTGGCGGTAGATGTATTCGTCGACAAAATAGACCGGCTCGTTGCCGATATAGCCGTTCTCGATCGAATAGCCGCCGTAAAGGTAGGGCATCCGCTGGAGCATGAACCCGTAGTTGAGCCGGTTTTTGGTATTGGTGTACAGACCGATAAAAGCCGAATCGATGAGCCGGGAATTGACCTGGGCGATGCCGGTGACATTGTGCTGGCCGAGCATGTCGCTGAAGGTCAGGGCCACGCCGCCGCCGGCGTAGGAGCCGTAACGGTCCACGCCCACGCCGACTTGAGGGGGGGTGACGTAATCCAGCGTCAGCTTGGGCTCGTAAGGGGCCGAGGAGAATTTGGACGCGTCCGCGGGCAGTCCGTACATCGGATTGCGAAGCAGGCCCATAAGCTCCGAGCCCGAGCGGGCTTTGGGAGGCAGGAGGGCCGAGGCCCGGTCGACGGCCTCCGTCGCGACCGGCGTCCCGCCGGAGGCAACGTCCGGGTTGAGCGCATAAATGCTGTAGATCGCGTCATCATAGACCCCGAAAAGGACTTCGTTGGTCTCGGAAGCGATTGTCAGCGAGGGGCTCAAGGAGCTGATGCCGCTGATCCCCGTGTACATGTTCGTGATCCGGTAAAACCGCCCCTCGTCCCGGTCCAGGCGGTAGAGGTTGGAAACGCCGTCCCGGTCGGAGATGAAATAGAGCTGGCGGCCGTCGGCCGACCATTGCGGAGTGATGTGCTTTCCCGAAGCGAAAGCCGGCAGCTCCCGGATCTCTTTCGTCACCGGATCGAGGAGGGCCAGGCGGTAGTCGCCGGTGCCGACCATGTCCAACTGGGACGTAAACCGCTCGGTCACGAAGACGATCCACTTTCCGTCCGGGGACCAGGCCGGTTGGAGGTCTCCGAAGGGATCGGAGGTCACATTTTCCAGCGTCCTGGTCTCAAAATCATAGATATACAGGTCCGAATAACCGCCGGTCAAAGCGGAAAAAGCGATCTTTTTCCCGTCCGGCGACCAGGTCGGATTGAGGATCTCGCCCAGGTCCGGAAAAACCACATCGAGGTCATCCAACCGGCGGCCGTCGGAATCGAGGAAGGCCAGGACGGGCTGGCCCTTGCTCACGGCTCCGAAGGCGAACCGGTTTCCGTCGTTGGTCCAATCGCCGGCCGAGTAGATGAACTGGATGCTCTGGAAATGAGGGTCGATGGCCGTCCTGGTCAGCTTCCGGGTGACTTTACCGGTCTTGGTGTCGCCCATGAACATATCGAAAGAGTACAGGTAGCGCGAGGAGATGAAGACGAATTTCTGGCCGTCGGGGGACATCGCCGGAGCGCGATTGAGGGAGTCCTCTTCGGTTCCCTTGATGAGGAGACGGCCGTGGTCGGTGGGTTTCTCCGTGGATTTTTCGATCAATCCATACTCGGCCTTCAAAGCCGCGTGCCAGTCTTCGTTGAACTGTTTGGCGGTGATGCCCAGGACCCGGGGAAAAGCTTTCTCATATTCGGAGCCGCGGATCAGCTCTTTCATCAGCTTGGCCGCGACGACATCGCCCCATCGGCCGCCGATATAGGCCCAGACGGCCTGGCCGTAGCGGTAAGGAAAATATTTATAGGGATTTTCAAGGTTTTTAAGAGTCGGGAGCTTGGGCTTCCGGATCATATCCCGCATCCACATCGCCGTGTGGGGATCCTCCGGCCCGATGGAGAAGTATTCGGCCGCCCCTTCGATGAGAAATAACGGCATCCGCTCCAGCCCCCCCATGGATTGGGGATTGTAGCGCTGCCCGCCGCCGGCCGCCATGTCGTACTGGAAGGCGTGAATAAGCTCGTGGCCGATGACGTGATCGGTATCCGACAGGGTCGCCCCGAACGGCAGGATGATCCGCCGTTTGAACGACTCGGTGACGCCGCCCGTTCCTTCCGTGATCAGCTCCGAAAGCACGGTCGTCTGCTCGAACTGGGGATGGCTGGCGTACATGATCAGGGGCTGCTTGCCCTTGAGGTCATGGTTGAAAATCCGGGCGAAACGGTTATACCAACGCTCGGCCATCTGGGAGGCGACGCGGATGGCCGCTTCCTCCTCCGGATAGTAGTAGATCAGAAAATGGTCGGTCCGGAGGACCTGGTAGTCGAATTTCTTGTATTGAACCTTGTTCCGGCCGAAATACTGGGCCGAAGCGGCCCCAACCGTCAAGGCGAATAAGAGAACGGGAAGAACCCAGCGGGCCCGTCGGCCGAATCCCGGTTTATGCGAAGATGAAGCGTTCATCGGATCTCCTTCTCCTTCAATCTACACTCGCCTTCTCAGACATGTCAAACTCGGACATCTCGAGAAAGGTTACCATCATTTCCCCTGCTTCAAGAAACATGCCAAGATTTCCACAGGGAGACAGCTCTCCAGACGTCCCCGGAAACGGACAAACGGGCGAAAAGAAAGGACATACCGGGCCGCGAGCCCGCTTCTCCCTGCTCGCCGCAAGCTCGAAGGCCCACCCGGGCTGTAAGATACCTTTACCAGACGACCCCGTAATCGTCCCCGAAATTGCTCGATCCTCCCCAGAACGAGCCGTGGATCCGGTCGAAGAAAATCGCGTTGATCGGGCCGGATGTGTACTTTTTCGCGTCCAGCTGATAGCCCATCGCCCGGAGAGCCGCCCGGACATATTCGGGAGTTTGCTCGTTGATTTCCAGACGGCCGGGAATGGCCTGGTGGTCATCGAAGGAATTGCGCATCTGGAAGCTGGTGAAATGGGGCGCCTCGCAGGCTTGTTGGACATTCATACCGAATTCCACGATTTCCAGAAAAAACTGGATGAGATTCTGGTCCTGGGTGTCTCCTCCCTGGACGGCAAAGGAAAGAAAGGGCCAGCCGTCTTTCAGGACGAGGCCGGGGGTCAGGGTCGAACGGGGACGCTTGCCGGGGGCGATGACGTTGTATGGATTCTCGGCTTCATCGAGGACGAAGCTCTGGGCCCTCTGGCTGAGCCCGATCCCGGTTCGACCGGCGATGACGGCCGGAACCCAGCCGCCGCTGGGAGTGACGGAAACGACCCAACCTTTTTCATCGGCCGCCTGAATGGAGGTCGTCCCCGTCCGGAAGTTTTCCGGTTCCGGCTCTTTTTGGGCCGGAGCCGGAGGGGTCGGGGGCCATTTCTCCAGGATCTTGAGAAACGGATTCGTTCCACCCTGGAAGGGATATGGATCTCCGGGTTTGATCGCCGGGTCGTTTCGATCGGGATTGAAGAGCTTGACCCGGGCCCGGGCATAGTCCTTGGACAAAAGCCCCGCCCGCGGTTCCTCCGGCGGGAAATACGGATCCCCGTAATAGAAATCGCGATCGGCGAAAGCCAGATTCATCACCTGGTAGAGCGTATGGATGTAGGAGGCCGAGTTATAGCCCATTTTCTTCAAGTCGAAGGATTCGAGCATATTCAGGGCCTGAAGCATGACCGGTCCCTGCACCCAGGTGTCGAGCTTGAAGACCTCATAGCCCTTGTAGGTCGTCTTGACGGGCTCCTCGATATGGACTTTCCAACGGGAGAGGTCGGCTTCAGTAAACAAGGCGCCCTGCTCATTGGCGCCCCGGACAAATTCTCGGGCGATATCCCCTTTGTAGAACCGGTCGTAGGCGGCATAGATGGCTTCCTTCCGGTTTTTCCCTGAAGCCAGGGCCTCCCGTTCCGCCTGGACCATCTTGCGGAGCGTCTCGAGAAGATCGTTTTGCCGGAAGATCTCTCCCTCGACCGGCCCCTCGTGATCGCGTCCTTCATGCGGCAGCATCACCGCCCGGGCATAGGGCCAGACCCTGATCTTGTCCTTGTCCCGCTCGATCCTGTCGGCCGTGTCTCTTTCGATGGGATACCCCTCGGCCAGCTGCATGGCCGGAGCCAGGACTTCAGCCAGACTCATCGTCCCGTATTCGGCCAGCATGGTCATCAGGCCCCCGGGCGTGCCGGGCGTCACCGCTGAGAGCGGCCCGGTCGCCGGGGGGTGGCTGAATCCCTTGGACTTGTACGCGTCCGGGGTGGCTCCCGAAGGCGCGACTCCGAGCCCGTTGATCGCGATGACTTTCTTCAATCCGGGATGGTAAATCAAGGCCTGGGTTTCGCCTCCCCAGCTGAGAACGTCCCACATCGTGCAGACCGCGCCCAGCATGGCGCAGGCGGCATCGACGGCATTTCCCCCCTTCTGGAACATCATCGCGCCGGCCGTGGCGGCCATCGGTTTACCGGTGACGGCCAGCCAGTGCCGGCCATGGAGGACCGGTTTTTCCGTTTTCTGCGAAGAAACCGGGACGGCCGGAAAGAGAAGAAGCATGGCGGCGGCCGCCGCCGAAATCGCCGTTTTTCCAATGCGGGAAAATCTCATCGGATCCTCCGATACGAGGGAATTTATTTATCCGCCGCGGCCACGAGCCGTTCGATCGCCGGAACAGCCGCCAGCTCGAGCTCGCCCGAAAACGGTTTTTTCAATTCGGCCAGAGCCTTCAGCGGTGCCGGCCTTCGGGACCGCCCGCCGTTGGTTCCCGAAACAAGGGCCTCGACCGCCTCCAGGCCGATCCCGGCGGCTTCGGCCAGGCCGCGGGAGAGCGGCTCGATCTCGAAGAGGACGGGGGCGGAAAG
>CAYPKX010000052.1:0-8922 GCA_964411395.1 uncultured Eubacteriales bacterium | reverse complement strand
GAACCGGACGCAGGGCGGCGGCCGACCCGGCGTCTTTTTCCTTCAGGAAAGCATCCACCATCCGATCAAACATCCGGATCCGGCTCGACTCGGGAGACACGGCATCCACGAAGCGGGTCAACGGCGCCAGCGTCGTTTTGACCTTTCCTTCCGAATGGCGCCGGTAGCCCTCGAGAGGTTCGACGGCCTCGGCCAGAACCTGAAGCGGCCCGATTTCCTGAATCCCGGCCAATCGGCGCAGCATCATGTCCCTGTTTTTCAGATGGGTCAGGCCGTGTTCCTCCAAATCGACGGACGTCGCCTCCAGCCGCCGGTACATATCATCGACGTCGCGGACATCCGGCGGCGACCAAAGACGCTCGGCGATGGCCGCCGTTCGCGGCCAGATGCGGGAATCGATCGTCTCCCAGGAGACGAGGGTGCTCCACATCGCGGCTTCGCCTCCCCAAACGCGTCCCGCGTCCCCGGCCGAAAGTCCATGGCCGGCGGGAAGCGGATCGTTGAGGTAGTGAAAAGCCGCGGGCCGGCAGAGATCGAGATAGTATCCGTGGGAAAGGAGGCCATGATTCCCTTTCCGGGCCGCGGCGGCCAAAGCCTCGGCCCCCCGCCAGGACTGGATGACGGCATCCTTCGAAAGTCCCGGCTGGAAAATTTCCTCCCAGCCCGCCATTCGGCGCCCGTGGCGTTTCAGGATTTCAAAAAGCCGGGAATTAAAATACGCCTGGAGAGCCTCGTTGGAAGCGAAACCTTTCTCCCTCTTGAATTCCTGGATTTCGATATTGGCGTCCCAATGCGCGGCCTTGTTTTCATCGCCGCCGATGTGAAAAAACGGGTCGGGAAACAATCCCGCCATCTCTCCCAGAAAGGCATCGAGAAACGCATAAACGTTGGGATTGGCCGGATTGAAGGCCGGGAGCTGAACGCCGAACGTCCGGGAAACCGCGTAGGGCCCGGGGGCGCTGGCCAGCTCCGGAAAAGCCGCAAACCAGCTGGTCGAATGCCCCGGAAGGTCGAATTCGGGCATCACCCGGATGCCCCGGTCGGCGGCGTAAGCCACGATGGACCGGATTTCCGCCTGGGTGTAATACCGTCCGTCCGAGCCGAATTCGTGAAGGGCGGGAAACAGCTTGCTCTCGACCCGGAAGCCCTGATCTTCGGTCAGATGCCAGTGGAGGACGTTCATCTTGACCGCGGCCAGACCGTCGATGTTTCGTTTAATGACCTCCGGCGGCTGAAAGTGCCGGCCGCTGTCGATCAAAAGACCGCGCCAGGGGAATCGAGGGGCATCCTCGATCTGGACGCAGGGCAGGGTATAGCCCTCGGCCCCCCCCTCGATCAACTGAAGAACGGTCTCGAATCCATGGAGAATCCCCAGGTCGGTCGGAGCGACAAGGAGAATCCGGTCGGGGCCGACGGTGATCCGGTAAGATTCGTCCTCTCCCGGGACAAGGGATCCGGACCGGCCGCATTTGTAGAGAAGGGACGCCTGGGGTGCTTCACCCTCGGCCGGATTTCCGTCACGGCGGACAAACAGGCCGGTCCTTCCGCCAAGACGCTCCAGGAAGCGCTCCGCCGCCCGGCGGGCGCGGACGCCCGGCTCTCCGATCGCGGCAACGGTGAAGGCTTCATTCAGAGGAAAACGGCCCTCGGTTTCCAGAACCCGGGCCGGGCGGGGAAGCAGATCGAGCGAAGCCGAAGAAAGAAACGCCGCGCCGGCGGAGACGACCCAGAGAACGCTTAGAAAGGCAGTTGTCCGGATGCGACCTCGCCGCGGCATGGCGGCATTGTAACCATTCTCCGAACCGGATGCAAAAGACGGGAGCGTCAGTCGCCGGACTTTTCGACGACGATGGTCATGTTGGTGACCAGGGCGGCGATCGTCCCCAGCGCCGCCAGAACCGGCACAAGGGCCACGCCGACGATCCCGACCGTCAGAGGCAGTTCCATGAAGGTCTTGCCCTGTTCGTCCTTGAGAATGATCCGGCGGATGTTGCCCTCATGGAGCAGCTCTTTCACCTTGTTGAGGAGCTCGCCGCCGGAGACCTTGAATTCTTCGGTCCGGGTGTTTTGATTTTGGCTGGAATTTGGATCGGTCATGGTTCTTTTCCTTTCAATCCGATAAACGAAAACGAACCGAAAAAGTTCATTCCGGCCCGACCGCCGGAATCCGCCGGCGCGGACAGCTTATTTTTTCCGCTGGACATCCTCGATCAGGCGCTTGATCGCCGGCTGTTCCGGATTTAATTTGACCGAGGCCTTGAGGGCGTTGAGGGCGTCCTGATAACGTCCGATCTTGAAATAGGCTTCTCCCAGGGCGTTGAGCAGGGTGATGTCGCTGTTGTAGATCCGGTTGCCCTCGGCCAGCGTGTCGGCCGCCTCGGCGAAGCGGCCTTTGGCGAACAAGGCCAATCCCTTGGTCAGGAAATAAGAATAGCGGAACCGTTCGTCCGACCGGAGCGTCTCGGCCAGTTCCAGGGCTTCGTCGTTTTTTCCGATTGTGATCAGAAAACCCGCGTATTCGGGCACCTTCTGGAGATATCCCGGATTCTGTCCGAAGGCGGCTTTGTAAGCGGTCTCGGCCTTGTCGTTCAACCCGAGCTGGGCGTATTGATAGGCCCTCATGTACTGGAAGAGAAACCGGCCGGTCGACGGAGTGCTCTTGGATACCGCTCCCGGATGGGACTTGGTCGCCTTCGTTTCGAGGGAAAAACCCGTCGTCTTTTCCGCCAGAATTTTTCCCTCCGCATCCAGGAGCGAAATCCGGACGTCATAATTGTCCGGAGCGAGCTCGGCCGCCGAGGCGTCGGGAACGAACGTCATCGTCTCCCGGAGGGGCTGGGCGTCGAGCCGGAGGTTGATCGTCTTTTGCGAGGCCCCGGCCGCTTTGATGCCTTTGATCGAAACCCGGATCGAACCGCTTTTCCAAAGATCGTCCTTGATCCCGAAGGCCTGGACGAGAAAAACGATATGATCGTCGGCGGCAAAAATGGACTCCGGCTCCACCGAGATTTTCCGATCGGCGACCAGGAACGGACTGTGGGCGTCGATCCGCATCTCGGCCACGCGGTAACCCATGACGATCGGCCCGAGAGTCGGGCGGGTCGACGCGGGGGGGACGACGAGCGGACGCTCCAGGACGCTGAATTCCTTGCCGACGGTATTGCGCAGGAGCACGGTCAGATGGAACGAACCTTCGACCACCGGGAACGAATCCTCGATCGCCAGGCCGGTATTCTCGGTATCGGCCAAACGGTCGGCCGGGATCGTGACCGGGAATTCCTTGGCGTATTGCAGGACGACCTTGTCCCCGGACCTCAGGCTGACGTCCATCTGAAAATTGGCCGAGTATTCGTTTTTCGGCTCATAAAAATCCACAGACAGCTTGGATGGGGACATGCCGAAATGGCAGAAGGCCATCCCGGTCACCGGATCGGTCAGAACGGCCGCATAGACCCGGCTGTCGATGGAGTTGGTCAGGTATTCGGTTTCGACCACGCCCCGGTATTTCAGAAAATGCGTGGCGTAAGCGTCGTCGACGGCCGCCTTGGGCGATTCCATGATGTTGGCGATCTGGATGGCCGCGTCGGGAGTCGGAATATAATTATAAGGGATTTCTCCGGGGATGATGGACAAAGCGACCATGGCCAGCTCCGGCTGGAGGTCGCGGAGCTCCCAGTAAGCCCCTTCGAAATCATCCTGATCGCGCTGGCGGCCGTCGATAAACAGGGCCAGGATGCCGTCGGAGAGGGGGTCGTAAAGCTTGTACTCCCCGACATTCCCGCGCTGGTAGAACACCAGGGAAAAGTGATTCGGCATCTTCTTGGCCACATCGCCGTTGTAAGACCAGATCTCGACCGGCCAGAGGTCGTTGCTCCCGGCGAGGCGGGTGACGTTCAGCGGCTGGCCCAGAGAGATGTAGGTCCGGCCCATGTCGGAGCGCCATCCTTCCCGGGCCGAACGGAACCTCTTGTTGGCCTCGGCGAAACGCCGGATGAGCTCTTCCCGGAATTCATTTTCCGGAGTGGCCGGGGTCGGGTCGCGCCGCTTCCAGAACGTGTCGATGAAGATGTCCCGGTCGCGGTCGTTCTTCAGGGTCAGGAAAACCTCCCGTTCGGTATCCTTGATGTGGTAGGTCGTCAACTTCAGCCAATCCTGGTACTTGAGGGCCAACGTCGCGGGATCCGCCAGATCCGGGCGTTGGGCCAGGGCCGGGGAGAAGAGGACGAAGCCGGAAAGAAGAATAATCGCGGCGCGCTTGGACATCGGTTGTTCCTTTACCATCCGGTTGTCGTGAAAGACGGCTTTTCATTATAGGGGAAGCCGTCAAAAAATTCCATCTCCGGTCCGGATCGGGGCCGGACACGAATGAAACGCCGGGCCGGATTGTTTCGTTTCCTTTTTATCCCGGCTGGAATTCTCTATAATGAAAGGATGACCATGACCCTGTCGAGAACAACCGCCGTCGCCGCCCTGCTCCTGGTCCTGGGCGCCGGGAGCTTCCCGGCCGCCGCCGAAGCCGCCGGGAAAACGAATGTCCTCCTCATCACGATCGATACGCTCCGCCCCGATCGATTGTCCTGCTACGATTCCCGTTTCGCCCAAACGCCGGGGATCGACGGTCTGGCAGCCCGGGGGGCCCGTTTCGAACGGGCCTTCGCCCATACGCCGCTCACTCTCCCCTCGCACGCCGACATTCTCACGGGGCTTCTTCCGATTCATCACGGCTTGAGCGAAAACTCGAAAATGAAGCTCGATCCCCGGTTTCAGACTCTGGCCGAATTCCTGAAAGCCGCCGGATATGCGACCGGGGCCTTCGTCGGCGCTTTTCCCCTGGATTCCCGCTTCGGCCTGGACCAGGGATTCGACGTCTATGACGACTCATTCGCCGCCTCTTCGACCGAAGGATTCACCTCGGAACGCCGGGCCGCCGAGGTCGCCGCCGCCGCCCGCTCCTGGCTGGCCGGACAGAAGGGCGCCTGGTTCTGCTGGGTCCACTCCTGGGATCCTCATGCGCCCTACGCGCCGCCCGCCCCGTTCGCCTCGACTTATGCCAAAGACCCCTACTCCGGCGAGTCCGCTTATGTCGACTCGGAGCTGCTCCGAATCCTGGACGACCTCAAGGCCCGCGGGATGGACAAGGACACCCTTGTCGTCCTCACCGCCGACCACGGCGAAGCGCTCGGAGAGCACGGAGAATCGACCCATGGCTATTTCGCCTATAACTCGACCCTCCATGTCCCGTTGATCCTCTCCGGGCCCGGCCTCAAAGCCTCGCTGGTCAAGGAACCCGCCGGCCACGCCGATCTCTTTCCGACCGTTTGCGAGATTCTCGGCTTGAGCCCGCCGTCCGGCCTGGCCGGGAAGTCGCTCGTCCCGGCCCTGTCGGGAAAACCGCTTTCCCCGCGGCCGATCTATTTCGAATCCCTGGAGCCCTATTATTCCCTCGGCTGCGCTCCGCAGCGGGGGATCATCGACGGCGGGAAAAAGTACTTCGACTCGCCCCTGCCGGAGCTTTATGACCTGGCCTCCGATTTCGGGGAAAAAACGAATCTGACTCCTCCCGCCGACCTCAACCTGTTCCGGTCCCGTTTGGCGGAAATCATGAAGAGCGCCCGGGCGACGGACTCGGGCCGAACCCAGCCTGTCGACCGGGAGGCCCTGGCCCGCCTCCGCAGCCTCGGTTACACGGCCGGGGCCGAGCTACCCCGAAAAACCAAGTTCGGTCCGGAGGACGATTTGAAAACGTTTCTCCCCTTCCAGCAGAAGCTCGAGCGGGGCATCGGCCTCAAGGACGCCGCCCGGTATGCCGAGAGCGTCCGCGAGCTCGAGAGCCTGGTCGCCGAGCGGAAGGATTTCATCTGGGCCTACATCTTTCTGGCCGAAAGCTATTTCGCCCAGGGGAACATCCCCTCGGCCGTCCGGACGATGGAGGGGGGCGTGCGGGCCAATCCGGAAAGCTACACCCTGCTGACGGCTTGCGGAACCATCCTGCTCAACTCGGGCGACCTGACCTCGGCCGTCGGCGTTCTGGAGAAAGCCCTGTCGATTATCGATACCGACCCCCAACCCTGGACCAACCTCGGGTACATCCATTGGCGAAAAGGGGAATTCAACAAGGCTTCCGAATATTTCCGAAGGGCGATCGCCCTGGATCCGAGCTACGCCCCGGCCTATGCCCATCACGGAACCTTGTTTCTGACGGCCTTCACCGACCGGGGGCGAAAGCCGGAATACCTGGCCGAAGCGATCGCCCATTTTCGAAAAGCGGTCGCCCTCGATCCGGTCATGATCCTGGCCTGGCGGGGCCTGGGCGCGGCTGAAAAAGAAGCCGGCAAACCGGCCGAAACCATCCAGGCCTGGGAGAAAGTCGTCGCCCTCGATGCCGGCGATGCTTTTGCCGCACCGGCGCTGGCCGAAGCCTATCTGGCGGCCGGTCAGAAGGCGAAATCCCGGACGGTCCTGGAGGCGTTCCTCAAGGCCAAGGGAGGCGCGATCACGGCCGCGGAGAAAACCCGAATCCAGAGTCTTTTGGATAAAACCAGGCGGCCTTGATCCTATTCGAACCGGGATCACCCGCGTTTATGTCTCAATAAATAAATTTCTCTTCCAAGCCGGCTTCCCAAGCAACCCTGATTCGCAAGGCTCATGGAGGACGGCATGGTCTGGCATCGAGAAAAGCCTAATCCGGACGATGTTCGCTCCGGCCGTCATGTTCTCTTATCTCTACCCACGCCTAATGGAAGAGAGCCTGAATTTTCGGATGGACCTCAACCGGCGCTTCCGCCGCCGCCTCCGCCGCCCCCCCCTCCACCGCCGCTGAACCCGCCTCCCCCGCCCGAGGAATAATGGGAGGCCGAGGCGCCGGCCTGATTGATCGAGGCCGCCGCGTTTTCAATCGACTTGATCATCGCCGAGATCGAGGTGATTCCCCCGGAGGAGAAATCGGCCGTCGTCCGGTTGAACGCCGGATACCAAAGGGGGGCGGCGGCCCGTTCATCCGCCAGGATCACCGGCAGGACTTTCGTGATTTTCCGGGCGTTGCCGAAAAGAATTCCGAAAACCAGGTAGCGTTCCCAAAGCCGGTAAGCCTCGGGGGGAAGATCCTTGAATTCGGAGAAATCATCCAGAAACTTTTTCAATCCTTTCCAAAGCCGGTGCTCGCGCGCCCAGGCCTGGGAATGACGCTTGAGCTTGGGAGCCAGCAGGGCCGCTTCCAAACCCAGAAAGGGATTGACGGTCAGAATTCCGGGCACAACGGCGGCGATAACGAAATGCTTGTATTTTTTTGAGCTGGCCGGCTCGACAAACTCGAGTCGCGCGCCTTCGGCCTTGACCGTCTTGATCCAGGCCTGAAACCAGGTTCGAAACTTCAGGGGATTCCCGGTCATCCAGGAAGTCAGATCCGCGCTCGAAACGGACGTTCCGGCCAGGCCGGCCGCTCCGGCCGGATCGAGCGGAGGAATCATCCGGGTCTTTCCGCCCGAAAATTTTCGGAAACGCTCGATCGCCTTGATCGATCCGCCGAAAGCCGCGGCCAGGGAAGCCGCGCTTGTCGACGGACCGCCGCTTCCGATCAGGCCCAGCAAGCCGAGGACGTCGCGCTCGAACGGGAGCAATCGGTCGCCGCGGCCCGGATCTTTCTTGATCGTCAACAGGGCGGCGCTCTTCAGGCGGGGACCGAACAGTCCTTTCTTCTCCTCGGTCCGGTCCTCGATCTCAAGGAAGCCGCGCCGGGCCAGGTCGAAGATCGTCGCGGTGAAGGCGGCGGTGTTGACCGTCGCCCCCTGCCAGCGGAGCAAGTCGACCAGGGCCGGAGCCAGGTCCGACGGCGGCTCCCGGACATACTCGGGAATATCGTCGAACCGGTATTCCCTTCCGGCTTTCGGCCAGACAAGGGCAAAGGCGATCAACCAGAGCAGAGGAAAGAGGAAAAATCCGGCCAGAAAAAAGACGGCCAGGTTTTCGAAAATCTTCGCGCCCCGGCTCGTTGTTCCGGCCGCCCCCAAGGCGGAGTTGCGGCCGCGGGATGCGCTTTGACTTTCTCGAATCGCCGCGGCGATGGATTTCTCCACATACCCGGCTTCCTCAGCCCGAATCGAGGCAAAAGTGACGGCTTCGTCGGCCACAGCCTCGACCATCCCGGCGGGCCAGGCCACGCGAATCTCGACCATCTGCCCGGCGGCCAGGTTGGGAACGGTGAACCGGGCCGTTTGAAGGTCGACGATTTCAGAATTTCCGGAAAGCGGCCCATGGCCGAAAACCAGCAGCTCGGAGACATCCGAAACAGGCCGCGGCAGGGTCACGGTGACGGCGACCCGGGCGGCCGGCTTTTCCCATCCGCTTCCGATCGGCTGCCAGTACAGCTCGGTGGCTTCGGCCGAACCGCGGATGCCCCCGCGGACCCGGTAATGAATGCGGAACGTCCGCTGCTCGTCCCGGGCCGCATAGAACCATTTGGCCTCAAACCGCCCGCCCCTGACGCCGAATTCAGATGCAAGAAGCGCCGCCCCCTCGAAAACGGCAAAATCCTCGACCGTGGCCGCGTATTTCCGGCCCAACCGCTCGACGTTCAAAGGGATCCAGAGCGAGGCCCAGGAGAACGCGCCCTCGAAGGCGAAGGTCCGGTTTTCGTCAACGGTGAAGCTCCCGTCGGAGGCGACGGCAATATCGATTTTAACTTCGGGAAAATAAAAATCCTTGGCCGCGGCCCCCGCCGGAAAAACGAAAGCCGCCGCGACGAAAAGGGCAAGAACCGCCGCCGGCCGGAAGGCCGCGTTTTTCATGGGGGCACTCTCCGCCCCCTACCCTAGCAGAGCCGAAACGAAGACACAAGGCCGTCGTTCTTCGATTGACACGGCCGGGCGGTTCGGATTATTTTAAGCCCGGCCCCGCGGCCGTTCGATTCCCGCGCGAAAGGACATC
>CAYPKX010000051.1:11034-20155 GCA_964411395.1 uncultured Eubacteriales bacterium | reverse complement strand
CATTTTTTTGTTTTCCGACGGAGTCTCCGAAGCGACCAATGCCTCCCTGGAGCTTTATTCCGAGTCGCGGATCAAACAGGCGTTGGACGCGGGAACGGGCCGGACAGCCCAGGCGCTGGTCGAATCGATGCGGGAGGCCGTCCGCACGCATGCCGAGGGAACCCCACCGTCCGATGATATCACCATCGTCGCCTTGACTCTGGCTGCTCGCCCGGAATGATCGGCGAGGCGTTCGGAGGGACTCAGCGCCCGCCCAGCATGTGAAGCTCCCAGAGATCCCGCCGGCTTCGGTGGAGGATCGGAGAAACGGCCCGCAGGCCCGTCGGGCCGACGCTTTTCTGCAGGTAGTCCAGCTCGGCGAACTTCTCCTGCAGACTCGGCTCCGGTACCGCCGGAAGGCCGGCTTCCCGCATCAGGAGCATTCCTTTAGCGTTGATGGAGAGCTCCAAGTGGAGGCGGATGAGACAGAACAAATCGGCCATGGCTTCGCCCGAAAATTTCCCTTTGAGCGAAAGAAGGTACCGGCCGATCTTACTGGAGGAAAAACGGCCGGCGTTGACCAGCCCGAGAAGCTCGACATCGGTATCGAAGCCAATTTGCAGCCACCTTCGGGTGTTCCGCTCGCTGGCGATGAAGACATTGAGGACGACCGGGGGAAGAAGGATCATCATGGCCGCCGTCGATACGATCGGCGGGAGAAGAAAATGGTTGAAGACGGAATGAACGGCGCAGGCCAGCGCCAGGCCCGGGACGGCAGCCAGCCAGACGCGTTTTTTCATCCGCTGATCGATCAGAGATTTCGTCAGCGAGGCGAACATGGCCGTCGTCCCGCCGTGCATCATGGCGGTTCCCAATCCCCGAACGGCCCAAATCAAGAAATTCGCCCCGGAGGCGGCATTGAGAAAATGCAGGTTTTCAGCGACCGAGAATCCCGCCCCGGCCGCAAAACCCAGAATCGCCGCATCGACCAGAAATCCGATCCGGTGGGTCCGGAAAAAATAGAACAGGACGGCCGCTTTCAGCGACTCCTCGATCAACGGCGCGGCGTAGCGGGAATAAAAGGAATAATCTCCCTGAAAATACCCGATCAACCAGGAATTGAGAAGAAGGCTCAGTCCGGCCGCCGCCGCCCCTCCGGCCATGGCCGGAAGCAGGGATTTCATTCGGACCAGCTTGTAACTGTCCAGGAAGACCAGGGCGAGAAGGAACAACAGGACGGGGAGGATCCCGATCAGGATCCGGGGTCCGATATTCGCCAAAATGGATTCCATGAGCGATAACGCGGCCCATTTTATGTCATTTCCTCCGGGTTCTCAAGCCGGTCGGCGACCCGGGCAGCGGGGGAATCCGCCGTCTTGACAATCTCCTTCGGGTCAAAGTATATTCGAGCCACCCATCATGAGGAGAGAGCCCTCCATCCGGGAAGGGAAGGGGAACGCCCCCGGAGAGGATTTCCGTTCCCGGTCCAGCTTCGTACACCCCCGACGGGCCGGAACATCATGAAAAAGCCGGCCAAACCCAACTTCGGGGCCCCCCGCCTGTCATTATGAATGAACAAGAAGACCTTCAAGCCGTTCGTGACTGCCTGGAGGGAGACGCGGATGCGTTCGAACCGATTATCGTCCGATACCAGAAACAGGTGATGAGCTTGGCCTATCGCATCGTCCGCAACGCCGAAGATGCCCGGGATGTCGCCCAGGGCGTTTTCGTCAAAGCCTTCAGCCGCCTGTCTTCCTACGATCCTGAACACAAGTTTTTCAGCTGGCTGTACCGGATCGCCGTCAATGAGTCCTTGAATTTCATCGAAAAACGCAACCGCCGGATCGATCCCTCGGCCCTCGCGCCGGACGCCGTCCCCGACCCCGAAGACCTGTTCGAGATCAGCGAAATGAACGCCCGGATTAATCGGGCCATGGAAGTTTTGATTCCCCGGCAGCGGGCCCTCCTCGCCCTGAGTCTCGACGGCCTCAGCTACAAGGATATCGGCGAGCTGCTCGATCTGCCGGAAGCCAAAGTGAAATCGCGTCTCTTCGAAGCCCGCCACCGGCTCCGGGAAATCCTCATCCAGGACGGATGGAACCGCCATGATTAACACCGAAATCGTCCGGTTGATCAATCAGGAAATGGACGGGACGAACTCGGCGGATGAGAGCCGGGAGCTTCGGACGATTTTCGAGCGCGACGAAGAGGCTCGCGCCTATGCCCGCGATCTGGCCGAGGCGATGGACCATCTCCAAAACGCTCCCATCCCCGATCCCGGTCCGTTTTTTAAAACGAAAATTCTGGCTATTCTTCAGCGGAGCGACAGCCCGGAAAAGCCGCTCGCCGGGAAAAAGGGCTTTCTGTCTCCCTTGTTCGCGCCGTTGAAACTCAAATACGCCCTCTTTTTCTGCCTGGGTCTGGGCTTGGGAATTCTCCTCCTTCTGGCCTCGAAATTCCGGGTGATCGACGATTCGGGATGGGACACCCGGCAGATGGCCGGAACGGTCATGGACACGGGCAATCTCAGCCCGATGGAGACCGCCGACTGGGAGAGATCCGGAGTCGATCAGAAGCTGGATGTTCTCCGGGGCGAACGGATGCTGGCCGTCGGGCTGCGGGGGACCGCGGAAAAGGACGTCGTCGTCACGATCGATTTTTCTCCGGAGGAGATGCGCTTCGACTCCGTTCGACGCCTTTCGGGCGAAACCGGCGGAGTGGAGCTCCGGCCGGGCCGGGTCATCCTCCGGATGTCGGGCCCGCACGGCTTTCTCCTGACGTTCCGCACGCCGGGAAATCCGCCGACGTCCCTGGACGTCCGGGCCGTCGCCGGAGGCGAAACGGTGTTCGCCCGGACGTTCTCCTGGCCCTCGGAAAAATAAGTTCAAAGCGATGAAGCAAGGCAAGGAATAAACGCTCAAGCGGAGGTCAAGGGAGGATCACATGACCAAGAAGCAGAAGATGTTTTCGTTCGGGGCGGCGGTTGTCATTGTCGCCGTCGCCGCGGTGTTCGTCCTCAGCCCCGGCCTGTTGAAGAAGAAAACAGACGAGGGCCAGGTCGCCGGGACCATTACCAAGGCCGACCGGCTTCGGGCCGGACAGATCACGGCCAAGGACGTGATCCTGACAAAGGAGGATATGCTCAGGATCCTCCAGGACCCCAACGTCCAAAACATGCTCAAGAACATCCGCTTTCAAAAGGCGATGGCCGATCCCAACTTCGCCAATTTGCTGAAGAACGGGGACTTCGCCAACCTGGTCAGGAATCCGGGCTTCGCCGGCCTGGTCAAGGACGGAGCCATGGCCAACATGGTCAAGGACGGGGACTTCGCCATGGCCTGTCTCAAGCCGGAATTCGCCAACCTGGTCCAGGACCCGAGTTTCGCCAATTTGATGAAGGACCAGGATTTCGCCAACATGATCAAAGGCGGAAATTTCGCCGCCCTGCTGATGAGGCCCGAATTCGCCAACCTGATGAAGGAACCCCAATTCGCCAACCTCCTCAAGGATCCCGCCTTCGCCGATCTTCTTAAAAACGAAGACTTCGCCAATCTCCTCAAGGGCGGGGATTTTTCCAACCTGATGAAGGACGCAGGCTTCGCCAACCTTCTGAAGGACGGGCCCTTCGCCCAATACGTGATCGAGCTCGTCAAGAGTCCGGACTTCGCCAATTTGGCCAAGGATCCGAGCTTCGCCAACCTCCTCAAGGATCCCGCCTTCGCCAACCTGGTGAAGGATCCGGCCTTTGCCAACGCCGTTAAAGGCGGCGAATTCGCCAATCTTCAAAACAATCCGAATTTCGCCGGTCTGGTCAAGGATCCGGGAATGGCCAATCTCCTGAAAGACGCGAATTTCGTCCATCTGTTCAAAAACGGCGGTTTCGCCAACGGAATCGTCATCGAGCTCCTCAAGAACGGCGGACTGGCCAACTTCGTCATCGAATTTGCGAAATCGCCCGATTTGGCCAACATGGTCAAAGACCCGAGTTTTGCCAATTTGATCAAGGACGAAGGATTTGCTCAGTTGATGAAAGGCGCGGCCAGCGCCAACGCCTTCTGGCTGTTCCAAGACGGAAATTTCGCCAACCTCATGAAAGACGGGAACTTCACGAACCTGCTCAAGGATGGGAATTTTGCCAACCTTTTAAAGACCGGCACCTTCGCCAATCTGTTCAAAGACGCGGGTTTCGCCAATCTCCTCAAGGACGGAAATTTCGCCAACCTTCTGAAGGATGCGAATTTCGCCAACCTGATGAAGGATCCCGGCTTTGCCGGCCTGATGAAGGATCCGGCCTTTGCCGCCGCCGTTCAAGGCGGCGAGTTCGCCAATTTCCAGAACAATCCGAATTTCGCCAACCTGGTCAAGGATCCGGGGATGGCCAATCTTCTCAAGGACGCGAACTTCGCCAATCTGTTTAAAAACGGCGATTTCGCTTTCATCTTCCTGAAGCTGAATTTCGCCAACCTCTTCAAAAATGACAATTTCGCCAACCTGATGAACGGCGCGGGATTCGCCAACCTCATGAAGGACGGCAGCTTCGCCAACGTGATCAAGGATCCGAGCTTCGCCAACCTCTTGAAAAGCGCCGACTTCGCCAATCTCCTGAAAGATGGGAGCTTCGCCCAGGCGATCAGGAACGGTGATTTTGCGAATCTTCAGAACAACGGTTCTTTCGCCAACCTGATCAAAGATCCGGGCCTGGCCAATCTTCTCAGAAATGCGAATTTCGCCAACCTCATGAAGGACGCCAACTTCGCCAACCTCCTCAAGGGCGGCAACCTGGCCAATATGGTCAAGAGCGGCGGGTTCGCCAATATTATCCTGCTCGTCAACAACGGCCATCTGGCCAATCTCCTGAAGAGCGACGTGAGCTCCAATTTATACATCGGGGAGCTTCTCCAGGACGCGAATTTCTCCAACCTGGTCCAGGACGCCAACTTCGCCAACCTCCTGAAGGACGAAAGCTTCGCCAACCTGATGAAAGACGCGAATTTCGCCAACCTGGTCCAGGACGCCAACTTCGCCAATCTTCTGAAGGATGGGAGCTTCGCCAACTTGATGAAAGACGCGAATTTCGCCAACCTGGTCCAGGACGCCAACTTCGCCGGCCTGATCAAGAGCGGCGATTTCGCCAACGCCATCTGGTAAACGGTTCCGCGATTTTCGAGCCTCCCGGTGAAACTTGGGCTTCCCCGGGAGGCTCTTTTTTTGCCTTGCAAATTGCCGAAGCCTCGGATAATCTGAAAACACCCCGCGGATAGGGAGGAGGATGTCTGAGCTCTCTCCGGCGCCTGTCACCCTTCGCGTTCCTGACCCTGATCGGCCTTTCCGCCGTCCCGCTCTCCGGCCAAACCCTGTTCAGCTTCAAGGTGCCCGGTCTCAACCTGGTCTATTACAGCCAGGCCCATGAATACGTCGTCCAGCACCTGGCTCGTTCGTTCGTCAACACGATGGATTACTACAAGACTTTTTTCAACTACACGCCGTCGGGGCGAACTTCGGTCTTCGTCGAGGACTTCAGCGACTGGGGGAACGGCGGAGCCACCGCCGTTCCCAAGAACCTCGTTTTCCTCGAGCTTTCTCCGTTCGACCATGCCTACGACATGATGTCCGGCTATGAGCGAATGAGCCTGATCATGAACCACGAGCTTGTTCACGTCGTGACCATGGACAAACCCGTCGGCTCGGCCCCCTTCTTCCGAAAGATCTTCTTCGGCAAGGTCGGCGCGGAAAAAGACAACCCGATTTCGATGGTCTACACCTACCTGACCAGCCCCCGGATGTATTCGCCCCGCTGGTATCTGGAAGGCATCGCCGTTTTCATGGAGACCTGGATGAACGGGGGATTGGGCCGCTCCCTGGGGGCTTACGACGAAATGGCCTTCCGGACCAAGGTCCTGGAAAACGACGTTCTCTATGACGCCCTCAGCCTGGAATCGGAGGGAACGGCCGTCGATTTTCAAATCGGAGCGCTCTCCTACATGTACGGCGCCCGGTTTTTCTCCTATCTGGCGGTCAAACACGGCCCGCAAAAAGTCATCGACTGGGTATCGGTGGAAAAGGACAGCAAGAGCTCGTTCTCCGCAGCTTTTAAACAGACGTTCGGCCGCCGCGTGGTGGATGAATGGTCCGCCTGGCTGGCGGCCGAAAGAATCTGGCAGGCCGAGAATCTGAAGCTCATCCGGCAATACCCGGTGACGGAATTCAAGCCGCTGAGCCGCCGGCAGATGGGATCGGTCTCCCGGGCCTTCTACGACCCCGGCCGGGGCAAGGTCTTTGCCGGCGTCAATTATCCCGGCCAGGTCGCCCATCTGGCAGCGATCGATATCGGGACGGGGGAGATGAAGCGTCTGATGGACATCAAGGGGGCGTCGTTGTCTTCGGTCTGTTCCCTGGCGTTCGACCGGGCCGGCGGTCGTCTGTTTTTCACGACCGACAACAGCACGTACCGGGACATCCGGGTTTATCACCTGGATACCGGAACATCGGACAAGCTGCTTTCAGACGCCCGGATCGGCGACCTGGTGTTCAATTCCCGGGATAAAAGCCTCTGGGGCATCCGCCATAATGCCGGGCTGTCGACTCTCGTCCGGATCGAGCCGCCGTATGCGGATTGGACGGCCGTCTACGGCTTCGATTACTACTCCGATGTCTACGGCCTCGATCTTTCGCCCGACGGCGCCTGGCTCTCGGCGGCTTTGTCCGACGTTTCGGGAAACCAGAAGCTCATCCGGATGAGCACGGCCGACCTGCTCAAGGGAACGTTTGCCCCCGAGACGCTTCACGACTTCGGAACGGATTCGCCGGCTGATTTTCGCTTTTCCGAAGATGGAAAGGCCCTCTTCGGCTCGTCCTATTATACCGGAGTCTCCAACATCCTTCGCTATGACCTGGCCGGAAAGACGCTGGACGTTCTAAGCAACGCCGAAACAGGATTTTTCCGGCCCATCCCGATCAACGACCGGAGCTTGATGGTCTTCAAGTACACCAAGGACGGCTTTCTCCCCGGATTCATCGAAACGAAAGCGATCCAGGATGTCAACGCCGTCCGGTTTCTGGGCCAGGATGTCGTCGTCCGGCACCCCGAGGTCAAGGATTGGATGGCCGGATCGCCGGCCGATGTTCCCATCGAATCGCTGACGGAGTCGATCGGCCCCTACAGTTCTTTCAAAGATATCGGTCTGAATTCGGCCTATCCGATCATCGAGGGATACAAGGACACTCTGGCCGTGGGCGTCCGGCTGGAATTCCGCAATTCTCTCCGCTATCACGGTTTCGATCTGACGGCTTCGTACAGCCCTTCGACCGTGATTCCGGCCAAGGAGCGGCTCCACCTGGGATTCGTCTACCATTACTGGAACTGGACCGTCTCGGCGACCTACAACAATGCCAGCTTTTACGATCTGTTCGGACCGACGATGTCCGGCCGAAAAGGATACTCCCTCGGTCTCGATTATTCCCGGGATCTCATCTATGACCCGCCCCGCAACCTGACCTTCGAATTCGGGATCGCCGGCTATGCCGGCCTGGACCGCCTGCCCGACTACCAGAACATCGACGCCACCTACGACAAGCTGGTTTCCGCGCGCGTCGGGCTGAAATACAATTTCGTCCGGCGGTCGCTCGGGGCGGTCGACGAAGAGAAGGGCTACCGGGCCCACATTTTCGCCCGGGCCAACTACGTCAACGGCCGGCTCTATCCGAGGATCTTCGGACGTCTCGATTACGGCCTGGCTCTGCCGATCAACCATTCCTCGCTCTGGCTGCGGACGGCCGTCGGCCAGTCGTTCGGCGACCGGGAAAATAATTTTGTCCGGTTCTTTTTCGGCGGATTCGGAAATAACTGGATCGATTCGATGACGGAAAAACGATACCGGGAGTATGACAGCTTCCCCGGCCTGGAAATCAACGAGCTCGGGGGCAAGAACTTCGCCAAGGGTACGATCGAGTGGACCCTTCCGCCGCTGACCTTCCGCCGATTCGGCTTCATGGATCTTTATTGCACCTGGGCCCGGTTGGCCGTCTTCGCCTCCGGGATCATCACCGATTTCAGCGACTCGGCCTTCAGCCGGAAGCTGGCCGGTTTTGGGGCCCAGCTGGATTTCCGGATCGTCCTGTTTTCCCTCATGAACTCGACGTTCTCCGTCGGTTATGCCCGGGCGTACGAAAAGGGACTCCCGGGGCGCAACGAGTTCATGATCTCTCTCAAGCTGATGTAACGTCGGGAAGCCGGGGAAAAAAGGCCGGGAGAAGGCGATCTCCCCCCGGCCCGTTGAGGTCGTTATTTCAACTCGATCGTCTTTGCGGCCGTGCCGCCTTTCAGCGAATCGAAGGTCAGGGTGATTGTCCCCGCGCCCTTGACCAGCATTCGGTACTCGCGGCGCCCGCGGCCGGGAACGCCGCCAACGACATCGAAGGCGTTTTTCAAGGATTTGACCGGAGCCGTCCGCCCGAGGATCCGGTCCTGCATTTCGCCGACGGCCAAAAGGGCGACGTTGTTGCCGTCCACCCGGATCCGGTCGGGCCGGTGGAGCTTCTGGCTGACCGCCTGGCCGGTGATGGTCGGGGTGATTTTCGCATTCGTTATGAGGAAATCGACCTGAAACACTCCGCCGTCCAGCTTCTTAACCACGGCGTTTTCGAACGCCACAACGGGCATCTGATCGGCGTGGTAGAGGGAGAACGCCGCGTTGCGATGGCAGGTTTCCGCCAGCTTGAAGAGGGGCGGGACCCGGGAGCCGAACTTACGGGTTCCGCCGATTTCGATGTCGCCGTAGACCGGGTGCTTGTAGGATTTCCAGGCGGTATAGTTTTCGCCCATCTCCACATTGTCCCGGAAGATCATCTCGTCGAGATTCTCTTCCCGCCCGAGCATGTCCATGACGCCTTCTCCCTCGCCTTCCTTTTTCGGACTCATTTCGGCGATCAGGTCGGTGTCGAGTTCGTTGGAGAAGCAGAAAATCCCCTGGTTGGCATACATGAAATCGATCGTCCCCCCGTAAACCGTGTACATATCCTTATAGATGATCGTGTACGTGTAACCGGGGATGATCTTTTCGCCGCGCTTGGCGATCTCGTTGAAGACGGAGATGTCCGCCGGGTGATAATCGCCCAGGTTCTTGGCCCCGGGACCGCGGAGAAT
>CAYPKX010000051.1:0-11024 GCA_964411395.1 uncultured Eubacteriales bacterium | reverse complement strand
CATTCCCCCAAAATTGTGATAGCTCTGGGCCCCCAGGATGTTGGGATGGGCCAGGACGAAATCACGGACGGCTTGAGTCTCCGGGTAACAGAAGGGATACGGGCCGGCCCCGCCCTGAACGTATTCGGGCTGCCAGTTGTATCCGAAATTGCGATTCATGTCGTAGCCGCCCGGACCGTCTTCGTTGAGCTGGCCGTCGCCGTCGTTGTCGATTCCTTCATCGCCGAGCATCGTCCACTCGCCCTTTTCTCCGGGTTTGACCGGAACCATCAGGCGGGGGTCGACGGGACTCGTTTTCATCCGGCCGAGCGGGTCGCGTTTGCGCATCATCGTGATCGACCCGTCTCCGTCCAAGTCCTCGGGCGGATCCTCGTCCTTCATGCCGTCCCGGTCTTCATCCACAGGAACCCAGCCCGTTCGGGGAGAATTGGGATCGGCGGCCTTGTTGATGTAGAAATCCCGGCTGTCGGGATTCATCGTCGGAATGACATAGAACGCCAGCCGGTCCACCAGCTGAGTGGCGAATTCCGTCCGCCCGTAATTTTTCAGCAGATAATAGACCGTGTAGAGAGCGACTTCGCCGCCCTGGATCTCATTGCCGTGGATGTTTCCGTCAATATAATAGCCCGGCTTGCGGTCGGCCGGGCCGGTCTTGGGATTATTGATGATGGCCGCCCAGAGGTCCCGTCCGAGGACGGATTTGCCGATCGATTGGACCGTCAGAAGGTCCGGATAGGCGGCCTGGAGGTCTTTCAAGGCCTGGCCGATCGCCGCATTGTCGTACCAGTGGTCGAAGTTCAGGGTCACTTTTTCCGCGGCCGCCAGCCCGGGCAGAAATCCGAAGAGTCCGGCCAAGAGCAAAACCGCCGTCCCGAAGGCCGTGAATGTTTTTTTGTCCATGGTGATCGGCTCCTTAATTGATGACGACGGTCGAGGAGACCGTCCCCAGCTTGGGCGTCCAGGCCGTGATCCTGATTTTTGAACCCTTCCCGGCCCGGACCGTCCACTCGAGCTTCTTCGTCTCTCCGCCGTTGAGAACCGGGATCGTCGCCGTTGGTTGGCCGGAAAAAAGCGTCTGGGATTTTTCCAGGGCCAGGTCGACCCGGATCGGCCAGGCCGTCCGGGCGCGACGTCCCTGAGCGGTCGAGGTGGGCCATTTTCCCGAATTCGAAAACAGCGCGGTCACCCTGTAAACATCGCCGCCGAGGGATTCGGCTTTGACTCCCAAGATTTCGAACACGGGCAGATTTTCCATGAGCTTGAGATAGAAATCGGCATGAGCGGCCAAAGCGGCCTCCATCTCTCCGGCCGGGGGATTGAAGCCGAGGTGGGGACAAAAGCCGCCGATTTCAACCTCCCCGAGCTGGGGATGCTTAAACGCCGTCCAGGGGGCGTAACCGGCTCCCTTGAGGACCTGGTCGGACCATTGAAGCCTGTAGGCGTCGGGATGGGCCTCGCCATCGGCTCCGGGTTTCCTGGGCATCTGGGCCAGCATCTCGGCCATCTGGAAGGTTTTCAGCTTGCCTCCCTTGACCGCCTCCATGATGACCTTTGCCCTCATGTTCGGCGGCGCCCCGGCCTCCTTGAGGAAGGCCTCGATCTTCTCCTCGCCCAGGGCCAGGAACTGGTCGTTGGTCATCTCCTTGAGCTTGTCGGCCGTAATCTTATCGGCCGGTTCCTCCTTCTTCGCCTCCGGGATCTGCCAGAGGTCGGTCGAAAAAACCGGGACGCCGAATTGATAATAGGCATAGGCGGCCAAAGAGCCCTTGCCGACGCCCCGGGCGTGCTTTTCCAGGCCTTCCATCTTGGAGGCCTTCAACATGTCCTTGTATTCCTTGGCCACGGCCTCGAAGATCGGTTGATCGGCCGCATCAATCTGGACGGCCGGGCCTTGCCCGAGGAAACCGGCGATCATGTCCTCGGTGATCTCCATGCCCCCTCCCAAGCCGGAGGCGTTCGCCGCATCCGCGACTTCCTTCAGGGAATAATCCCTGTCGGGATCGAGGCCGATGTATCCGGCCAGGTCCTTGGGCACCCGGACTTTGTCGCCCCCCGCCTTGGCCTGGGCCGTCTGCTGCATATTGAGGATCGTGTTCTCTGTGGAAAAATTCAGAACCAGGCCGATCTCCGGATGACCGTCGAGAAACTTTCCAAGGGCGGCCGTTTCCGGCTCGGAGACGGGATGGAGGCCGGCCGTTTTGACAAAGTATTCGAAGTCGTGGGGGAAATTCCGGTTCAGAAGAACGCCGCCGGCGGGATCTTCGTTGTACAGGCCGTCGCCGTCATTGTCCGTCCCTTCGGAATAAATTTTATAAATCCCTTTTTCGCCCTTCTTCTCATCGGCCAGGCGAAGAAGCCGCGGTTCTTTGGGATCGGGGATCCAGCGTCCTTCGGGATCCTTCACCCGCATCTGGGTGATCATCCCGTCGTTGTTGAGATCCTCGAAACCATCCTCATCCATCGCCCCGTCGACATCCTCGTCGACCGGGCGTTTGTTTCCAAACCGGCCCGTCCGCACAGGGGCGAAATACGCCTCGGCGCCGTCAGGATTGAGAAGGGGAGCGAGGTAGATCGTCCGGGCGTCAAGGAGCGATTTATCCCGGGCGTATCCGTCCAATATCTTTTCGGCCAGCCGGAGGGCCGCTTCCGTCCCGATGACATGTCCGCCCTCGATATTGGCCGTAACAAGGATGGCCGGCCGGGCGTCGGCCTTTCCCGCGCCGGACAGACGCAGGACCGGGATCTCCTTGCCGCCGGCGCTTTTTCCGAGGGTTTCCACGCGGGCCAGGGCGGGAAACCGGCCGGCCAGCGTGTGCAGGGCCTTGACGATCTCGGCCGGCGGGCGATAAGCCGCGGCCGCTTTGACCGCCGGCTCCTGGGCGAGGGCCGCAAGGCTGAGAGCCGACACGAAAAATAGACACAGACCCGCGATGCGACGGCTTCGATTCATTCGAATCCTCCTTGGATGTCCGCCTCGGGGCGAAAACAAAAACTCGTTCCGGCAATTTTCGTATTCTATAATGATTTATACGGATATTCCAGACCGAGAGTTGCCTCCAAGGAGATTTTGTCATGATCCAGCGCCGAGCCGGAAAGGGCCTTTGTTTTTTAGCCGCAGGCCTCCTCGTTTCCGCGTGTCTTCCGACCGCGTCCGCTCAAACCGTGAACCCTGAAAGCGATCTGTTCCGGCTGTTCACCTGGCGGGCGATGGGGCCGGCCGTTCCCGGCGGGCGGACGACCGATATCGAGGCGGTCGAAGCCCAGCCGTGGATCATCTATGCCGCTCTCGGTCCGAGCGGTGTCTGGAAGTCAGAAAACGCCGGGACGACCTGGACCCCCGTCTTCCATAAAGAATCCACCGTCTCCGTCGGGGACCTGGCTGTATCTCAAAACCATCCGGACATCGTCTGGGTCGGGACGGGAGAGGCGACCTGCCGCAATTCCGTCACCATCGGCGACGGCGTCTACAAATCCGAAGATGCGGGAAGGACCTGGTCGAATAAGGGTCTCCAGGAGACCCGTCATATCAGCCGGATCCTGATCGACCGCCGCGATCCCAACCTCGTTTATGTCGCCGCCATGGGGACTCTCTGGAGCCCGAATAAGGAGCGCGGCGTCTTTAAGACGACCGACGGCGGAACAACTTGGAAAAAGACGCTCTTCATTGACGAGAATACCGGGATCGCCGACCTGGCCGTGGATCCTTTCGATGCCCGCGTCCTTTATGCCGCCGCCTACGACCACCGCCGTCTCCCCTGGTTTTACACGAGCGGCGGGAAAGGGAGCGGCCTCTATCGTTCGACCGACGGGGGAGAGACCTGGGCCAGACTGACCAAGGGCCTTCCCGAGGGATTGATCGGCCGGATCGGCCTCGATGTCTCGCGGTCCGCCTCAGGCGTCGTCTATGCCCTGATTGAAGCCGTGGACGGAGCCCTCTTCCGTTCGGAGGATCGGGGCGAAACCTGGGAGCGGACGTGCTCGACGGAAATCTTCAACCGGGTTGCCAACCGGCCCTTTTACTATAGCCAGGTCCGCGTAGATCCGGTCGACGATCTGAAAATTTATGTCCTGGCTACGGGGCTCAGCGTCTCCCGCGACGGGGGGGCGCATTTCCAGGGCATCGGCCTCGGCACCCATTCCGACCATCATTCCCTCTGGATCGACCCGGCCAACCCCCTCCACTTGATCGAGGGCAATGACGGCGGCCTCGACATCTCCTGGGACGGCGGCCGGACCTGGGATCCGGTCCAAAGCATCGATGCGGCCCAGGTCTATCAAGTCGGCTTCGATTTCGATACGCCGTACAACATCTATTGCGGGCTCCAGGACAACAACGCCTGGGGAGGACCGAGCGCTTCCTATGACGCCGGCGGCGTCCGGAATGAAAACTGGTTCGTTCTCTCCGGCGGGGATGGTTTCTTTGTTCAGCCCGACCCCAAGGATCCGGACACGATCTATTCCAATTCCCAGGGCAATGGAATCGTCCGGTTCGATCGCCGGATCAACCAGGCCGTCTCCGTCAGGCCGCAGGCTTCGCTCTTCGAGCCGGCTTATCGTTACAACTGGAATTCGCCGATTCATCTTTCTCCCCATGACTACCGCATCGTCTATTGCGGAGCCCAATTTCTCCTCCGTTCACCGGACCGGGGCTCGACCTGGGAAGTCGTCAGTCCCGATTTGACGACCAACGACGCGGCAAAGCAGAAGGATTCGGGGGGGCCCATCTCTCCCGACAATTCCACCGCCGAGAGTCATTGCACGATCACCTCGATTTCCGAATCGCCGGTCACGCCCGGCGTCATCTGGGTCGGAACCGACGACGGAAATCTCCAGGTGACGCGGGACCATGGAAAATCCTGGTCTAACACGGTCAAGGCAATTCCCGGCCTTCCGGCCAACACCTGGTGCTCCCGGGTCGAAGCGTCTCATTTCGAATCGGGAACGGCTTATGCCGCGTTCGACGGGCACCGGACGGGGGATCATCGGCCTTACCTTTTCAAAACCGCCGATTTTGGCCGAACCTGGACTTCGATCACGTCCAACCTTCCGGATTTCGGCTGGATCCATGTCGTCCGCGAAGATGTCCGGAACCGCCGTCTGCTTTTCGCCGGGACGGAATTCGGAATTTTTGCCTCTCTCGACGGGGGAGCCGGTTGGTTTTCCTTTAAAAACAACCTCCCGACCGTCGCCGTCCATGACCTCGCCGTTCACCCCCGCGAGAACGACTTGATCATCGGAACCCACGGCCGGGGCATCTGGATCATGGACGATATCCGATTCCTCCAGGAAATGACCCCCGCCGTCATGGAGAGCCCCGGGCATTTCTTCACCGTGCGGCCGGCCGTCCGGGCTCATCTCTCGGCGATCCGGGAGTCTTTCTCCCGGCCTCCGTTCGCGGCCAAGAATCCTCCGGCCGGCATGGGGATCACGTTCTATGCCAGGACCGAGCCCAAAGAACAACCGAAGGTCAAAATCACCGACGCGAAGGGCCGGTTGATGGGCGAATTCAAACTGGCCAGGAAAGCCGGGCTGCAGCGGATGCCCTGGGATCTGAACTATATCCCGGAAATCGACGGGAGCAAGGCCCTCGCCCCAAACGCCGCCGTCTTTGGCGTTCCCATCGCCCCTCCGGGCGAATATCTCCTGACCGTCTCGATCGACGGCCGCAGCCTTGAACAGAAAGCCGTCCTTCTTCCGGATCCCCGGAAGCCCTTCGATCCCTCCGTCCACTCGGCCCAGGTCCAGGCGATCGTTCGGGCTTCCCGCCAAGTCGCGAAATTATCCGCGGTCGTATCCGCAGTCCGAAGTCTTCGCGACCGTTTTAGCAAGGTTGTAGCCGCGGCGGCCCAGGCGACGGGAGAAAACGCCGCGGCCGCCGTCCGGGAACTGGCCGCGTTCAAACCCAAACTCGATCCTTTGGCCTCGGCCATCCTGCCCAAGGATTTCCTCAACCTGGCCGACCGGGAACAATCGCTTCGGGGGGGGACGCCTTACCAGTCTCTCGTCATCATCAGCTCCGGACTGTCGGGCTCGGCTGCGGCGCCGACGGCCGAGCAATTGAAGATTCTCGGAGATTTGGAACGGCTGATCGGCGCCCAGGCCGATCAGGTCAACGCCCTGGTCAAGATCGACGTCCCCCGGCTCAACGAAGCCCTCAAGAAAGCGGGCCTCGCAGAGCCGCTTCCCACACCGGCGGAAATCAAGGATTGACGGGGGCCGGGGTCTCCATCGGTGAAATAGAAATAGTCGTAAGCAAAACGGGCGATCTCGGCGATGATCGCTTCGACATCCTCCGTTTTGCCCAGAAAGTTTTTCGTCCAGACGGTCAGGGCGACATGGCCCCTCCCGTCGGGAAGATTGATGATCCCGCAGTCGTTGACCGTGCCGGCGATCGTTCCGGTCTTGTGCGCAATCACGGTCCCCGGGGGAAGCGCTCCCGGAATCCGGGCCTGGCCCGTCTGACAATTCCGCATGATCCCGAGGATCAGGTCGCAGGACGCCGCATCGATGATCTCTTTGCGGAAAATCTTCGTTAAGAGGCCGGTCATCGCCCGGGGTGTGGCCTGATCCTGCGGATCGGCGCTGAAGGCCAGGACGGCGGCTTTTCTCTGCTCGGCCGTCCAATTTCCCCCCGTTTTGATCTCGTCGAGAGGCAAGTGACCGTAGACGGCATAATCCACCCCCATATAGTCCATGATCAGCTTCTGGCAAGAGCGGTCCACCGAGATTCCCTCGAGACCCAAGCTCTTCATCCGGTCCGTGACCTGGGCCGCGCCGACCCGGCCCAGGAGCAGGTCGGTCGCCGAGTTATCGCTGATGAGCATCATCAGGTTGACGAGATTGCGAACGGAAAGAACGATCCCGGGAGCCGTCAAGTCCGAGAGCAGACCGCTCCCGATGTGCTGGTCGGTTTTTCCGACCCGAATTTCCTCGTCCAGGGAGATTCGGCCCTCCTTGACCTGGAAGAAAAGCTCGACAAGGACGGGGACTTTGAAGGCGGAGGCCATGGGAAAGAGGGTGTCGCCGTTGACAGACAGCTCCCGCCCGCTCTCGATATGAAAGAGAGATACGCCGACCTCGCCATCGGCGCCCCGGATCACATTCCGGATCTGCCGTTCGAGACGATCGAGTCCCGAGGCGGCAGGCCCGGCCTGGCTTGGAGTTGCGGGAGAGCTCAGGACCAGAAGGAGGGCCAAAACGGGAATGACGGCGAGGCGCCGACTCTCGGACCGAATCCGGAAAGACTCCTTCGACATTTCAGCCTCCTTGTCCTTAAAAATCCGGAAGGGCGGGCAAAGACGGGATCCCGTTGGCCCGGGCATCCGATTCCATGATCCGCCGCAGCTCCTCGGCCAAAGCCGGATCGGGCAGCCGGGGAGGATGCTTTGACAGCAGGTCCTTGACCCGGTCTGAGGCCCGGTCGGCGATCGTCCGGGCTCCCTTGGCCTCCCAGGCGTCATACGGATCCCGATCGGCGACAATCGGTAGAAGATGCTCCGTCCGGTACCATTTGCGGGTGTGGGCCGATTTAAGGAAATCCGTCTCCGGGCCGAAGCCTTCAAACAGGTGCTCGGCCAGGATGTCTTCGCGCGGAACGATTCCGGAAATCAGCCGGTAAGCCAGGGCGCAGATTTCATCGTCAACGACCATTTTTTCGAGACTGATCGTGCTTTCATAATCCAGCATCCCCGGGCCGGAGATGACGTTGATTCCGGCCAGGGCGGCCATCACGGCGCCGATCCCCGTTTCGAATCCGGCTTGGGCGTCGTTGGTCTTGGCATCGCTCAGGGCCATATAGGCATGCGTCGGAAGGCCGAGCCGCTTGCCCAGCTGGGCATAAGCGCAGTCGATCATCATCGTCTCCATGGCGCCCATCGGCGTCGTGCCCTGCCTCATATCGAAGCTCGAAGGCGAACCGCCGAAAATGACCGGAGCTCCGGGACGGGCGACCTGGGCCAGGCACAAGCCGGCCAGGTTCTCGACGACATGCTGGACCAGCGTCCCGGCGATCGTCGCCGGAGAGGTGGCTCCGGTCATCCCCATGGAGATCAGCTCCGAAGGGATTCCGGCCCGGGCGCAATCGATGAGACTCTGGGAGGTCAGACGGCTCCAGCGAAGCGGCGGAGACGGACAGGCGTCGAAAATGGCCAGGGGTTTGGCCCGAAGCCGCTCGGATCCCCCGCGGACGGCCGACAACAACTCCCGCATCGGTCCGAATCCGGAGACGCGGAATGTCCCAGTCACGACCGGCTTGGAGCTGAAGAGCAGGGCCAGGTAGAGACGATAATCGTCTGCGATTTCCCCCGGCACATCGGAAGAAACGAGCGCCGTGCTCTGGAAATGAAGGTGCGCCAGGACATCGGTCAAACGGGCAATGGAAACGAGATCGGCCGTCGCCGGCTTTCGCTCCCTCCCGGTTTCATGGTCGAGAATCCGGGTTCCCGAAGATCCGGGATCAAAATGAACCTCGTCGCCGCCAATCCGGAACGACGTCTCTCCGGACCGGTCGTACAGGTCGATAGAGGCCGGGGTTGTGGCCAGGCATCGTTGGACCAGCCGGGATCCGAGCCGGACTCTCTCCGTCGTTTCGTCGGCTTCCTGGCCGGCTTCACGGAAAAGGGCCCTGGCTTCCGGGTTTTCAAAATAAACGCCGGTCCGCTCCAGGATCGTCAGGGCTTCGTCCAGAATGCGGTCGATCAGGGCGGGCGAGAGAAGGTCGAGCTTGGGACGAAGGCCGGGGATCATGACGCCGCCTTTCCGGTAAGAATCAGGGCTTCCCTGACCGCGGCCGGGGCGCTTTCGCCGTATCCGTCCGCGCCGATCTCCTCGGCCCATTTTCTCGAAGCCGGGGCGCCGCCGACCAGGACCTTATACCGTCCGCGCAAGCCGCGCTCGTTGAGCAGCTCGATGAATCTTCGCTGGCCGAGCATCGTCGTCGTCAGCAGGGCCGACAGGCAGATCAGGTCGGCTCCCGAGCTTTCCGCCGCCTCGAGGAAGGCCGGAAGCTTGACATCGGCCCCGAGGTCGACGACTTTGAATCCATTGGCCGTGAGCATGGCCGAAACAAGGTTTTTGCCGATGTCGTGGATATCGCCCTCGACCGTCCCGATGACGACCGTTCCGGCGGAAGCCGAGACCGCGCCGTCGGCCTCCAGGGCCGGGCGGAGGACGGCCGAGGCCGCCTTCATCGCTTCGGCCGAGGCGATCAGCTCGGGAAGGAAGTATTCGCCGGCTTCCCACAACTCGCCGACAGTCCGGATTCCGGGGACAAATCCGTTCTCAAGAGCTTCAGCCGGAGAGAGACGGCCGTCCAGAGCGCTGCGGGCCAGGTCGGCGGCGGCCGCGGCGTCTCCGTCGACGACGGCCTTGGCCATGGCCGAATAAAGGTTCGTATTCATGAGACCTCCTTGGGAGTATCGGGCGGAGCCGGACTTTCCGGCCATTCCCGGAAGGATAGGGACTCGACGAAAATTCTCTCGAAAGACGCATCCCGAGCCAGGGGAAGATGACGGATGAGTCGGGTCAGGCCTTCGGCCCGAAGGCGTTCGCGTCCGGATAGAAGCATGGCCCGAGCCCCCTCCAGAGAAGAGTTGCCGACGAACTTGACCCGGCCGGGAAGTCGGGGGAGGAGGCCGATGGATTCCGCGTTCTCGATATTGAGATAGGCGCCAAACGCCCCCGCCACGAGGATCTCGTCCAGAGAGGCGACATCCAGGCGGGCGGTATGGAGCAGCATTTTCATCCCGGTTTTAACCGCAGCCGCGGCCAGCTGGACCTCCCGGATGTCCTGCGGCGTCAAGGCAACGCCGGGCGCGATCGGAAGAATCTTATCCGGACGGAGGATGCGTCCGTCGGGAGAGAGGTCCCCGCGGCGGAGAAAGGCGGCTATCAGATCAACGAGTCCGGTCCCGCAGACGCCGCGGGCCGGACCTCCGCCGATCGTCTGGATCCTGATCCCGCCGTCCGCTCCCAGGATCGCTTTATCGACAGCCCCGGTTTGAGCCGGCAGGCCGCAGGAAATCGACATCCCTTCAAAGGCCGGACCGGCGGCCGTCGAGGTCGAGGTCAGGCCCCGCTCGGTTTTCAATACCAGCTCGCCGTTGGTCCCCAAGTCGAGGAAGAGGACGGTCCCGGGCCGGGCCGGCAGGTCGGTCGCGGTGACACCGGCGGTAATATCGCCTCCGACAAAGCTCTGAAGGTTCGGGGCGAGATAAACCCGGCCGAGGGGATTGACCTTAAGCCCCGACCGGTCCGCCGGCAGGGGAGGGGCTACGGAATAAACCCCGGCGAAAGGGGCGACGGCCAGGCCGTCCACGGGAAGGCCGAGAAAGAAATGGCTCATCGCGGTATTCCCGGCAATGACCGTCTCATAGATCTCGTCCGCGTCGATCCGGGCGGCCGCTAAAAGCTCAACCAGGAGGGCCCGAATCGAATCCAGGACCGCGCCGCGAAGGGCGGCGGCCTGGACCGGGTCTTTGAAGGCCGAACTGATGCGGCTGACGACATCGGCTCCAAACGCGGCCTGCCCGTTGAGGCCCACGGCCGTCTCAATCACCGCTCCTGTCCCGAGATCGACGAGGTCGGCGGCCAGCGTCGTCGTGCCCAGGTCGAGAGCCAGTCCGTAGAGCCGGGCGGAGGTGTCCCCGGATTCAACGCTGCGAAGCTCGTCGCCGGACCCGATGACCGCCGTGACGATGGCTTCCTCATCCCCGAAAGCGGAGAGGACGGAGGCCGCGGAAAAGAGCGCATCCGGAGAAAGGCGGAGACCGGGGAGTCCCAAGCCGGTCTTGAGGCCTTCGAGCAGGGCATGCGGGGAATGGAGTTCCGGCCGGCGCGGCCGGACGGGGATTTTTCTGACGACGGGATCGAGAGCGATGACTTTGCCCGAGCCTTGGGCGAGAATCCTGATTTTGGGAATCAAGGCCGAATCGGGAATCCGGACGGTCATATCGCTCCGGACGGAAATACGGCAGGCCAGACGATGGCGCCCGGGGTCGAGGTTCCGGCCTTTGGCCAGCATCCGC
>CAYPKX010000050.1:0-20170 GCA_964411395.1 uncultured Eubacteriales bacterium | reverse complement strand
CTGGGGCGTCGCCAAGCGGTAAGGCAGCGGGCTTTGGACCCGCCATTCGGGGGTTCGAATCCTCCCGCCCCAGTTCAGGATATAAACGCGCCAAGCGCGGGATATAAAGGATAAGGTCATGAAGGTTTTTGCCGGTTCGTCCAACCCCGGTTTAGCCCGGGAGATCGCCGCATACCTGCATATCGACCTGGGCAAGTGCGTCCTCGAAAAGTTTTCCGACGGGGAAATCCATTTCTATATCGACGAAAACGTCCGCGGCGAGGACGTCTTCGTTGTCCAGAGCGGCTCCTATGAGGCCAATTTCAACCTCATGCAGCTGTTCATCATGATCGATGCCTTCAAACGCTCCTCGGCCGACCGGATCACGGCGGTTGTTCCCTACTACGGCTATGCCCGCCAGGACTGGAAAGACCGGCCGCGGGTTCCGATTTCGGCCCGGCTGATGGCCGACCTGCTCGAAACGGCGGGGGCCGACCGGGTCTTGACCATGGATCTCCATTCTCCCCAGATCCAGGGATTCTTTTCCGTCCCGGTGGATAATCTCAACGGCGTGCCGGTCCTGGTCAAATACATCCAGCAGCTGGGCTTGAAAAACATCACGGTCGTCTCTCCCGACGCCGGCGGCGTGGGCCGGGCCAAGCATTTCGCCCGGCGATTGGACGCCCCGCTGGCCATTATCGACAAGCGCCGCCCGGCCCCCAACGTTGCCCAGGTCTTCAACGTCATCGGCGATGTGGCCGGCCAGACCTGCGTTCTGTTCGACGATATGGTCGACACCGCCGGGACGCTCTGCCTGAGCGCCGAAGCTGTGAAAAACGCGGGCGCGGCCCGGGTTTTGGCCTGCGCCACCCATGCCGTGCTCTCCGGGAAAGCCCTGGAAAAAATCGAAACCTCGCCTTTGGAAAAACTCATCGTATCCAATACCATCGCGCCGGATCAACGCCGGCCCTGCGCCAAGATCGAGACGCTCTCGGTCGCCGAGCTGTTCGGCGAAGCCATTCGCCGGATCAATGAGCGCAGCTCCGTCAGCTCGCTGTTCGACTAAGGAGGACGACCCCCATGAACCTGACCATTCCCAGCCAGCCCCGCGATGCCTTCGGCAAGAACGCTTCGTATCGCTTCCGCCAAACCGGCCGGATCCCGGCGATTCTCTACGGCGAAGGCCTGCCCAACCTGGCCCTCGTTCTGGACAAGAAAGACGTCATCAAGATCCTCAAATCGGAAACGGGCTTGAACACCCTGTTCAAGATTGCGGTCTCCGACGGCGAACGGGACGTCATGATCAAGGACGTCCAGATCGACCCGATCTCCGACCAGCTGATCCATGCGGATCTGATCCAGATCGATATGAACAAGGCCGTCCGGGTCGAAGTCCCGATCGAGCTCGTCGGCGAGGCGGTCGGCGTCAAGACCGAAGGCGGTTTCATCGACTTCATGACCCGCGAACTGATGATCGAATGTCTCCCGGCCCTGATCCCGGAGCGTCTGACCGTCGACGTCACGGAGCTTCATCTCCACCAGTCGATCAAGGTCGCCGAAGTCGCCCTCCCCGAAGGGATCAAGTTGATCACCGACCCCGGCGCGGTTGTTGCTCTGGTCCAGGTTCCTCACGAAGAGAAAGTCGAAGCGGCTCCCGTGGCCGAGGAAGGCGCCGAAGCGGCCGCCGCTCCGGCCGAGCCCGAAGTCATCAAGAAGGAGCGGGCGGAGAAGCCCGAGCCGGAGAAATAACCGGTGTGGGCGGTCGTGGGCCTGGGAAATCCGGGCTTGCGGTACGCCGGAAACCGGCACAACGTCGGGTTCATGCTCGTCAAGCAGGCGGCCAAAGCCTGGGACATCCGGATGCGGAAGCCCAAGTTTTCGGCCAAGACGGGCGAAGGCCGAAAGGCGGGCGAACGGGTCGTTCTGGCCCTGCCTCAGACCTTCATGAACGAAAGCGGGCAGGCGGTGAAAAGCCTGCAAGCGGGGATGGAGATCCCCGCCGGCCGGACGGTCGTCATCTTCGACGATGTCGACCTTCCGCTCGGAGAGATTCGCGTCCGCCGCGACGGCGGCCCGGGAACGCATCGGGGCATGGCCTCGATCGTCGGCCTGATCGGAACGGGATTTCCCCGGATCCGAATCGGGATCGGCCCGGTCCCGGAGGGCGCGGAGATTACGGATTTCGTCCTGGCCGATTTTCGGCCGGCCGAAAAAAAGGTCCTGGCCGGGAGCCTGGACCGGGCCCTGGAGGCCCTGGAGCTCGTCCTGGACGGGCGGATCGACGAAGCGATGAACCGCTTTAATTAGCGTTCACGATCGGAAGGAAGCGAAGCTTCCTCCTTGCTCCCCCCGAAAAGAGGGGGACGCTGTCAAACCATAAGGAGGTTTCGATGCAGCTGTACGAGACGGGGTTTCTCATCGCCCCGAACATGACCGAGGAAGAGGCCGACGAGGTCGTCTCCGGCTTGGCCGAAGTCGTCCCGCAGAAGAGCGGGAAGATGATCCGGATCGAGAAGTGGGGCAAGCGCCGGATGTCCTACGCCATCGGCAAGGCCCACGAGGCCTATTATGTCTTTTTCCACTATGAAGGCGGCCCGGAGATCCCCGCGGAGCTCGCCCGCCGGTTTCGCCAGATGGACGCCGTCATCCGCCACCTGACCCTGGCCAAGGAAACGCAGATGAACGTCCGGAAGAAAAAGAAAGTCAAGAAAAACGTCCCGGCTCCGGCCGAGGCGGAGGCCGCTCCGGCCGTCGAGCCGAAGCGCGAGGAGGCGTAAGATGGCCGACGAGAGACGGTTCGAACGGTCCGACCGGCCGGACAAGCCGGCCTACAAGAAGTTTTTTCCCCCCAAGAAAAAATTCTGCCGCTTTTGCCAGCGCAACGTCAAGTTCATCGACTATAAGAACAGCGACGTCCTGAAGAAGTATGTCCCCGATCGCGGGCGGATTTCCCCCCGGCGGGTGACCGGCACCTGCGCTTTCCATCAGCGGAAGCTGGCCGCGGCGGTGAAGCGGGCCCGGCACATGGCCCTGCTCCCCTACGTGACCGAGTGAGTGCGGAGGTCCCATGAAAGTCATTCTGAAACAAGACGTTGAAAACGTGGGCCGGAAGGGCGAGCTGGTCAATGTCGCGGCCGGTTTCGGCCGCAACTTCCTGCTGCCCCGCAAGCTCGCCCTCGAGGTCACCGCCTCGAATCTCAAGATGATCGAGATCGAGCAGGCGGCCCTCAAGAAAAAAGTCGAGCAGGAGCGGCAGTCCTTCCAGTCGACGATTCAGAAGCTCAACGAAGTGTCCCTGTCTTTCAGCCGCAAAACGGGCGAGAAAGACCACATCTTCGGCTCCGTCACGGCGGCCGATATCAAGGATGCCCTGGCGGCCCAGGGGTACGATATCGATAAAAAGCGGATCGTTCTGCCCGAGCCCCTCAAGCGGCTGGGAAGCTACACCGTGGCCGTCAAGGTCTATCACGACGACAAGGCCGAGATTCGAGTCGCGATCGTCGCCGAGGAAACGCCGGCTGAAGCGGCCCCCGAGACACCGGCCGAAAGCTGACGCATCCGCCGTTTCCGGCGGGCCTGACGGCCCGAAAGGAGGGGGAAGGTGGACCTGGACCTTCTGTTACTGAAGCGGACCCCGCCGCACAGCCCCGACGCCGAGCGGGCGGTCCTGGGCGGGATTCTGATCAATCCCAAAAGCTTCAACATCGTCCTCTCCCACGTCGCGATCGAGGATTTTTACAAAGACGCCCACCGCCGGATCCTGGAGACGGTCTCCGGGATGATCGACAAGGGTGTGCCGGTGGAGCTCCTGGCCGTGGCCGAAGCGCTCCGCCGGGAGGGCGCCCTGGAAGAGGTCGGCGGAGCGGCGTACCTGTCCTCGCTCATGGACGGGGTTCCCCGCAGCCTGAACGTCGAATACTACGCCAAAGTCGTCAAGGAAAAAGCTCTCCTTCGGCGGCTCATTCTCTCCTCGGCCCAGATCATCGCCAGCAGCTATGAGGAAAAAGAGGACGCCGCGGAGCTGATCAACGCCGCCCAGGCGGCGATGATCGATGTGGCCGAGCAGCGGGATCGCGGCGGCTTCATCCCGGTCGGGGACATCGTCGGAGAGACGATGGCCGAGGTCGAGCGCCTGGCCGCCAACCGCGACGCCGTCACCGGCGTGGATTCCGGATTCGCCGACCTCAACAAATTCACGGCCGGCTTCCAACCGTCCGAGCTCGTCATTGTCGCCGCCCGGCCGTCGATGGGCAAGACCGCCATCTGCTTGAACATGACCCAGCACATCGGCCTCCGGACCGGCAAGTCGGTGGGCTTTTTCTCGATGGAAATGTCCAAGGAAGCCCTCCTCATCCGGATGCTTTGCGCCGACGCGCTGGTCGACATCCAGAGCGTCCGGACCGGCTACGTCAGCGAACGCGACCTGGAGCGCATCCGGCTCAGCGCCGAGAAGCTGAGCCCCAGCCGCATCTATCTCGACGAAACGCCGGCTCTGACTTTGGGCGAGATGAAAGCCAAGGCCCGGCGCCTGCGGATGGAAGGAAACCTCGATATCGTTTTTATCGATTATATCCAGTTGATGAGAGCCGGGGGCCGGTTCGAGAACCGCAACCAGGAGATGTCGTTCATCTCCCGGTCCCTCAAGGAGCTGGCCAAGGAGCTCCACATCCCCGTCGTCGGCATTTCCCAGCTCAGCCGGGCGACCGAAAAATCCCGGAGCGAAGGAAAACGGCCGATGCTTTCGGACCTGCGCGAGTCGGGCGCCATCGAGCAGGATGCCGACGTCGTGATCTTCATCTACCGGCCGGAAATGTATTTTTCCACCGATGAGATGCAAGGCGAGGCTTCCCTGCGGGGGATTGCCGAGGTGATTATCGCCAAACAGCGTAACGGCCCGACCGGCACCGTCAAGCTGGCGTTTCAAAACAAGTTCGCCCGGTTCGAGAACCTGGAATATGCTCCCGCGACCGAGGGATCGGAGGCCTGAGCCGTGATCCGGGCGACGACATCCCTGTTCCGCCGGTTTTTCGAACAGATGGGCGAGTTCTCGATTCTCGCCGGACGGACGTTCCGAAGCTTCTTCCGGAAGCCCTGGGAAGGAAAGATCTTCATCCAGGAACTCGAGGAGATCGGGCTGCGGACCCTTCCGGTCGTCTCGCTCACGGCCGCCTTCGGCGGCCTCGTCTTCGGGTTGCAGAGCTATTATGGCTTTCACAAGTACATCGGGATGGGAACGGAAGCCTACGGCGGCCCGATCATCGCCATCGGCCTGGTCCGGGAGCTGATCCCCATCCTTGTCGGTCTGATGGTTGCCGGCCGCGTGGGATCGGCCATGGCCGCCGAGATCGGAACGATGCGGATCACCGAGCAGGTCGACGCCCTGTTCACCCTGGGCGCCGATCCGGTCCGTTACCTGGTCGCCCCGCGGACCGGGGCCGCGTTTCTCATGCTCCCCTGCCTGACGCTGTTCGGTGATTTGATCGGGGTTCTCTGCGCTCAATTCTACAATGTCGTTTTGATGGGCGTGAACGGCACGGTCTATTGGCGCAACACCCGGATGTACCTGGATCTCTGGGACATCGGTTCGGGGCTGATCAAAGCCGCCGTATTCGGCGTTCTGATCGCCGTGATCGGTTGCTGGCAGGGGCTGGAAACCGAGGGCGGAGCGGAGGGCGTGGGCCGGGCAACCACCCGGGCCGTCGTCCTGGCTTCGATCTCCATCCTGATCGTCAACTTCTTCATGAGCAAGTTTCTTCCGGCCAGCCTATGATCCGCTTCCAAGACATCCATAAATCGTTCGGACAGAAAAAGGTCCTGACCGGGCTCGATCTGGACATTCGAACCGGCGAGACGCTCGTCGTCATCGGCCAGAGCGGCTCGGGGAAAAGCGTGCTCCTCAAGATCCTGATCGGAATTCTCGACCCGGACCGGGGAAAAGTCTTTGTCGACGACGACGAAGTGACCGCCCAGAACCGGGAAGAGCGCCAGGAGACGGCCCGGAAATTCGGAATGCTGTTCCAGGCCTCCGCTCTGTTCGATTCGATGAATGTCGGGGAGAACGTCGCCTTCGGTCTGAAGCGGCGGACGGACCTGGACGCGGCGGCCGTAGCCGCCATCGTCGCCGAAAGCCTGTCCCGGGTCGGACTCCGGGGAATCGAGCACCTGATGCCCCACGAGCTTTCCGGCGGGATGCGGAAGCGCGTCGGCCTGGCCCGGGCCATCGCCTACAAACCCGAGATCATTTTATACGACGAACCGTCGACGGGCCTGGATCCGATCCGGGCCGACGCCATCAACGATTTGATCCTTGTCCTTCAGAAGGAAATGGGCGTGACTTCGATCGTCATCACCCACGATATGGTCAGCGCGAACAAGGTCGCCGACCGGATCGCCATGCTCTACGAGGGCCGGATCATCGCCGTCGGAACTCCGGAGGAGATTCGGAACTCTCCCGATCCCGTGGTCCAGCAGTTTCTCCAGGGACGGGCCGACGGACCCATTAAAAACTTTTAACGGAGGAAGGTCCATGAGCCGGAAATTGAAAGTCGGCTTGTTTGTCGGCGGGACGCTGGCGGTGGCCGCCGTTTTCATCCTGCTCGTCGGGGATGTGGCGTACCTGTTTAAAAAACCGGGCTCCACGCTGAACGTCGAGGTCGCAACCGCGGCCGGTCTGGACGCCAAGGCCGTGGTCAAAATGGCCGGGGTTAAGATCGGGTATGTCACCGGGATCGAGCTCTCGGGGATTCAAGCCCGGGTCGTCATGGCCATCGATTCCGGGGTTCGAGTCCCGGTCGACTCCGAGGCCACGTTTGCCACTCTTGGTCTGATCGGCGAGAAATACGTCGAGATCAATCCCGGAAAATCCCCGACGTACTGCCCGGATAACGGCACCATCCGGGGTTCGCAGAAGGCGGGCTTCGACCAGGTGGGACAGCTGCTGTCCAATGTCGGCGGAAAGCTCGAGGAAGCCGCCGGTTCGCTCCGCGACACGCTGGATGAGGAAACCCGGACGAAGCTGAAGGCGGCCCTGGACGGAGCGGCCGGGGCGACGGAAGAGCTGCGTCTCTTCCTCGCTCAAAACCGGGGCGGATTCCAGTCCCTGATCCAGGGCGCCGACCGGACGGTCGGGGACGTCGGCCGGACCGTGGCCGATATGGCTGAAAAGATCGATCAGACGCTGGCCGTTCTTCGCGAGACGGTCGTTGAAACCCGCGACCCGTTGAAAGCCGACCTGGCGAAAATCGGCGAAGCGGTGGACAAGCTCCGGGAGCTCCTTGAACGGATCGAAAAAGGCGAGGGGACGGCCGGAAAGCTCGTCCGCGACCCCGCCCTCTACGATGAAGCCGCCGAAGTCCTTTCCACCGTTAAAAAAGCGGCCGGTTCGATTTCCGGGATCAAAGGATACGCCGATTTCCAGGCCGGGTATTACGGCTCGAGCGAAGTGCTCCGGTCGGCCCTCTCGGCCGGCTTGCGGGTGAAGGAGCGGTCGTTTTTCGAAGCCGGCCTTGTCCGCGATCCGTGGGCCGGTGAGTTCCGTTTTTCGCTCCAGGGCGGGCTGCGGCTGGGCCGGTTCGCTCCCCGGGCCGGATTCATCGAGAACGAACTGGGCGTCGGCCTCGATTATTTTGGAGGAACGGCCTGGGGTTTGAGCCTCGAGGGCTTCGATTTCAACCGGGCGGAAAGCCCCCGGGTCCGGCTGACGGGAAAATATTTCCCGGCCCGGAACGTTTATCTCCTGGCCGGGGCCGACGATTTTACGCTGGCCCGGCGGCGCGAGGTTTTCTTCGGGCTGGGCCTGGCCCTGCGATGAAGAGTAAGTCCTTTTTTGCCTGCCAAAGCTGCGGAGCGAAGTCTCCCAAATGGATGGGTCGCTGCCCGACCTGCGGCGAGTGGAACTCGCTGGTCGAAGAAACCGAAATCGAGGCCGGGCCGCTTCCCGAACAGGCCTTTGCCCTGTCCGAGCCCGTCGTTTACAGCGAGTATCAAGCGTCGGACAAACCCCGGACCCCGGTTCATATCAAAGAAGTTCACACCGTCATGGGCGGAGGCGTCGTCGCGGGTTCCCTGGTTTTAGTCGGCGGCGAGCCCGGGATCGGCAAGTCGACGCTCCTTCTGCAAATGTCCCGCGATTTTGCCGCCGACGGGCTCCCGGTGCTCTACGTTTCGGGGGAAGAGTCGCTCGATCAAATCAAGCTTCGGGGTGAGCGTCTGGGCGTGGGCGGCGGACCGCTGTATCTTCTGGCCGAAACAAGTCTGGAGCGCATCCTCGCCCAGGCCGAGAAGCTGAAACCCGGCTTCCTGGTCGTGGATTCGGTCCAAACCGTGTTTTCGACCAAGCTCTCCTCCGGCCCGGGCACGATCAGCCAGGTCCGCGAGGTTGCCAACCAGGTGTTCCGTTTCGCCAAACGGAACGCCGTCCCGGCCTTCCTCATCGGCCATATCACCAAGGAAGGATCGCTGGCCGGTCCCAAGTCGCTCGAGCATATCGTCGATGTCGTTCTGCTTTTCGAAGGCGAGCGGGACCACAGCCATCGGGTCCTTCGGGCCTTGAAAAACCGGTTCGGCCCGGTCTCCGAACTGGCGATTTTCGAAATGACCGCCTCGGGCCTGGAACCGATCCCCGATCCGTCGGCCTTCTTCCTCAAGGAGCGGCCGAAAAACGAGGCCGGGAGTGTTGTCGTGGCGACGATCAAGGGAACGCGGCCGCTTTTGATCGAAGTCCAATCGCTCGTCTCGCCGACCTTGTTTTCCTCCAACCCGCGGCGAATGACCGTCGGCCTGGACCATTACCGGACCTCGATGCTCCTGGCCGTGATCGAGCGGAAGCTCGGCTATACCTTCGGCTCGGAGGATATCTATCTGAACGTGGCCGGAGGCCTGGAGATCGAGGAGCCGGCGGCTGATCTGGGCATCGTCCTGGGCGTTGTCTCCTGTCTGATGAACCGGCCGGTTCCCCCGGGCCTGGCGGCGTTCGGCGAGGTCGGGCTGAGCGGCGAAATCCGCTCCGTAGGGCAGTCTGTGGCTCGAGCCAAGGAGGCGGCCGCCCTGGGTTTCACGTCCCTTCTGCTTCCGGAAGGAAATGTGCCCGGCCTGGCCCGGGAGCGCATCGACGGCCTCCGCTTGCTCGGGGCCCGCACGCTCCGCCAGGCGGTCGAGCTTGTTTTTTAAACCCGGATTTTTGATATGATAAGCAGCGGTTCAAAAAGGACGGAATCATGGGTTTGATGCTCTTTCGCCTGGCCTTCGTCGCCGCGACCGCCGCGGCGGGGTACTTCGTCCCGCCGTTCGGGCTGACGCCGGCGACGGCGGCTGTGGCCGCCGGAATTCTGGCCCTGGCCGCCTTGCTTTTGGAAATCAAGATTCGGAAGACGTCGTTCAAGTCCATCTGGGGCTCGAGTCTCGGGACCACGATCGGTGTTCTCCTGGGCTGGCTCCTCGGCGCGGCCTATCAGGCCCTGGCCTCGGATCCCCGGACCTCGTCTTTCGTCCGCATCATTTTTCTCCTGCTCCTCCCCGCGACCGGGTTCCTGATCGGGACACGGAAGCCGGAGTGGTTCGATCCCGTTTATCTCCTCCATTTTTTCCGGGAACGCAACGGCGGCCGCTTGTTCAAGGTCCTGGATACGAGCGTCATCATTGACGGCCGGATCTCCGAAATCGCGGCGGCCGGGTTTTTGGACGGAACGCTGGTTGTTCCCCAGTTTGTTCTGAAAGAGCTCCAGACCGTGGCGGACTCGCCCGACGGGCTCAAACGCCAGCGGGGACGGCGGGGGTTGGACATTCTCGACCAGCTTCAGAAATCCAAAACCGCCGACGTCCTGATTACCGAGATGGATTTTCCGGGAATCCGCGACGTCGATTCCAAGCTGATCGAAGTCGCCCTCCGGCTCGGGGCGAAGATCGTGACCAATGACGTCAACCTGAACAAAGTCGCCCGCCTGCGCGGCGTTTCCGTCCTCAATATCAACGAGCTGGCCAATGCTCTCAAGCCGGTCGTCCTGCCCGGCGAGTCGATGGTCGTTTATCTCATCAAGGAAGGCAAGGAAAAGGACCAGGGCGTGGCTTACCTGGACGACGGGACAATGGTCGTCATCGACAACGCCCGCCGGATGATCGGACAGACGGTGACGATCATGGTGACCTCGGTCCTTCAGACGACCGTGGGCAAGATGATTTTCGGCCGTTACAACGACGAAGGACGATGAGCCGTATCGGATCGATCATCGTCGCCGCCGGTTCGGGCGCCCGGTTCTGCGGGCCGAAGCAGTTTGCCGTTCTCGGAGGGAAGCCGTTGATCGACTGGAGTTGCGGGATTTTTCAGGACCATCCCCTGGTCGATGAAATCGTCCTTGTCCTGCCCGACGAGATCGAGAAAGCCGGCTGGGCCGGGCGATTCCCGAAAATCGTCGAGGTCGTTTCCGGCGGCCGGCGCCGCCAGGATTCCGTCCGGGCCGGATTCGACCGGCTCGATCCGGTTCGAACCGGCTTCGTCCTCGTCCACGACGGGGCCCGGCCTCTGGTTTCGCCGCGGCTCATCGACCGGGTGATCGAAGCCGGACGGCAAAGCGGGGCGGTCGTACCCATCGTCTCGACGGACGACACGGTCAAGGAAATCGAAGGCGACCGGGTCGTCCGAACCCTCGACCGCAGCCGGATCGGCCGGGTGCAGACGCCCCAGGGTTTTGCGTACGCGCTGTTGGGCCGGGCCCTGACGGCGGCCGAGGACCTGGAATTTACCGGAACGGATGAAGCCTCGCTCGTCGAACGGTTGGGCCTTCCGGTGACCGTGGTCGCCGGCGATCCCGGGAACATCAAGATCACCATCCCTCTCGACCTGGTCACGGCCGAGGCGATCCGACATGAGAATCGGCCTGGGGTATGACCTCCACCGGCTGACAAGCGGACGCCCGCTGATTCTGGGCGGCGTTCGGATTCCGTTTTCCAAGGGCTTGCTGGGCCATTCCGACGGCGACGCCCTGATCCATGCGATCATCGACGCGCTTTTGGGCGCCCGCGGGCAGGGCGACATCGGCCGCCTGTTTCCCGATACGGAAGACGAATACAGGAACGCCCGGAGCGTCGACCTGTTAACGGAGGTCGCCGGGCGGCTGCGGGCCGACGGGTTCCGGACGGAACACGTCGACGCCGTGATCATCGCCGAAAGGCCCAAGCTCGGCCTGCATTTCGAAGCGATGAAGGACGTTCTCGCCCCGGTCCTCGGGCTTCGCCGCGACCGCCTCGGACTCAAAGCCAAAACCAACGAGGGCCTGGGCGATATCGGCAAAGGCCGGGCGATCGCCTGTTTCGCCGTCGCTTCGCTCCGGAAAATCCCGAAGCGCCGGACGCCGGTCCGAGGCGGCTAGAAACGATAGCCGAGAAGCACCGTCCAGTCGCTGAGATAAATCGCATAGGATTGGAGGTGGCGTTTTTTGATGTCCGCTAGCCCGCGGTTGGCCCGGAACTCGAGAAGGAAATTCTTCCAGCCCGCCTCCAGGCCGAGGCAGAAGCCGTAGTCGAACGGCTTGATTTCCTTGCGAATGTCGTCTTTATAACTCTCTCCGTCGAATTCCAAAACGGTTTTTGCTCCGATTAAAGCCGCCCCGTACCCGCCGCCGCAAAAGCGGAGCGACAGGTCTCGAATGACGGGGATTTCAAATTTCAGCAGAACGGGAAGGACGAGATAATCGAGGCGTTCGCGGACGCGGACCTCTTTCCCGGCATACGCGGACGCAAAAGTCCCGCCGAGCCGGCTGAAAAGAATTTCCGGGCGAAGAACGGTATGGCCGAAGATCCGCAGCCCCAGAAAGACCCCGGCCTGAAACGAGGGAAGCGGCCGCCAGTCCCGGCCGAGCCCTTCGCTGAACAGGAATCGGGAAAAGGACGGACCGGCCTTGAAGCCCCACTCCGCCCCGAGAGCCGTCGCGGACAGGAAGGAAAGGGAAAGGACAATTGACGCGAGTTTTTTCATCGTGCGTTCTCCCGGCCGGACAAACCGCCGAGCCGCTCTTTTAGATACTCCAGGGCCTTTTCCAGGACGTCATCCCGTCCGGCCCGGATCCCGGCGACCGTTGGACGGGCGGTTAAGTCGACCCGGACTCCGACTTTCTGTGTTTCCGAGCCGTCGGGATAATAGATGCCGAGGCCTGTAAAATAAGTGGTAATCCCGCCCGGAAGCCAGACGCGGGACACGTCCCCGTCGGCCCCGGCCGTCTGACTTCCGATCGTGACGGCCGAAGGCGCGGTCTGCAGGCACATGGCCGTGAATTCGGCGTGACTCTGGGTTCGTTCATCCACCAGAAGCACGACCTCGCCGCGGTAGGAGTAGGGAACGGGAGAATCGGGGCCGGCCGTTAAGGGCTGAGACATGCTGAAATGACCCGGCTGGTAAACGAGGGGAAAGGTGAACTTGACGAAAGGTTTCTTCTCCCTGTTGAGATACCGGGCGATGTGATAAAGGGTGCCGTTGGGATAATTGCGGATGTCGAAAACGATCGCCCGGGTATTAAGGAGCGCGGCTATCATCCCGTCGACGTGTTCGGGGAGGAGAACTCCCATGTGGACGTAGCCGATGTTCCCATCGAGGATCGACCAGGGCGGGGCTGTTTCGGCCGGCCGAGAAAATTCCTCGCTTTGGCACCGGATGACATGGATATCGAGACTCTGTCCGAACCGGTCGACGACGAGGTCGAGGTCCGGCCCCGGTCCCCGAAAAATCAGGTCGTTCAAGTTTCTCTGCCTTGCCGGTTCATTGGACGCATTGACGTAGGCGGCCTTCGAGGCCCGCAGCTCGGAGACGGGAACGCCGTCGGCGGACAGGATGATGTCGCCGGCCGCCAGGCCGCCGGCCGAGGCCGGCAGATGGGTGTAGATTTTCGTGACAATCGTCCGGTCCTCGACGTGCCGGACTTCGAAGGGCGGGTAATAAAGCCCCCAGGTTTCCGAAAGAACCGGGCTATACATGCTAGCATGCGTGTCCTCGATCCGGGCGGTGAGAAGACGGACGGCCAGGTGATATTCCCGGGCGTCCTCACACGCCCGGAACACGGGGATAAACTCCTCAAGGACATCCTCCCAGGAACCCTCGATCAAATACGTGTAAGGGAAAAAATATCGGATGATATTCCAATACCGGAACAGGGCGACCATTCTTCGGCTTTCGTTGGGGAATTCCCCCTCCGCATAGCGATTGTCAAAAGAGAAATCCAAGTTGCCCACCGGCATTTTGACAGCGTAGGCGTTCTCCAGGAAAGGGAGGGTCTCGATCAGGAGCTCCATTTTCAGCCTCAGGTCGGTTCCGAAAAACGTTTCGTCCCTCATCCAGGCGAACAAGGGGTCGTCGTTCGGCTCGTCGGGAAGAGGCGCCGGGAAATTGAGGAAGTTGACGTTTCCGGCGGCAAAAAACAGTTCGTTGAGGGCCGGCTGGAATTCGTCGCGCGATCCGGCGGATTTGGCCTTTTCATAAACGTCGACCAGGGTTTTGTCCCAGTCGAGTTCCCCCTTGGCGACCTCCGGATGATAGTATTTCATGAAGCCCCAGACTTTGGCCAGGGCGGCCAGACGGGTCGTCTCGTTGAAATCGGCCGCCCGGGCGATTCCGCCGGCTCCCAAAATGAGGAACGCGAACAGGACGGCCCCTTTCTTTCGATTGTTCAACTCCCACCTCCTGGAGCAAAAAGATCCTTCACCGTATCAGTGCAAGGAACGTGCCACCGCTTCCCGCCCGGAATGAAACGGCGTATTCGGGCCGGAGTGTCATCTGTTCCGGTCGGCTGTCCTTTTCCGGATACGATGCGAGCCGGGAGTCCGCCCTCCCCCGTTTTAAACGGATCTTCCTCCGGGTTGGATGGGAATTTGTTTCAGTCCGGGATAAGGAGGGCCGCTTGGCTCAACGTAACAACGACTGAAATCACAAGCCGCATCGACGACCCGGTCTGAAAGGAGTGAATGATCCCAGGCCGCGTCCATTGGAGAGGCCTTCGACACGTCGTGTTCCGTCTCCTTTGTCGAGGAGGAGCGAGTCGTCGTTTAAGGCGTGGCCGTTCCCCGGGACTTCTTCGCTATTTGACTTCTTTCTCGCGGGCGGGATATGCTCCCCCCTCACAATCGTTCTCCACCCCGTCCGGGATTTTATCGAGGAGGCGAAAGCCATGAAAAAAATCACCATCCGCGCGGCGTTGATTCTCGTCGTCGCGGCGTCCGTTCTGCTCGGCGTGTCCGCCCAGGACTTTCCGCGAAGGGATTTCACCCCGACGCCGACCAAGGCTTATATTGTCGGCGGCGAGCGCCACGGGGCCAGCCATTTCCCCAGGTACGAAGGCGACTTGATCAAGCCGAAAAAGCCGGGGACGATGGATTTTCTCCATTACCATACCTACGGCGAAGTGATCGAGTTTTTGAACGCCTGGGCCAAAGATTTTCCGAATCTCGTCGATTTATATTCGGTCGGAAAGTCCTTCGAAGGCCGGGACATCTGGCAGATCACGATCACCAACAAGGCCACCGGAAAAGACACGGACAAGCCGGCGATGTTCATCGAGGGCAACCGCCACTCGGGAGAGGTCACGGCGGCCGAATCCGCTCTCTGGCTGGTCTGGCATGTCCTGAGCCGATACGGACAGGATCCCGAGATCACCAAGCTGGTGGATACGCGGGCTCTCTATGTCCGGGTCAAGAACAATCCCGACGGGTCCGAGCTCTACCTCAACACGGCCCAGTCGCTTCGGAGCACCGTCCGGCCGTATGACGACGACCGGGATGGTCTGTTGGACGAAGACCCGCCCGAGGATCTGGACGGCGACGGCTTCATTCTCCAAATCCGGAAAAAAGTCGAGCCGGGCAAAGGGACGATGACGATCGATCCCAACGATCCGACCGGCCGGTTGATGATCCGGGCCGAGGCGGGCAAGGGCGATTACCTCGTCCAGGCCGAGGGCTGGGACAACGACGGCGACGGCCGGACGAACGAAGATGGAATCGGCGGACTGGATCTCCACCGGAATTATCCCGAAAACTGGCGGCCGATGCCCGGATTGGATGCGACCGGCCGGGGCTGGACTCAGGGCGGCGCGGGCGAATATCCGTTGTCCGAGGTGGAAACCCGGGCCGTGGTTCTCTTTCTCCTCCAGCACCCGAACGTGTCCGTCGTCCAGACGATGGATACGACCGTTCCGATGCTGCTCCACGGCCCCTCGACCAGCAAGATGGACGAGTCGATGTTCCCCGAGGACATGAAGATCTACCAATATTTCGATGAAGAAGGAAAAAAGCTGACCGGCTATGACCGGGCCGGCGACACGTATTTCGACTATTCGACCGGAAACCGCGGCTCCCGGACGATGCCGGCCGGGCCGGGCGCCCCCGCCGGAGCCGCCGGCCGGCCGGCAATGCCCGAAGAGCTGGGTCCTCCGACCGGATCGCCGCTTTTCGGCCACTCCCCCGATTTCGGCTATCTCTATTACGGGGCGGTCTGGTACGGCGACGAGCTCTGGAACGGAGGGCGGCTGAAAGATTATGACGGCGACGGCCGCGTTTCCGAAGCCGAACAGCTCAAATTCATCGACGAAACCCTCGGCGGCCGGTACTTCAAGCCCTGGACCAAGGCCATCCATCCGACCCTGGGCGAGGTCGAAGTCGGCGGATTCAACCCCAAATACTGGCGGCAGAATCCCCCCGTCGAGCTTCTTGAGGAATGGATCGTAAAGGAGGCCAAGTTCAACCTCCTCCTCTATAAATCCCTGCCCCTTCCCCGCATTCAGGGGGCGGTCCTCCGGCCGGCGAAGAAGGAAAAGGGTGTATTCGACCTGGTCGTAACGGTTGCCAATGAAGGCTTCCTGCCCACGGCCTTGAAAATGGCCGACCGGGTGAAAATCGTCCGCCCCGATAACGTCACCGTGACTTTGCCGGACGGTTTGACCCTCGTTTCAGGCCGGGCCCGCCAGGACATCGGCTATCTGGCCGGGGGCCAGAAGAAAGACGTAGTCTGGAAAGTGAAGGGAACGACGCCCTTCTCGGGCGATCTGGACGTGGCGTTCAGTTCAACCCGGGGCGGCGTGGAAAAGAAAAAAATCAAGATCGAAGCCTTGAAGGTTCCATAAAAAAGCAAGCATACGTAGCCGATTCGTTTTATTCTTTCGAGGGAAGAAATTTCGGCTGTCCTCGTCTAATCATCGAAGGAGTCAATATGAAAAAAATCGCGCTTTTGTCCATGGTGGTATTGGGATTGGGTCTGGCGGCGATAGCTGCGGTCAATGTCACCGGATCCTGGGAATTCACAATGACCACGCCTCGGGGCGAGATGAAGTCGGACATCGCCTTCGTCCAGGACGGCGAAAAGCTGACCGTGACGATGTACCGCCAGGGTCGTGACGGCAACATGACCGAGACTAAAGGCGAGGGGACGATCAAGGGCGCCGAGATCGCCTGGAAAGTCACCCGCCAGGGCCGCGACGGCCAGGAAATGACGACCACGTATAAAGGGACCATCGTCGACGACAATAATTTGAAGGGAACGATGGAAGGCGGCTTCGGCCCGATGGGCGGCGGCGGCGACGCGCCCGCTCCTCCCGAGTGGAAGGCCGCCCGCAAGGCCAAATAAGCACCCCCCTCCTTTTTTTCATTCTCTCTCTTCGGGGCCCCTGCCGGAAAGCGGGGGCCCTTTCATTTTTTCCGGGCTGAATCGGCCTTTGGAACGGCCTGTCTTGCCCGGTCATCCGATTCTGCTATAATGGCTCGGCCCCTTACCGGCGGGGGTGATTGGAAGCCCAACGGCCTTTTCCGGGGAAGAATTCTCCTGCCTCCGCGTCTAATGGATGTCGGAGGATAATGAGCGTGAACGCGCATGGACGAAAAGACACTGGTCGAACTGTCCCGCAGCGGACGCCGAGACGCCTTCGAAAAGCTGGTTCAAATGTATAACGCCAAGGTCTTTGCCCTCGCTTACGGATTCGTCCGCGACCGGGCGACGGCCGACGACCTGGCCCAGGAGATCCTTTTAAAAGTGTATCAGGCGCTTCCGTCGTTCCGGGTCGAGTCCGAATTCGGGACCTGGCTCTATCGGATCGCCGTCAACCACGTCAAGGACTACCTGAGGAAATCATCCCGGCGCAGGACCGTGTCCCTGGACCAGGTCGGCGAAGGTCCGATCGCGGTCGACGGCGGGGCGGAATCGCGCCTTCAGGAGCGCGAGGAGGAAAGCCGCCGGCGCGAAGTCTTCCGTGTTTTGGAGACTCTGCCGGAGAAGTACCGGATGATCATCACCCTCCGCGATGTGGAGGGATTGGCCTACGAGGACGTGGCCCGGGTTCTCGGGATCGCCCCCGGAACCGTCGATTCCCGTCTTCACCGGGCCCGCAAGATGCTTCGAAAAAAAATGTCGCCCTACCTCAGGGGGAAAGGAGGAAGACCATGAACTGCCGCAAGGCGGAACGTTGGCTTCTCTTGTCCTTTGACCGGGACCTTCCCGCGGCCGACCGCCACATCCTGGAAGGGCATCTTAAAGCGTGTTCCGAATGCCGGAACCGGGCGCAGGAATACGCCCTGATCCGGAGCCGTCTGTCCGGCGACCGGATCCCCGAGCCGCTCCCCCGCGTCTGGGAGCGCCTGGAAACCCGTCTGGCCGAAGGACGGTCCGCGTCCCCCGCGGCCGCTTTGATCCGGCTCTGGGCCCGGACGATTCCCGTTTCCCTTTCTCTTCTGGCCGGATTCCTCCTTGCCACCCTGTTCTTCCTTCCTTCGGCCCGGACGTCCGAGCTGATCGCGGCGGAAACCGCCAATCTATCCGGTTCCCAGGCGCTCTTCCTCAATGACGGCAATCCGATTGCCGACACCGCCCCGATCATCGAGGAAAGCCGGCGCGACGTGCGCACCCTCCGGGTTCTGTTCGCCGCCGACGAGCATGCCGCGGGGAAAAGGTGAGGACGATGAAACAATCCCGCCTCTGGATTGCCTTGTCCCTGACGCTGGTTTTCGCCGCCGGAGCGGCGGCCGGCGTCTTTGCCCAGCGGTATTGGTTCACCCGCCGGCCGCCCCAGCGGTCGCAGAACCGCGGCCCCTCGCCGGCCGATTGGGAGAAGTCCCTCGGCCTTTCGGAAGAACAGAAAACAATGATCCATGAGATCTTTAAGAACAGCGATGTCCGGATTACCGAACTCCGCACGGATTTTTACAAGCGGGTGGGCGAGATCCGGTCCCAGATCCGAAAAGACATCAATGCCGTCCTGACGCCTGAACAGAAGGCCAAGCAGGACGAGATGGAGAAAAAATACCGCGAAGCGCGGAAAAAGGACGCCGACCGCCGGACGTCCGAATCCAACCCTCGCCCGAAGGACAACCCTTCGAAGGAGAATGTCGATGAAAAAGAAACTCGCGATCGGAGTAGTGATCCTGGTCGTCGCGGCCGGGATTATCCTGGGTTTTTCCCTTTTTAAGAAGGACAAAGCCGACCCGAGCGCCTACCGAACGGAAGCTCTGACCAAGGGCGACATTGAAGCCCTGGTCGTCACGTCCGGGACGATCAATCCGGTCGATATCATTGAAATCGGAAGCCAGGTTTCGGGCAAGATCATCCGGCTCCACGCCGACTTCAACTCGGTCGTCACGGCCGGACAGATCGTGGCCGAGCTCGATCAGGAAATTCTTAAATCCAAGGTCGAGCAGAACGAAGCCAGCTATCAGAGCCGCAAGGCGTCTCTGGAGCAGGCCAAGGTCACCCTGGAAAACGCCAAGAAGAAATGGGATCGGACCCAGGACCTTTTCAGCCGCGATCTCGTCTCCTTCGAGGAGAAAGAGAACGCCGAGGCCAGTTTCATCGGGGCCAAGGTCGGCCTCCAGCAGGCCGAGGCCAGCCTGGCGCAACAGAAAGCGGCCCTGGACCAGAGCAAAGTGGACTTGTCCTATGCGATCATCCGGTCCCCGATCGACGGAACGGTCATTACCCGTAACGTCAATATCGGCCAGACGGTGGCCGCCAGCATGAACGCCCCCCTGCTCTTCAAAGTCGCCAGCGACTTGACCAAGATGCAGGTCAAGTGCGCGGTCGACGAGGCCGATATCGGCCGGGTCAAAGAGGGCCAGAAGGTCCGCTTCTCCGTCGATGCCTTCCAGGGTGAAGTCTTCAACGGCGATATCCTCCAGGTCAGAAATTCTCCCACCACGAGCCAGAACGTCGTGACCTATGAAGTGATCATCAACGCCAGCAATCCGGAAAAAAAGCTCCGTCCCGGGATGACCGCGACGGTGTCGATCATCACCGGTGAAGCCCGCGGGGTCATCAAGATCCCGAACGCCGCCCTTCGCTTCACTCCCAATCTTCCCAAGGAAGAGCTGGACAAGCTCCTGGAAGAGATGCGGGCTTCTCTTCAGGCCAAGCGCCAGGCCGACGGCCAGGGGCAGGCTCCGGCGCAGGCTCCGCAGGGCGAAGGACAGGCTCAGCAGGTTCGCCCCCAGGGCGAGGGCCAGGGACGCCAGGGCGGAGGCCAGCGGCCCGACTTTTCCTCGATGACGCCCGAACAGCGCCAGCAATTCGCCCAGCGGGCCCGCCGCGCGGGCGGCAGCCAGGTCTGGATTCTCGATGAAACCGGCAAAATCCGGCCCATTCCGGTCCGGACCGGCATCACGGATAACTCCTACACCGCGCTGGCCGGCGGCGACCTCCTCAAGGAAGGGATGAAAATCATCCTTGGCGTCGGCGGCGCGACCACGAACGCCAATCAGGGCCGGGGCGGCATGCCCGGACCCGGGATGATGATGATGGGCGGGCCCGGGCGGTAAGCCGGACCGCGGGATGAAACGATTATGGACAACAACGTCATCCGGCTGGAGAACCTGACCAAGACTTACCATGTCGGAGAAACCGAGGTCCGGGCCCTCCGCGGGGTGAGCAACAATATCCCGAAAGGGGACTTCGTGGCCATCATGGGAGCCTCGGGTTCCGGCAAATCGACCCTGATGAATATCATCGGGTGTCTCGACAAACCGTCTTCTGGAAAATATCTCCTGGACGGCGTGGACATCGCCCGGTTGAATCGAAACGAGCTGGCCGATATCCGAAACCGCAAAATCGGCTTTGTCTTCCAGTCGTTCAATCTGCTGTCCCGGACGACGGCCCTGGAGAACGTCGAGCTCCCCTTGATTTACGCCAATGTTCCGACCAAAGAGATGACCACCCGGGCGATGGCCTCGCTGGCCCGGGTCG
>CAYPKX010000049.1:0-20466 GCA_964411395.1 uncultured Eubacteriales bacterium | reverse complement strand
ACCGACCCCGACACCCTGGCCGCTTACGGACATGTCGAATACGCCCTGAACGATATCCGCCGGCCGGCCGACCTGGTTGTCCGGCCGAAAACGGCCGCCGATGTCTCGGCGATTCTTAAGCTTGCCGGCCCGGCCGGGATCCCCGTCACAGCCAGTGGAGGGGCGACCGGCTTGTGCGGGGGGTGTGTCCCGTCGAGGGGCGGGATCGTTTTGAGCCTCGAGCTGATGAACAAAGTCTTGGAGATCGATCCGGTCAATCAGATGGCCGTGGTCGAAGCGGGAGTCACCCTGATCGGCCTGGAAAAAGCCGTGGCCGAGGCCGGGTTTGACTTTCCTCCCCATCCCGGGGAGGAGAGCGCCATGGTCGGCGGGATGATCGCGACCAATGCGGGCGGCAGCCGGGCGGTGAAATACGGCGTCATCCGGAATTACGTCCGGGGCCTCGAAGTTGTGACCGCGGCGGGCGATATTCTGACTCTGGGCGGAAAGCTCATCAAGTCCAGCAGCGGGTACAACCTGATGCATTTGTTCATCGGCTCGGAAGGCACGCTGGGGATCATCACCAAAGCCGTCATCCAATTCCGGCCCAAGCCGGCGCTGACCCGTTCGCTGGTCATTCCCTTTGAAACTCTGGAAGCGGCGATTGAAACCGTGCCCGTCATCCTGGCCCGGGAATCGGTCCCCTTGGCCGTGGAATTCGTCCCTCTGGACGTCATTCATATCACCGAGGCGCACCTCCAACGGACCTGGCCCTGTCACGCCGGGACCGTGCATCTCTTCCTCATCCTCGACGCTTCCACCGAGGAAGAGATGGACAGGCAATGCGAAGCGCTGGCCGAGGCGGTCCTTGACCGGGGGGCCTTGGATGTCTTTATCGCCGACACCGCGGCCCGGCAGGAAAACGTCCTGGCCATCCGGAGCAAGATCTACGAAGCGGTCAAGGCGGAGACGGTCGAGATTCTCGATATCGCGGTTCCCCGGGGCGAAATCGCCGCCCATGTTCGTAAGGTCCAGGCGATTGCCGAAAAATACGGGGTCTGGCTTCCCACCTTCGGTCATGCCGGCGACGGCAACGTTCACACCCACCTGATGAACGCCCGCTATGTCGATGGGAAGGCGGTCCCCATGCCCGAGTCGGAATGGAGGGGACCGCTGGAGGACATCCGGGCGGAGATCTTTGCCGACGGGCTGGCCCGGGGCGGAGTCGTCTCGGGCGAGCACGGCATCGGCCTGGTCAAGAAAAAATATCTGGCCGAAAGCCTCCCGCCCGCCCAAATCGAGCTGATGCGGGGACTGAAGCGGGTTTTCGACCCAGCCGGGATCCTCAATCCGGGCAAGATTTTCGACTGACCCGGCCGGGGGCCGTCCGGTCGGCTCGTTTGCTTTTTCCGGATGGTTGACCTATATTTCAATAGCACAAGTCATGGGATATCCCCTTTTCGAGACCGGCCTCTTTTTATTCCCCGAAACGCCCTCGACCGCCGCGGTCTGTTTGCGGCCAAAATAACACAAGGAGGACTTATGGAACGCATCACCGAGATCTACGTCATCCTGGAAAACAAGCCGTCGACGCTGGGAGACCTGTGTTCCTATCTTGCCGAAAATGAGATCAACATCGAGGCCATCGGCGTCTTTCATGACACGGCCAAAATCTATGTTAAAAATCTCAACAAGACCGTCAAGCTGCTTCAGAAGCTGAACTATACGATCGAGCTCCGCGATGTCCTGCTCGTCGACATCGAAAATCGCCCCGGCGCCCTGGCCGAGCTGACGACCAAGCTCGGCGACGAGGGGATCAATATCGAGTACTGCTACGGGACGATCAGCCACAAGCCCAACATGAACACGGTCGTCCTCGACGTCAGCAAGATCGAGGAAGCCGTCAAAGTGCTGCAGGGCTGATTCTTCGCCTTGATCGATTTATTCAATCGTCGTGAGCGATTAGGGCAATACGGCGGCCTTTGCTCACGCGTCCGGTTTTTAACGGTTTTTCTCTGCGAGCCGTCTCGGCTCCGATGAACTTGCGTCCCGGCTTCCCAGTGGACGGAGATGCCGGGGCGCTTCAAACATCATCGTTCGGTCGGATTCTTCCGATCCGACTTCCCTCCCCGGCACTCGAGAAAAACCTAAACCGGACGATGTTCGCTCCGGCCGCCGTATTGCCCATAGAATTCGGCCCGCGCGAAAGAAAAAATCCGGGGAGAGCGACTCGAAATCAGCCCTGCATCCGAGGGCCGAGAGAAAAGGAAGAAGAGATTATTAAATGAGCCGCAAGGAAATATTCCGGTGGGAGGCCGCGGGGGCGGCCTTCATCATCCTGGCTGGCTCGGCCCTGCATTTCGTTTTTGAATGGAGCGGGGGGTTTCGTCCGCTGGCCTGGCTGGCCGCAGTCAACGAGAGCACCTGGGAGCATTTCAAGCTGGGATTCTGGCCGGGGCTCGCTTTTGCTCTTTTCGAGGTCCTCGTCTGGCGAGGGAGGAAGCCCGTCAATTTCTGGGCCGGGAAAGCCGTCGGCCTGGGGACGATGCCGCTGGTCATCGGGGCGGTTTTTTATGCGTACAAGGCGGTGCTGGGCCGCCATTTTCTCTGGACCGATATCCTGCTCTTCATCCTGGCGGTTTTGGCCGGCCAGTATCTGAGCGCCGGGATTCTGGCGGCCGGGCCGCTCGCTCCGGCCCGGCGGAAGGCCGCCACGGCCGGACTGATCCTTCTTTTTCTGGCGTTCGCCCTGCTGACGTATTTCCCGCCGCGGGTTTTTCTTTTCCTCGATCCGCGCACCGGGGGATACGGGATCCTCTGACCGGACTCGAACAGCGTAATCCGGCGGTTCGGCCCGTCACTCAGGCGTACGGTCGGTCGTATGCCTTTCCGGCCACGCCCCGCTTGCGGGCCTGGCTCTTCATCCCGAAGTTGGCTCCCCAGGTGTACAGAAATTTGGGCATTAACGGCTTCCCGAAAAGGATGGCGGCTTGATCGGGGATGTCGCCGCCGGAAGCCAGGGATGCGGCGGCCAGGTCAAGGGCCTTGACCACATGGCGGCTGATTCCGCCGGCCTTGTCGAGCGGCTTGCCGTTCATGGCGCCGCCCATCCCCATGAGCAGGGCTCCGGCCCAGGGCGAGCCCGTCTCCCGGGCGAATTGGCGCATGATTTCCGCGGCCGGCAGGTTCTGATGAGTTTCGGGAAAGCCGCTTTGGATAATGGCGGCGATCTGTCGACGGGCTACCGGCTTTTGTCCGGCGAGGAGCTCGAGCGTCCGGATGACCGGGGCCGGGAGCTGATCGACGTAGAGCGGAAACGAGAAGATCAGAAGGTCGGCGGCCTGTGCGGCCTGGAGAAATTCGTGCTGTTTATCCGGAGCGGCGAGGGCGTCTCCAACGGTCGTTTCATCGACCTCCATCCCGGCCGCTTCGAGGCGCCGGAGGAGGGCGCTTCCGATCGCGCGCGAGGTGCTCGCTTTTCCCTTGGGGCTGCCGACGATCAACAGGGCTTTCATAATACGGCCTCCTTGGCTTGTTCCAGCCATCCGGCGATATCTCCGGCCCATCCGGCCGGATCCGCCCCGTCGGAATAAATCCGGGAATCGGTCTTGACACTGTTGAGGTTGACGGCATTGCGTCGGACCAGGCGGTGGAAAATACCCTCGGCCTCTTTATCCGGCTTGGCCTGTGTGCCAATGACCATGAGGGCTCTTTTTCGAGGGTAGCGGAGCGGGTGGTGCAACTCTCCGTTGATGACATGGAAGAAGGGGAGGAGGACGGGAATAATCCGGTCCAGAGATTTTTTCAGCGCGGGCCCATATCCCCCGAAGGCCAAAGGCGTCATCCATAGGAGGACGTCGGAAGAGGCCACCGCCCGAAGGATGGGCTCCTCGTCGTCCTGGATCGCGCAAATCCCGGGATGCTTCAGCCAGCAGGCAAAGCATCCCCGGCAGGGCTTGATGTCCATGGCCTCCAGGTCAAAGAGCCAGGCCGTCCAATTCCGGGCCCCGGCTTCCGAGACGATCGCTGAAGCCAGCTTCCGAAGCGTCGCCCCGCGGCCCCCGTCCGGAGCGCCGTTGAGAATCACGATGTTCATTTTTTCTCCTTTTTGCGGGTCGCCGCGCCGGCCGGGGAAACAACGATCTTTTTCTCCCGGAGGATACGGGCTCCTTCCCGCTCGCAGTCGGAGCCGTCCGAATTGGCGCTTGCCGGAACCTTCCCTGCGGTTATCATAGGGCAATCGTCGATTCAAGGGAACATTTACTTTTGATTTTATGTCCTCTCGATATAAGATATCATCGTTCGCTTTTCGGAGGTGAATATGACTTTCCGATTGCTGAAAATCGTCCTTCCCCTTGTTTTGATTTCTTCGACGGCGGTGTTTCCCGCCGCTCCGGCGCCGTCCTTCGACCTCGAGGCTCTCATCAGGGAGCTGCACGCCGTCCCTGCGGTTACGGGAAACGAGGAATGGCTGGCCGCGAAAATCGCGGCCAAGCTTCCGAAAACATACCTCCTCGAGAAGGATAATCTCGGCGGGTTGTACGCCTGGCCGGACAACAAGAAGCCGAACGGAAAGTTCGCCATTCTCGCGCCGCTGGACGAATTCGGTTATGTCGTCAGCGGCTTCACCTCCGACGGATTTCTTCGGCTCGACCGGGCCTCCAATCCTCCCAGCCCGGTTTATGATTCCTTCCTGATCGGCCATCCGGTCGTCATCCGGAACGCCTGGGTGCCCGCCAACGGAATCGTCGCCCAACCGGCGATGCATGTCCTGAGCCGGGAGCTTCGGGATCGGATATCCGGTTCGTTCTCCCTGGATCTGGTCTATGTCGACGTCGGCGTCCGGACCGAGGACGAGGCCCGAAAGAAGGGTTTCGCCATTCTCGACCCGGTTTCTCTTTACCCCGACTATGTCACTCTGGCCGGGACGAAGCGGGCCGGCCCCAACCTGGGCCGCAAAGCCTTGGCCGCGGCTTTGACCGGTGCGGCTTTATCGGCCGTGCCTGGACGGCCAAAAAACGACAACCCGACGGTTCTCGCCTGGCCGGCCCAGACGCGGCTGGCGGCCCGCGGGGGTGGCCGGGGCTCGCTGGGAATGACCCGGGCGGCCCATGTCCTCGGAGTTCCCGCTGTCGTCGTCCTCGAAGCGGCGGCCGTCACGGCCGACGCCAAGTCCCCGGTCCTGGGCAAAGGCCCGGTCCTCGTCCTTTTAAAAGACGCGCCGCAGCCTCTCCGCGCGGCCGTCGAAAGGGTCGCGGCCAAAGAGAAGATTTCCCTCCAGACGGTGATCGTTACTCAGGCGCCGTTGCTTTCCCCCTTTCCTAAGGACGACGGCAAGGAAGCGGTCGGATTGGCGATCCCGGTGAAATTCGCCGGGACCCCGTCGGAAACTGTGGACTTGGCCGATGTTGAAGCGTTGAGCAGGATCCTGACCCGATTGATTGTCGAGGGTCCGGGCTGGATTGAAGGAGGCGTGAGATGAACGCCGGGAAAATATTTGTTCGTTCGGCGACGGCTGTCCTGATCCTTTCGGCCGGCGTTTCTTCGGCCGCCCAGGCTTCGGGAGACAAAGCCTGGGACTTGCTCCGGGAAATCCTCATGGTTCCCGGCATTTCGAGCCAGGAAAAGCCGGCCGCCGATTGGATTCAGGCCCGGCTGCCGAAAGGCGTTAAAATCGAGCGAGACGCCAAGCACGATGTCTGGTTTACGGTCGGAAGCGGCAAGCCGCATATCCTCTTTGTCGCCCACATGGACGAACTGGGGATGACCGTCGATTCGATTTCGCCGGAGGGGATCGTCAAGCTCAAAGGACGAGGGGGATTCCTGACTCAAGCCTTGGAGGGGAGGCCGTTTGTCATTCAGACGGCCAAAGCGCCCGTGGAAGGAATTATCCTGCCCCGGCCGGATTACATGGAGCGCGCCCCCAAGCCGTTTGCCCCGGAGGCCTATGAGCTGTACCTGGGCGTCGCCTCGGAAAAAGAGGCCCGCGACCTCGGGGTGGCGGAGGGCCAGGCGGTGATTTTCAAGAAAAAAATCATCGACCTCTCGGATGATATCCTGGCCAGCCGGGCGGTGGACGATCGGGCCGGATGCGCGTCCGTCCTGGCTGCCGCCCTGGAATTGGACCTTTCGGCCCTCAAGGGCCGGACGGTCACGTTCGCCTGGAGCGTGGAGGAGGAGATCGGATTGAATGGGGCGACGGAACTGGCCAAGGTCCTGAAGCCCGACTATGTCTTCGCCGTCGACACGTTCGTCTCGACCGACGATCCGCTCGACGACCGCCGGTTCGGGTATGCGCCGCTCGGCAAGGGATTGGTTCTGCGGGCGATGGACAGCAGTAACCTCGTTCCCAAACCCGAGCTTCAGAGGATCATCGCCCTGGCCGAGAGAAAAGGCATTCCCTACCAGGTCGCCAATTCCCGGGGCGGCAACGACGGCTCGGTTTTCCTGGTCGACGGGGCGGTGGATATTCCTTTGTCCTGGCCGGGGGCTCATGCCCATTCGTTCATCGAGAAGATCGTCAAAAGCGATCTGCGGGCCATGACCGATCTGATGAAAGCGATCGCGACGGAGTGGACCTTTCCTCCCGGCCAGGTGGCGCTGACAAAATAATCAAAAGTCGCGCTGATCACATGATTTGTGAGCAATGAATCATGAGAGCCGGTTTGGAATCTCCCTTGCCGCAAAGGCCTTCCAGAAGACGCAGGGCGGGGGGAGGTCCTTTTTCCCTTCCCTCATTTCGTGCTAGAATAAAAGCGCTGAGAGAGGGAGAGGCCATGGCCCAACTTTCGCTTTCCTCGCTTTTCAAGCGTCGGGCAACGTCGGAGCAGGCCGGGATGAAGGACCAAATGGTGGAATGCCCGCGGTGCGGACGGTTCTTCCACAAGCGCGGGCACGAGCACGAGCCGCTCTGCAAAGACTGCTGGAAGCTCGAAAAATCGGTCGGGAGATCCTGATTCCCGGACGCACTCAATCTGTCGTTAAGGGACGCCGATGAACCGCGAGGATGTGCTGTATAAGGTCGACGGCTTTTTTAAAATTACCGCGTTGATACCGTATCGCAAAACCGCGGGCGTCATTTTCGACGCCATCCCCGTCCGGGACATGGCCCGGGTTGAAGCGATCGACCGGGTCATTCACGACCTGGGAGCCCTTTCGCCGGGAACGGTTTCGGGCGTCGAGCGGCCCTGGTATCTTCACGAAGCCCAGGAGGACAACCTGGTCGTCCTGGCCGGTTTCCGGGATATCGAACTCTCCAAGGACGGCCGGCTCTTCCACATCCGTCTGACTCCCCGGCGGCTCGAAATCAAGGGGCAGGAATATATCGACCGGCCGGTGATGCTGTCCTGGTCGACCGGCGTTTTTCACCGCATTCAAAGCAGCCCGGAGACGGGATCGGCTTCGCTCAATATTCCGGTCCGGCACCCCGGCTTCGATCTTAAGACGAACTTCCATATTTACGATTTGGATTTGGAAACGGGCGCTTCGCGGATCATCCGCGAAGGCCATCTTGACCAGACCGGCGAGTAAGCCGGCCTGCCGCCGGTGCTCCGGCTATTTCTCGCGTTTGGTTCCGAACTCCATCGCCTTTTTATGGCAGCACGAACGGACGCAAACCGTGCAGGAGAAGCAGTCCGGCCGGAGAACGGCGCCTTTCAATATCTCCGGAACGGCCGGGCAGGGGGACGCGTTCTCGCAGACGCGGCAATCATCGCAGCCGCCCCGCAGGCGGGTGACCCGGAAGAGGGCAACCTGTTCCAGCAGGTTGGTGAACAAACCCACGGGGCAAACCAGGTAGCAGAACGGCCGGTAGACTTTAAAAGCCAGGATGAGCGTCAGCAGCAGGGGAAGATAATGAAGAAGCCCGGCCAGGTTGAAGGGCGAGGCCGTGAATTCGAATCCGTGGAAGGCATTGATGGGATCATAGATCGAGAGGGCGACTTTTTGTTCTTCCTGGAAGGTATGGTAAACGGCGGTCGCACTGAGAAAGACAAACAGGAGAAAAATCAGGATCCGGACCGACTGGGTGAAAACAAAATTCCACTTGATCCGGCGGATTTTCAGCTTGTCGGCGAGCATCGCGACAAGTTCCTGGATCGCTCCAACCGGGCAGACCCAGCCGCAAAACAGCTTCGGCCCGACGAGGGTCAGGAGGACGATGACGGCCAGGGTGACAAGGAGCGGCATTCCCAGGCCGTAGAGGATCGACTTGGTCGCGGCGCAGACCGGCGAGGGGTGCATGGAAAACTTCTTGAACAGGCCGACAGGCAGATTGGGAGCGATCCCGAAGAGGAAGGTCGTCAGGAGGAGAAATGGAATTTTGATCCCGTTCTTCATTTTTTTCGAAAGAAGGAGAACGAGGGCGATGGCGCCCAGGACGATCATGACGAGAAATTTCGGCCGGGCCAGAACGGAAAGGAACGTGGCCGGTTTGCGTCCGGCGCCTTGCTGGGCGGCCAGAGGGGAGACCCCCAGAAGGAAAAGGAAAAGGGAGGCCGGAAGGCCGAATCGCTTTAAAGTCATGGCGGTCTCCTTGCTCGGAATGGGGCCACGATAGTAATTTTCGGCCGTTCTGTCAATGGATCGCTCCGGTTTCTATTCCCAGGCGATGACTCGAAAAAAAACGGGCGCCCCGAGGGGCGCCCGTCGAATAAAGGGTGTTCAGCCGAAGCGGTTATTGGGCCTTCGGATAGAGCAATGCGTTCAGGAAGAATTTGTAGGTCCCGTGGGACTGGGCCCGGTTCTGGGAGCGGATGCCGATCAGAATGAACCGGCCGTCTTTGAACTTGGCGTCGACGACGGCGGCCTTCCGGGCGAGGTACGATTCGCCCAGGAGCCACCCGCTGACCAGGATCTCGTCCTCGGGAAAGGTCGCGACGACCTTCCGTTCCCACTGGTAGCCGGGGGAGTTGGTGTCGAAGGCCAGGCTCTGAACGAACATCGCTGCGGCTGACTTGGGCAGGCCGTAGCCGATGGGCGTTTCGTTGTCGACCAGGATCCGGACGACCGAAGTCGGACAGAAAAATTGCGTCCGGTCGAGGCCGGAGAGGGTGTTTCTGGCCGGAACGCCGAACGAGGAGATGGCGAACTCGCTGGCCTGGTTGAGGGCGACGATGATTCCGCCTTTTTCCACGAACGCCCGGAGATTTTCGACGCCGTCCTGGCTGATGCCGCCTTCGTATTCGGGAGGCGTGGTCGAGGTTCGGGCTCTCTGCCCGCCGGCCGGCGCCGCTTGAGGCGCGGCTCCGCCGGGCGGGCCCGCGGGCGCTCCGGTCGGAGCTCCGCCCGGCATTCCGCCTCTCGGGCCGGTGGATCCTCCGCCCGTCGTTCCGATGATGGTGTTGGCGTTTTCGCTGGCGAAGATGATCACGTCGTAGTCGGCCCGCAGGTCCGGCTTCTTTTCCCGGGTTCCCCTGATGTCCTCGTTGTGAAGGGTTTTATAGGGGAGGCCGAGGTTGTCAAAGACATAGCGGGTCCAGCCCTCGTCGGCGTTGCCGCGCCAGGACTGGAAAATGCCGATCCGGGGGAAGGACACAGGGGCTTTGGCGATGTCGTCCACGTTGTCCAGGTCGAGAACCGCCAGGTGGTACTTCTCCAGGAGCGCGGGCAGGGCTTTCTTGACATCTTCGGTGTTTTTGACGATGAAGCTTCCGGCCGGAATAAGGATTCCTTTTTTGGTCACATGGGCCTTGGTCCGCCAGACTTCAGCCTTGTCCTTGAGCAGGGCGATGGCCGCCGGGTAAGAGACGTTGACCGCCGAGCTGAGGCCGAAGTAGGCGGCGCGGCTGTTGCCCGCCGGAGCTTTAGGATAAGGAACGGCGGAGAGCTTGGCCAGCTCCGCCTCGAAGGGCTCCATGATTTGGTCGCAGGCGACGCCCATTTGGGCCGGAAGCGTCCAGCCGGCGTTATCATAAGGGGGTTGGGGCGGGCCGCCCGGATACTGGCGCATGTCGGGATATTTCTGCTTTTCCAGCATGGCCCAGGCAAACGGCTTGTAGGGCTGGTCCATCCGGACGACGAACGAGCCGGCCGGATAGGTCTTGTCGTTGACGACGAAGGCGCCCTTGGCCTGGTGGATTTCCACTCCGTTGGCCATCAGGACGTCGAGCATCTTGAGCGTCGTCGGATAATCGTGTTGCTTGGCCGGGATGACGAAGGCGAAGGGCTGATTGCGCTCCACCTTTTCTACCGCCGCCTTGTTGAGCTGGTAATAGGTCGAAAGAAGGTCCTCGCGGTTGAACGCGGCCGTTTTAAGGACGCTCTTGCCCAGGGCCAGCTCGTATTCGACGATATCCCGGAGGCGCCACCAGCCGCCCGGCCAGGGATCGACGAAGTCGAGCATCTTGACGTAATAATCATTCCGGATTTCGCTGGGCTCGATCTGGATGGGGCTGGCCAGGCGGACCGAAGCGGCCTCCGTCAGAATTCCGGCGACGTTGTGAAGCCAGGGAGTGTCGTCGCAGGCTCCGATATACCAGGCCGTATAGCTCCGGCCGTTCTCGACGCCGGAAAAGCCCTGCCGCTGAAGGTCGAAGGCCATGTTGGTTCCGACGAGGTTGACCAGCCTCCAGGTGAGCGGATGGACGTTGGGCAGCGGGGGATCTTTATAGGGCGGGATGAAGAGGCGGGCTCCGTTGCTGCCCTGCTGATGCATGTCGACCTGGACCTGAGGGAGCCAATCATGGTAAAGCACCTTGGCCATGGTTCGGATTTCGACCAGGTTGAGCATATAGGAGTCGCGGTTGTTGTCGTGTCCGGCGTACGGATGGTAGAGCCAGGGCATCGATCCGCCCTCGTACTGGGTGCCGACGTATTTTTTGTACCAGTCGACGACCATCTGGATACCGTCGGGATTGGTCGACGGGACGAGAAGGAGGATGACGTCCTTGAGGGCGGCGCCGGAGTCGAAAGGCGTCTTGCCCGTGACCAGGTCAAAGGCCAGCTCCATCGAGGCCTGGGAGGCGCCGATTTCAGTCGAGTGGACACTGCAGGTGATCAGGACGATCGGCTTGCCTTCTTTGATCAGCTGTTTGGCCTCGGCCGGAGATGTGGTCCGCGGATCGCGGAGCTTTCTGACGATCTCCCGGTAGCGGTCGAGCTTGGCCAGGTTCTCGGGAGCCGAGATGACGGCCATGATCATCGGTTTTTTTAAAGTCGTTTCACCGATCGTGACGAGCTTGATCTTGTTGGTCTCGGCGGCGAGTTTCTTGAAGTAGTCATGAATCTGGGCGTAGTCGGCCAGCTTTTTGTCGGCCCCGACCGCAAAGCCGAGAAATTTGTCGGGCGGGGTCTGGGCGGACAGGATTCCGGCCGAAAAAACGATGAGGAAGGCGCAGAGGAGAGCGAGGGGTTTGCGACGGGCCATTCCGACCTCCTGGGGTGGAGTAAGAAAACACTTGATATCACCAGGCGCGAGAGGAAGTCAAATTTTTTCCGTCATTTTTCCGGGACGGACTTCGGCGTCATGTCGCCGGGGAGGAGAAATGGCGGGCTTTTCGCCCGAAGAGCCGGACAGGGACGTCGAGAGGGAACTCGGAAGCGGATTCCCTCTCGATCGAATCACATCACCCAGGCGTACCCGATCTTCAGAAACAGCGTCCGGTCGTACCGGGCCAGGTCGATTCCGCGGGCGCCGTACGAATTGTCCGAATATCCGAGGAACAGGACCGTCTGAGGGTTGATCTTGTAGGAAAACAGGAACTGGGCAAACAGGTCCCGGGAGCTTGGCTCGACCGGGAAACCGTACCTGGAGGGATCGCGGCCGACGTCCTGGTACTGGAGGATCAGCCGAAGGAACATCCGGGTGTTGATGTTGTAGATCAATCGCCCCTGAAGAAGATGGGCGGTATAGATTCGGTTGCCGTCGTCGGCCAGACGTTCCAGATAATAACCTCCGCCGAGGTTCAGATGACGGCCCAATCCGAGCTCGAGATCGGGGCCGAGGCGGAAGGCCAGGGCTTTACGGACGTTGGCATAGTCGATCGCTCCGGCGACATTGCCCATGAGACTGAAGCTCATCCCTCCGGCCGGTTTGAAGGCCAGCTGGACGACGACATCGCTCGTGTCGAAGAGCGTCCCGGAATAGAATTCCTGGTTCCAGCGGCCGACGACCGAGAACTGGGATTGGAGAGGCCCCTGGTAGGCGGCGCCGAGAGCGAGACGGGAATCGGTCAGGCGGCCGGAGAAATCAGCCGTCCGATAGCCGCGAACCCAGAACCGGATCTGGTTGAACCATTGGCCCGATTTGCCGCCGCCGCGAAGGCCGTAAACCGTGACGTCCGCCTCGAAATCGATCGTCCTGGTGTCCACCCGGGGCAGGTATCCGTAATCGGCGCGAAAGTCGGGATCGATGGATTGGTATCCCGCGTACAACAACAGATTGCGGGTTTGATGGATGTACTGGGCGAGGATGGCGTTTCCGCCGAAGCTTCCCCTGGGTTGATCGAGGGCCTCGGACAGGGCGACGGGATAAAGGGTGTCGGAGCGGAGGAACTGAAAGATGATCTGATCTTTCTGTCCCAGCCGGAAAAAGCCGTCCACGCCGGCGGCATGGTTGTGGTAATCATCGGCCGTCCGGCCGGTGTACAGCGCTCCGATCGTCGAACCCTTGCCGAGGTCGTGCCGGTAGCGGAAGACGCCGCTGGTGACGTCGGCCTCCAGGGAGGCCGAGTCAGAGCCCTGGTTGCTCGGGATGATGAGGTTGTTGATCCGGTCCTGAGCGGCGAAAAAGCCCAGCGCCCCGCGGCCGATTTTTCCGGTCAGCTTGCCTCCCCAGAGAGGATCGGCCACGCTCCGAGTGAAGACCGCCTGGATCGGAGTGAGGAAGAAATCGGCGGCTTCCAGAAAAAAGGGACGCTTCTCCGGGTAATACAGGGCAAACCGGGTGTTGACTTCCAGTTGGGCCACGTCCGCCTCGACCTGGGAAAAGTCGGGATTGACGGCGGCGTTGAAGGTCATATTGGGCGTCACACCCCAGCGCAGGGTTACGCCCGGATCGGCGTGGATCTCTCCGGCTTCCATCGGTCCGTCGGGAAAATCGGGACGGACGTCGGTCCGGTTGGCGGTCAGAGTCGGGGTGATCTGAAGATTGACGCCGGGGGAGATATTCTCGAAGCCGGTGATTTTATTGAACTGGCAGAGGATGCAATTGATGTTGCGATCGCGCGGATGGGTGCTCATCCGGTGACGGACGTTGCGGGGATAGGAGCGGTCGGCTTCGAAGCCCCAGGTCTGGACGCTGCTGCCGGCGGGGAAGCGGAGCTGGTTGTAGGGAAGGGCGACTTCGATGGCATAACCGAATTCCTCGATCCGCCCGGCCGACTTCCAGATGGCGTCCCAGGAAAAGTCCTCATAGCCCTCGAGCTCGCTGAAAACCGCATCGGCCTGGACGCCCAGGGGATTGACCCGGAACTGAAACGCCCGCCGTTCATCGTTGAATGTGTCGACCATGAAGCTGATGTGATCGTCCTGAATCAGCGTGTCGGTCGCATCCCGGTCCATGAGATGGGCCCGGATGGACTTCGGGTCGGGGTCGAAACAGCGGAAGGCAATATAAAAATTCGAGTCGTCATAAGTGACAAGGACTTCGGTTTTAACCGGGGGAGGGACGTTTTCGCCCGGCGTCCATTCGTAGGCGATGTCGAGGCGCCCGGCTTTTTCCCAGGCGGGATCGTCCAGGACGCCGTCGATTCGAATCGGGGATGAGGCCTTGGTCATGACCAGGGGATGGGACCGATTGGCCTGCATTTGGGCCGCGGTTGCCGGCTGGCTTTGCCGGTCGGGCGAGGCCGTCAGGGGAAGGAGAAGAGCAAAGCCAAGAGCAGGGAGGAGCAGAGAAAGAGAGCGCCGGGACGGGATTTTATAAAACAATGTGATCCTCCTGGTGATGTCGATTTTCAGGCGGAATTCCGGCCTTGTGTCCGGACTCCTCAATAGTAATACTCGGGAAATCGGAAAAAGGATTACGCCGTTATTTTTTTTCCATGGTCCCGAGAACGTCGAAGATGTGGGCGAATGACGGCCGGTCGACCGTGTTCTGGCTCAGATATTTGAACCGGACCCGTCCCTCCTTGTCCAGGAGGATGACGGTGGGGACGTTCTGGGCGACCTTGCTGCCGTTCCATTCCGTCCGGTATATGCCCAGCGTTTTGGAGAACGCCCCGTCGGCGTCGCTCAGGACGGGAAATGGAGCCGGGATCGGCGCTTTCAAGGTGCTTTCTTTTGGATAGAGGGACCGCCAGCGCTCCATCGTCGCCCGGCCCTGGGCCTCGAGCTTTGTCGGGTCAGGAGGATTTTTCCGGTCGTGGATCGTTTGGAGCTGAGCGGGCAGGGCCTCCACCCAGGCTTTCACCGTGGCCGGGCCATAGGGGAGGATGAAAAGCACTTCCAGGTTCTTCGCTTTGCGGAAACCCTGAGCCAGCTCCATTTCGATCAATTCGGCGTATTGGTAGCTGCAGATGGTGCACCAATGGTTTTCGGCGGCGTAGCCCCGAAGGAAGATCAGCAGGACGTTTTTTCCGCGGAGGGAGGAAAGGGCGATTTCGCCTCCCTGGTAGGCCGGCAGGGTGAAATCGCTCATCGGCTGTCCGAAGACGGCCGGCTTTTCCTGGGGGGCGGGCGTCGGGGCGGTTTGAGAAAGACCAGGTGAAGCGGCCAGGAACGCGGCGCAAACAGCGGCCGCGGCCGGGAAGGCGAATCGGGGGAATTTCATTTTCAGCAATCTCCTTTGGACGGCCGCAGGAGCGGCCGATTTTCCGATGAATAGGACTTCCATCTTGCCATGGATGAAAATATTTGGGAAGAGGGGCCAAGGGGATGCGTCATAACAGCGGGGAGGAGCCATGGACAATACAGACCGGCGAAGATTCCGAACGGCGGTCCCGCGGGCGTTGGCGGCGGGGATCGTCCTGACCGTTTTTCTCGGGGCGTATGGAGCCGCGCTCTGTCCGATGGAAGGCCGGCAAACGGCGGTTTCTGTAAAGGAGACCGACGCCAAAGTTTCGGCTTTCCTGGAGCGTTCCCGGGGCCGTTGGTATGATATGAATGTCCCGGAACAGGATGGACGTCTTCTTTATGACCTGGTCATAAAAGGGGGGTATAAGCGGGCTCTCGAGATCGGCACCTCAACCGGCCTTTCGGGAACGTATATCGCCTGGGCCCTGTCCAAAACGGGCGGGAAATTGATCACCGTCGAAATCGACGAAGGCCGGCACGGCGAAGCCGCCGCCAACTTCAAGGAAGCCGGTCTGGACGGCCTGATTGACGCCCGGCTGGCCGACGCCCATGAACTCGTTCCGAAGCTCGAGGGGCCGTTCGATTTCGTTTTCATCGATGCCGATAAAGAATGGTATGTCGAGTACGCCAAAGCGATCATTCCCAAGCTCGCTCCCGGCGGATGCATCGCGGCGCACAATGTCTCGGGCGGAAGCCGGGGCGGCGGCCGGGGTTGGGGCCGCCAGCCGGGGACGGGCGAATATTATGATTACATCACCGGGCTTGCGGAATTCGAAACGACCATCGCCGGAAGAAATGACATGGCCGTGTCCTACAAGAAAAAATAAGCCAATAATTCGGGGCCAGGTTACTCAACTCCCGATCTATCGGATCGAGATCGGGAGTTGAGTAACCTGGCCCCGATCTTTTGGCCCCGATCTTTTTTGCTCGAAACGCGTCACTCGGCCCGGAGCACGGCGATTGTCGCCCCCGACCCGCCTTCAAACGGGCCGGCCAGGTCGAACGATTCAACTTCGAAGAGGCGGCCGAGGAGGGCGTGGACGGTCTTCATCATCTCCCCGGCCCCCTTGCCGTGGACGATCCGGACCCGGAGGATGCCTTTCTCCCGGCACGCGGCCAGGTATTCGGGAATGAGTTCCTTGACGTCGGCCGGGGCGAAGGCATGAAGGTCCAGCGTCCCGTCGATCGGAATCTCGACCGGATCCATGGCTTCGGCGTCGGCGTCGGGGCGCCCGTGGGGAACATCCTCGCCGTATTCGACGATCGTGCCGCATTCGCACTCGACCGTCTGGCCGAATTGAAACAGGGTGACGTCGTATTCCCGGCCGCAGTCCGGACAACATATAGCCAAGGCGGTTTTGCTCCTGCTATTCCAGCGTTTTGAATCCGCGGATGCCCGCCGGCTCGGTTTTGTGAAGATCGAAGACGACGATGACATTGCGCCCCTTGACGAGGAAAGGCGCGGGACAGTAGAGACGTTTCTGAGGCCCGATCTCCCAGTACCGGCCAAGGTTGTGCCCGTTGACCCAGACCACGCCCTTCTTCCAGCCGGTCATGTCGAGATAGGTGTCCCCCGGTTTCTCGAGGTTGAAAGTCCCCTGGAAAAACACGGCCGGCCGATCGGGCGGGATTTTGCTAAAACCGAGGCCGGCCACATAGCTCCGCTCCATGGGCAGGGAAAAGATTTCCCAATTCATCAAGGTCATCCCGTTCAAGGTGACCCGGTCGGTGATCCCCTTTCGGTCGATGATGGACTGGCCGAAATTGATTCGGCCCATGCCTTCGACGAGGATGTCGAGAGTTTGGGCCGGCGGATCCTTTTTGGGGATCTCAATCGCGTTTTCACCCTTGGCCCGGTCCGGAGATCCGAGGTAGTCTCCGTCGATATAGACATTGGCGTAATCATGCAGGTCCGTAATCGTCAATTTTCCGGAATGATGGCCGATGAGCTTGGTCCGGTAAAGGATGAAGCCGTGAGACTGGCCCAGCGCCTCCATCGGTTTGGGTTGGGGAGAGCGGATCATTCCGGGAAGGAAGGCGAAGAGGCCGGCGCTCGTTTCGAAGGAAATCTCCGGGATCTCAATCGCCGGGATCGGAGCGGGGAGGTCGGGGAGAACGGTCCCTTCGGGTTGATATTTCGCCAACAGCTCCCGAATGACAAAATATTTCGGCGTCGGCTCGCCCCGCTCGTTGATCGGGGCGTCATAGTCGTAGCTGGTAACGTCGGGCTGGTACGTCTTGCCCATGTTCGCCCCGGCCCAGAAACCGAAGTTGGTTCCGCCGTGGACGACATAGAGGCTGAATGATTTCTTGTTTTCCAACAGCCAGCGGAGGTCTTTCAGGGTGTCTTCCGTCGCCGCTTTGGCCCAGGGCTCGCCCCAGTGAGTCAACCAGCCCGGATACAGCTCGCTGCAAAAGATCGGCACATTGCGGCCGAGCGTTTCGGCTTCGGCGAACTCCTTTTCGCTTGCGGCCGGGTCGAGGCCGATGGCGCAGCCCGGGATCGAGCCGGCCTCGAGCATGTAAGGAGTGGCGCCGTCGGCGGTTGAGAAGGGGACGGCAATCCCGCTTTTTTCCCACATCGCTTTGAGCGCGGACAAGTATTCGCGGTCGTTGCCGTAGCTGCCGTATTCGTTCTCGATTTGGAGCATGAGGACCGGACCGCCGTTATGGATCTGAAGCGGACGGAGGATCCCGGCGATTTTTTCGATGTAACCGCGGCAGGCCTCCAGATAGGCAGGATCGGAGCAGCGGACTTTCACCTCGTTTCGGCTGAGGAGCCAGATCGGCAGACCGCCGAAATCCCACTCGGCGCAGGCGTAGGGGCCGGGTCGGACCAGGACCCAAAGCCCGACTTCCCGGGCCAGCTCAATGAACGCAGCCAGGTCGTTCCGGCCGGAGAAATCCCATTGCCCCGGCTTGGGTTCGAGGGCATTCCAGAAAATGTAAGTTCCGACCGTGTTCAAGCCGAGGGCCTTGGCCTTGAGCAAGCGGTCCTTCCAGTATTCCCGCGGGATGCGCTGGAAATGCATTTCCCCGGCCATGATTTGAAAGGGCTTGCCGTCCAGGACGAAGTCTTTTTCCTGGAAACCGAACGTGCGGCCGGAGGCTGAGCGCGGGTTTGATACGGAAACGCCGGCCGGTGAAGTCGAAGCCGCGGCCGGAGAGGCGGAAGCTTCCGGATCGGTGGGCGTGACGAGATAGACGACCGCAACCATGAGAAGGGCTTTGAGGAGCGGAGAATTCTTCATCTGGTCCTCCGGATCAATTATTCCCATTTTTCCCCCCGTGTCCAGACGAGGCCAAATAATCGGATCGAGATCGGGAGTTGAGTAACCTGGCCCCGAATTATTTGGCCCCGAATTGTTCGATTTATTTGAATCAGTCGCGGGAGCCGCGGATCATCAGCAGCCGGAGCAGCTGGAGGACGGCCGTGGCCGTGGCCGCGACATAGGTCAGGGCCGCAGCCCGGAGGACCTTCTTGGCCCCGACGAGCTCCTGAGGCCCGAGGTACCCCTGGTTTCCCAGAAGAGCGATGGCCCGTTTGGAGGCGTTGAATTCCACGGGAAGGGTGATGACGGTGAAAAAGACCGCTCCCATGAACAAAAAGATCCCGATGTCCATGAGGAGAGTCGACCCCGTTCCGGACAGCATCCCGATAAAGAACAGGGGGAAGGCCAGGGTTGAGCCGATGTTGGCCACCGGGTAGATCACGTTCCGGATATTCAACGGGGCGTAGCGCTCATGATGCTGAAGGGCATGGCCGGTTTCGTGGGCGGCGATTCCGAGGGCGGCCAATGAGCTGCTCCCGTAGACGCCCTGGGACAGGCGCAGGGCTTTCTTCCGCGGGTCGTAGTGGTCGGTCAGCTGACCCTTGACCTCCTCGACGGTCACGTTGCCGGCGCCCCCCTGGCCGAGAAGCATCTGCGCGACCTGGGCCCCGGTGATCCGGGACGCCGCGCCGATTCGAGAATATTTCGCATAGGCGCTCTTGACCATACCCTGGGCGATCAAGGCCAGGATCATGGGAGGGATGATCAACAAGAGGTCAATTCCGCCGAAATACATGGGTTCTCTCCTTGCATCTCCGAATATAAAAGATAGGCGAGGTTCCCCGGGTTGTCAACCGACGGGACGGGTTCGCGTATTTGACAATCCGCAGAAACGCCTTTACCATGCCCCCTTGTTGAAAAGGAAGCGTCCCGAATGAAAAAAAAGCCGGTCCTGTGCCTCCTCGGGGCTCTGGCCCTGGCCGCAGTTTTCGCTCCGGTCGTTTCGGCCCAGGAGACGGACGTCGAAAAGGCCCTGGGACGCGGCGACGTCGCGTTTGAGAAAAGCGACTACAAGGAAGCCATTGTCGCCTATTTTGAGGCGGCGGCGCTCTCAACCGTTCCGGCCAATCTCTCGCGGGCGTATTTTGGACTGGCCCTCTGCTATTTTTACCAGCGGGACATGGCCGAGTCGGTCAAATGGATGCGGAAAATCACGCTGGTCGATCCTTACAAGCAGATCTCCGCGGAGTCCTACCCGAAGCCGTTTGTCGACCTGTTCAACCAGGTGATGGCCGAAGCCCGGGCGAAAGGGACGCCCGTCGCCGCGCCCGGGGAGAAGGCCGTTTCTCAGCCGGTGAAAGTCGAAGCCGATAAGGATCCGGAAAAGCCGGTTAGGAAGGACGAGGGAACGATTCGGGGAGAGACATCCGGGCGTTCGGCGGACGCGCCGAAGCTTCGGATCGTCGATCCTCCGCCCCAGGGCGGAGGGTTGGGCGGTCGGTTCGAGCTGAGCGTCCATTATTCCAGCTGGACGCTCGATCCGGTGACGGCCCTGTTTGAGGATAAGCTCAACGAGGAGCTCGGGGGAGCGATTCAAGACGAGATCAACGACGAACTCAACAGCCGCTACCCGGGGCTGATCGCCGGCGCGTTCGCTTCGGACATGAACTTTGATTCGGAGGGAGCGAATTTCGGAATCGAGCTTCGCTATTACGTCCGCGGCCGGTTGGGCACCTTCAGCTTGGGCCTGTCCTTGGAGAAAACGAATATCAAATTCACCCTGGATGGGACAGCCCGGCAGGAATTTGCCAACGGCGGGCTGGCCGTGGCCGACGCCCGGGCGTCGGTCGAGACGAAGCCGTTTTCGACCAATATCAGCTTCCGCTGGGAGATGGGAAGCCCGACCGCCCGGGTCAAACCCTACTTCACGTTTGGTTTCGGCCTCGCGCCGTTGGAAGGTACGTTTGATTTCGACTATGCGGCTGTCTATTCCCTCGGCCCGCTTTCCGATTCTTTCCAGGACGCCCGGTCCAAGACATTCGCCGAGCTTTCGGAGGACCTCGATTTCGAGATTCCGGATTTCATTTTCATCGTCCAGCTCCATTTCGGGCTGAAAGTCGAGATCGCCGGCGGCCTGTTCATCCAGGGGGAAGCCGGCTTTTGGGACGGCCTGCTGCTTCGCGGCGGGCTGGGTTACCGATTCTAATTCCGTTCCGCCGCCTCGAGCTTCGCCGTCCCCTCGACGGCCTGACCGGGCGCTTTCGGCCGCCGGGCTTCATGCAGGCTTAAAAAGATTCCCCGCGGCATGTCCACTTCCTCGGAAGGGGACATTTTTGACCGGCAGTCAGACGGGACATGATCGCTCGACTATGACAGGACCGGCCCCGAGGCGGTGCATCTCCCCTGAAATTGCCGTATAATATGCATGGCCGTGCACGACGGGGAGCCAGCGGTGCCCTGTAGCCCACAATCCGCTCCAGTG
>CAYPKX010000048.1:3457-20649 GCA_964411395.1 uncultured Eubacteriales bacterium | reverse complement strand
GGAAGAACCCGGTTTTCGTTCTTCAGAAGAACGATCGATTCGCGGGCCGCCTGCAGGGCCAGCTCGCGGTTGGCGGCGGAGCCGTTTTCCTTGGCCGCGATCTCCGGATCGACGTAAGGATTCTCGAAGAGACCCAGCGTGAATTTCGCCCGGAGCACCCGGGCGACCGCCCGATCGATTACGGCCTTCGGAATGCGTCCGTCGAAAAACGGCGGGGAGAAAAGGGTTTCGTGATCCAACCGCGTCTGGAAAATCACATCCAGACCCGCGTTCATCGCCCGGGAGGCCGCCTCGGCGTAATCGGCCGCGGTGAAATGGAGGACATTGGCCCCGCCGACGGAGGCGGCGTCCGAGACGATGAAGCCCGGAAATCCCCATTCGCCTTTGACCAGCCGGTCGAGCATCCATTTCTGGGCCGAGGCCGGGCTTCCGTCGACGGAATTGTAGGAGGTCATGACCGACCGGGCCCCGGCCTCCCGCAGGCAGGCCGCAAACGGCGGAAGATAGAGCTCCCGAAGCAGGCGCTCGTTCCAGTGGATTGGATAGCTGTCCCGGCCGCCGGCTCCGACATTGGCCAGGAGATGTTTGGGGGTGGCGATCACGCCCGCCTTTTCGAACGCGGAGACGAACGCCGATCCCATTTCAGCGGAAAGGAACGGGTCCTCGCCGTATGTTTCCTCGGTCCGTCCCCAGCGAACGTCGTCGGCGATATTGATGACGGGGGAGAGGACCTGGCGGATGCCGCGGGTTCGGGCCTCCCGGGCGATGGCGGCGGCGACGTGCTTCATCAACCCGGTGTCGAATGTCGCGGCCAGGCCGATCGCCTGGGGAAACGCCGTCGCCCCGGGATGGACGAGTCCGTGCAGGGCTTCTTCAAAGGGGATAATGGGAATGCCCAAGCGGCTCTTGTCCGCGAAAAAACGCTGAATTTCGTTGATCTTTCGGGCCGTTTCAAAAGCCGAACCGCCGGTCGTCGCCTGGAGCATTTGTCCGGCCGGGTCGTCCTCCACTCCCGCCGCGCCGACTTGGAAGCCGAAAAGGCCCGGTTTCAGCTTGTTCTCCCCGAGCTCAAGAGAACCCGGAACCATGAACAGCTGGCGGAATTTTTCCTCGGGCGTCATCCGGGAAATCAGATCGGCGATTCGGGCTTCCGGAGAAGTGGAAGAATTCTGATCGACCCGGCCGCACGCCGGTACGAGCAGAGCGAGCAGGGCGAACACGCCAAGGCGGGGGAGGATGGTTTTCATGGACTCACGATCCCGGGAAACGAATTGACCGGTCCCGATGTTATGTCTCCATCCGCCGGACTGTCAAGATGTGAGACCGCGGACGAGGGGGGTGATCCGCCGGGAGTTTTGTAACCCCCGCCCTTCGGGCGGCCAAGTCGATCCGTCCGGGCCAGGTTTGGGACTTTCGTCGGCCGGCGGGGATTCTGCGGATGGGGAGGCCGCCGAGGTTCTCACCCCCGGCGGCTAGCCGCGGCGGGACGAATTTCACCCCCGGCATTCACCGCGTGAAGGCATAGGCGGCGGGTTCGGGCCCGGGTATCATCCTTCGCGGGAACAGAAAAGGAACGGATCCTATCGTCCGGGAGGACAACATGGACCCTCGCAGATTCGCCTTATGCCTGGCGGCCGGCCTGGTTCTTCTGGCCGGATCGGCTGTGGCCCAGCCTTTGAATATTTCCCAATCGCCCGGAGTGCCTTCCGGAGAACCTCAGATTGCAGCCGATGCGCAGGGAAACGTCCACGCCGTCTGGGTGGAGTTTACCGGAATCAATCAGATCGGTCACGCCTGTGGCGACGTTTACTATGTCATGGGGGATCTTGGCGCCCTCCAGCTCGGTGTTCCGGGCAAGATCAGCACCTCGGGTCAGGTCTTCAGCGACAACCAGGAAAGCGTTTCGATCGCCGTCGATGCCTCCAACCGCGTTTATGTCGTCTGGGTGGAATGGGGCCAGATCATTCTCCGGATCAAGGAGGGTTCGTCCTGGGGAACTCCCGTCATTCTCGATTCCGGAAAGCTCTACGAGTCTCCGCGCCTGGCCGTGACGCCGGGAGGGGACATCTATGTCATCTACCGAAATAATGAATTTCACGTCCTCACCAGATCCCGGGTCGGGGGTGTTTGGGAAGAAATCCAGTTTCTCGGCCCTTGGTATGGAATGTCGAAGCTGCCGGATATCGACGCCGGAAACGGTCTCGTGTCCGCCGTTTTCATGGCCAAGCCCAGCGGCGATCCCTACTACCAGATCGGATATTCCCAGCGGGGAAAATCCTTCAACTCGTCCTGGTCGGATTGGACTTCGGTCGATCCCGGGGGAGAGGATCAGATGCATCCGGCCGTTCGCTTGGACAGCGCGGATAACGCCCATATCATCTACATGACGCCCGAGTCGCCGGCCCGGGGCATCTATCATTCCCAGCGGACCGGGAACGGATTTTCATCTCCGCAGCTGATCTCCACCTGGGATCTGGTCCATTATCCGTTTCTGGCGAAAAGCGGCGATACGCTCTATGCCGTCTGGCAAAAAGGCGGGTGGGGCGGCGGCGTTTCGATGGATTACAACATCCGGGACGCCGGCGGCGCCTGGAGAGGCGTCGCGTCCGTCCCGAATTCCTCGGGCAGCACCTACGGCGACATCGCCGCCACTCCGGACGGAGGGATCGTTTATTGGGTTTGGGACACCGATTACAGCCGGTCGTCGGCGGAAATCTACGGCTGGGCTCAGGTCTTCGCCGCTCCGAATCCCGCGATCACCTTGGGGACCAGTCAGCTCTCTTTTGGAGCGGTTGCCGGAGGTTCGGTTTCCCCGGCGCAGACGGTCTCGGTTGTGAATTCCGGGACGGCACCCCAGAGCTGGTCGATTGCCAGAAACCAGTCCTGGCTGGCCGCCACGCCCTCGAGCGGATCAGGCAGCGGCCGGATTTCCGTCACCGTCGATCCCGCCGGCTTGAATGTCGGCTCGTATACCGGAGTTCTTTCCGTCTCGGATCCCAATGCCCTTCAGTACCTGCCGAAGACGATCACGGTCACGCTCAACGTCTATGCCGCCGGAACGACATCCGGCCCGTTCGGGTCCTTCGATACGCCGGGCGCGGGCGCCGTTGTCCAGAACAGCGTCCCCGTCACGGGCTGGGCCTTGGACGATGTCGGCATTCAATCGGTGAAAATCTATCGGGATCCCGTCGGGGCCGAGCCGGCCGGATCTCCGATTTATCTCGGCGAAGCGACGCTGGTCGAAGGAGCCAGGCCCGATGTCGCCGGGGCGTACCCGAATCTGCCTTCGAACAAACGAGCCGGTTGGGGATACATGCTCCTGACTTATTTCCTGCCGGGCGGCGGCAATGGGAACGTCACGCTCCGGGCCGTCGCCCAGGATTTCGAAGGCCAAACCCTTTCTCTCGGCTCGAAATCGATTTTTTGCGATAACGCCAACGCGGTCAACCCCTTCGGCGCGATCGATACGCCGGCCCAGGGCGGTTCGGCCTCGGGTGCAGGATACCTGAATTTCGGCTGGGCTCTGACTCCGCAGCCGGCCTCGATCCCGGTCGATGGATCGACGATCACCGTCTGGGTGGACGGCGTTCCGCTTGGACACCCGTCGTACAATAATTATCGGGAGGATATCGCTTCGGCCTTCCCCGGTTACGCCAACTCCGGCGGGGCCATCGGGGTCTTCACCCTCGATACGACGCCGTACGCCAACGGTGTCCATACGATCGTCTGGAGCGTCACCGACAGCGCCGGCCATTCGGATGGAATCGGGAGCCGGTACTTCGACGTCTTCAACGGCGCGGCTTCTTCTCCCGCGGCGGTTGAAGCCGCGGCCTCGGCCTTCGCGATTCAAAGCGCCGATTCCGGCTTTGCGGTGAATGTCCAGATCCCCGTCTCTTTCCGCAAAGGCTGGGACAGACAGAGCCCCCCGGCCTTGGTCCTTCCCGAAAACGACGGCAAGCTGGTCGTGAGCATTCGCGAAACCGAGCGGGTCGAGATTTTCCTGGATCCGGAGGCCCCGGTGCTCGAGACGATGCGTCCGGGAAAAACGGAGGGCCGCGATCCTTCCGGGCGGGGTTCGGCCGGATACCGGGGCTACCTGGACACCGGTTCGGACGCCCGGCCGCTCCCGATCGGTTCTTCTCTGAATCCCAAGACGGGTGTCTTCAGCTGGACGCCCGGACCCGGATTTCTCGGGGATTACCGGTTCGTCTTTCTCGATTCGGGACGCGGGTTGAAACGGATCGTCATCGTCCGGATCGTCCCGAAATTCTGACCGGCGAAGAGGCCCAAATCACTCTTCCTCGAATTCGAGGAGGACCGCCTGCCCGGGGACCGTATCGATTTCGATGAGGCCGTCAATCGCGTTCCCCTTGACTCCGTCGAGGTGAAACAATCCTTCGAAGGGATTCCTGATCCGGAGGCGCCCGCCCTTCTCGGCGACCACCCGGATCCAGCTGACGAGCCCGTCTTTCATCTCGGCCGAGACGAGAAACGCTCCCTGGGCCCGGAGCGAGTGAAAGAAGGCTTCCTTCCAGGCAATCGGGACGGCCGGGAAAACCCGGACGATCCCGTCATGGCTCTGAAGGAGCATTTCCTGAAGTCCGGCGGCGAAAGCGAAATTTCCTTCGAGAGTAAAGGGCCGGTACGTGAGCTTGGAGAAGCCCCTCCCGGTTTGGTCGCCGTTGGCGTGAAAGCTGTTCGGCAGGCAGAAAGCCGAGGCAAAGATGTGAAGCGCCCGGGCCGCGCCTTCCCCGTCCAAAGCCCGCGCTTTCATGTTTCCGAGCCAGGCGTAAGAGTAACCGCACCAGCCGTCTGGACCGATCCGGTCCAGCGCCGCCAGCGTATTCCGGACGATGGTCCGTTCGGCTGCGCTCCGCGTCGGCAGGATCAAGCCGAGCGGATGAATCGCCAGGGCGTGGGAGAAGTGGCGGTGGGATTCGGCGTAAGGCGTCCCCGGCGCAAACATCAGGCCGTCCTCGGGATCGACGGCAAACGGCGGCCATTCTCCCCCCACGTCGGCGAAATGGGCGGCGTCCGCGGCCAATCCCAGCTCTTCGGCCATATCGGAAGCGGTCTGGAATGTCCAGCGGATCAGGGCCAGATCGTAATTGGTCATCTCGGCAAACCAGGCCCGGCGGCTGTTGTCGAAAATTTCCGGGCTCGAGCTCAGGGGCAGCCGCCGGATTCCGTCTGGCCCGCGGCGAGACAACTCCTCCAGATGCGCGGCGACGTCCTTGACCCAGGGATAAGCCCGATCCTGGAGAAATTTCCGGTCGCGGCTGTAGCGCCAATGAAGGTCGAAATGCTGGGCCAGCCAGGCCCCGACGGTGGGGGAGAAGGAGTATGGGATCCAGCCGCCCATCGGTTCGCCGGCCAGGGTGGATACGCCGGGAACATTGAGACCGGACGTTCCGAAGTAGGCCCGGGTGTAGCGCTTGAAGACGGGTCGTCTTTCCCAGAGCCAATCGAGGAAGCCGAGGCCTTCTTCCAGACGGTTTCCCGAGTAGCACGGCCAGTAACTGAGCTGGGTGTTGAGGTCATGGTGAAAGTCGCCCTTCCACGGCGGGAGACGGCCGTTGTCGGCCGTCCAGACGGCTTGGAGGGATATCGGGGGGGCGCCGCGCCGGGCGGCCGCGCCGAACTTGTAAGTCTCCAGATACCATTGTTTTTCGAGGACGGCATCGGGAATGCGGAGGGAGGACCGCGACCAGAATTGCTTCCACCAAGCCGCGTGGCTGCCGAAGGCCGAGTCGAATCCTCTGTGGAGAGCTTCGGAGGCGAGGCTTGAAGCGCTCGGTTCTCCATGGTCGGTCGATGTTTTTGAAGTCACGGACCAGGCGCCGGTTATTCCGCCGCCGGCCTCATTCTTCCAGACCAGGGCGATTTCGTAATGGAACCCGTTCCCTCCTTCCTGCCGGTATACGGCCCGACCGGCTCCCTCTTCGATCCGGCCTTGGGGGTATCCGAGCCGGCGGAGGTCCTGCCCGCTGACCGAATCGGCCGCTCCACCGGCCTCGGCGCCGGCATACGGAGGCATCCGGAGGAGGGGTTTGAAGCCGTCCGGTACTTTGGAAAAACGAAAATAGCCGACCGGGAATTCGGCGTGGACAAAGGTTTCCAGCGTCCGACCGTCGGCCCAGACGGCTCGTCCGGCCGCTCCCTGGATGTCCAGGCGGACGGAAACCGGAGGGCCGAAGGCGGCCAGGTCGAATTCGATCGCTCCGGCCGGAATTTTCGTTGGAGCAGGACTTTCCTCGTAAGGCGCGTCGAACTTCTTTTGGACGAGGTCATAGCGGTCCGCAGCCCATTGTTCGGCGACCCAGGCAAATGACCACTCCGGCGTCCCGATATTGGGCATGGGACGGAGGTCCCAGAGGTCGGCCCGGTCCAGAGAAAGGCGGAGAAATGTCCCGTTTTTCCAGACCAGCGCGCCGATCGTTCCATTCCCGAGAGGAATCGCTTCGTCCCACGTCCGGGCGAAATCCGAAAAAACGAGGTCGTGAGATCCGGCCGTCATGTCCGGGGAGGGAGCGGCGACTGCGGGGAGAAAAATCGTTCCAAAAAGCATGACCAGAAGCGCAAGCATGAATCCATGCTATCATACGGCTTTCGGAGGCGTCCATCCTCCTTGACCCGCCGGCTTTTCCCGGATCCGGCGGTTCCCTTCGCCCGGAAAAGAAGTTGAGAGGAGCGCCGGGTTCGAGCCCGGCTTGGCTTTTCGGGCTCGATGTGGTAAAAAAAGTGTTCTTTTGAGTCGCAACTGACGAAAGGATCCTGACATGAAAGGGACCGAACGGCATCACCTCAAGGAAAACGAATTCACTCACGGATTCGAAGGCGTTTTTCATTTTATCCGGACCTGGCGCCGGGAGTTCATTATGGGCGGTATTTTCGTCATCACCCTGGGCGTCGTCTTTGCCGGTTTCCAGGTCGTCCGGGGCCAGCAGGCCAAGAGCCAGAGCCGGAAGCTGGCTGAGATCCAGGCCCTCCGGGCCGATCTCCCGAAGCTTCCGGAAAACGCGGCCAAGCTCGAAGCTTTGGCCGGAAAGGGAAAATACGGGCGGGTCGCCTCGCTGAACCTGGCGACTTACTGGGTGGAACAAGGCCGGCTCGATAAAGCCGAAGCCGTCCTGGCCGCGATCAAGGACTCGCCCAAGGATTTTTCCTATTATCAGGCCAAGGACCTCGCCGCCCAGCTGGCCGTGCGGAAAGGCGACCTCGACGGGGCGCTGGCCATCCTGAAGAAGATCGCAGATGAAAATCCCCGGGCCTACCTCATGGACGCGATTCTCTTCCAGCAGGCGGAAGTTCTCGAGAAAAAAGGCCAATCAGCCGAAGCCCTGATTCTCTATAAAAAGATCGAAACGGACTTTGCCCAGAGCTACTACGGCTACGACGCCTCGCTCCGGGCCCGGAAACTGGAAGCGGCCGCCAAACGGCCTTGAAATATCATCCGAAAGGGTTATAATCTCCTTTCGCCATCATCATCAGGAGGAGTTGCCATGGCCTACAAAATCACCGAAGAATGCATCAACTGCGGCGCCTGCGAGCCCGAATGCCCCAACCAGGCGATTTCAGCCGGCGATGCGACCTACATCATCGACCCCGAAAAGTGCACCGAATGCGTCGGCAGCCATCCCGAATCCCAGTGCGCGGCCGTTTGCCCGACCGGCGCCTGTATTCCGGATCCCGAGCGAGTCGAAACGAAGGAAGCGCTCGAAGCCAAATATAAGAAAATTCACGGCTGATTCCCGGCCGGCCGCCCGTTGTTGAAATAGGAGTGAGGTTCTCGCTCCTATTTTTTTTCGAAGGACACCACGCATGTCGTCCGATCCATCCGCCGGTCCGGTTCCGTCGCCTCCGCCCATCGTCCATCGGAGGCGAACCTCGTTTTTCGCCAAAGACCGCCCTTGGATCAATATTGCCCTTATCATCCTGACCTTGGGGACAGCCGCGCTGGTGGGCTCTTCCTGGGGAATGAATTATCTTTACGCCGACCGGATCGCCGCCGATCCCGGCTTTCAACCCGGGCCGGGGCAGATTTGGCGGGATCCCCGGCTCCTCGGGTTGAGCATTCTGTATGCCGTCGTCCTGATGGCGATCCTTCTGGCCCACGAAATGGGTCATTATCTCGCCTGCCGTCGGTACGGCCTGTCGGCCACTCTGCCCTTTTTCATCCCGGCTCCCACGTTGATCGGGACATGGGGCGCCTTCATCAAGATCCGGGATCCCATAACGCGCAAGCGCCGCTTGTTCGACATCGGAGCGGCCGGCCCTCTGGCCGGATTCGTTTTGGCGGTCCCCGCCCTGCTGATCGGTCTGGCCTTTTCCAAGTCGGTCCCGGCTATCCCCAGGGAGACGGCGATCGTCTTCGGCGAGCCGCTTCTCCTCCGTCTCGGCGGACTTCTTTTTCTCCGCGACATCGGGCCGGGCATGGATGTGGTTTTCCATCCCGTCGCCTTCGCCGGATGGGTTGGGATGCTGGTGACGTCGTTGAACCTGATTCCCCTCGGACAGCTTGACGGCGGCCATATTGCCTATGCCGTTTTCGGGGCGCGAATCCGGTCGGCGACAAAAATCATCATGGCTTTGCTCGCGATGGCCGGCCTGTTTTTCTGGGCCGGCTGGTTGATCTGGTTTTTCATTCTTCTCATCATGGGTCTTCGTCACCCTCGCGTTTATGATGAGAACGAGCCGCTGGGAAAGAAACGAACGGCGGTCGCCGCCTTGATCCTGGTCATCTTCATCCTGACCTTCATTCCCGCTCCCATTCAGGGGTATAATGCCATCGATCTGGTGAGGTCGATATGGCCTTGAGAACGGGTCGAGTTATTCACAGTTTATGTGGAAAAAGTGTGAATAAGACGGGTCTCTTGCGATCCCAAGGACGGGAAATAGAAGGAGTTAAGCCGGTTTGCACAAGTTTTCGTCATCGGCTTTAAAATGTTTATTATGAGCAACTTATAAACCCATGGAAATCAAAGGTTTGCAAGCCGCGGATCCGGCGGGTAAAGAGGCGGAAACGGAGTTGACCTTCGACGGAGTGCAGTCGGCGTTCGACCAATTGAAAAAGCGACTTCAAAACGGGGAGATCTCCCGACAGAGCTTCATCGAAGACATCAAGAAGCTTCGGCTGAAGGACGATCAGGGTCGTTTTTGGACGATTGGTCTTCAGACAGGGAAGTGGTATTACTTCGACGGAAAAGACTGGCTTCAGGCCGAGCCGCCCGGCCAGAAAGAGAAGATGATCTGTGTCTTCTGCGGATTTGAAAACAAGCTCGAAGCTGAAGTCTGCGCCCGCTGCGGCGGCATCAAGGGCGAGGAGCCGAATGTCTGTCCGACGTGCGGCGGCCCGCTGCAGAAGCCGTTTCAGACTTGCCCCCGCTGCAAACCGGAACCGGAGGATTTTCCGGCCCCCGGATCGATTCACCTGGAGGATGCCGTCCGGGAAGACGAGCTCGTTCTTCGGGCCGTCCGCCCCCTGTCGGCCCTTCTGGCCATCGGTCTGTTGGGTGCGTTCTTCGGGATTCTTCTGGGCGCGTTTGCCGGAGCGACCGGCGTTTTTTCCGACAGCCTGGGCTTTCTTCCCCCCGGGCTGGCCGAACAGCAGGGGAAGCTCCTCGGCGCGATCTTTCTCGGCCTGCTCGGGGGCGCGGCCGGATTTCTCTTTTTCGGGGCGATCTCTTTCATCCTGGCCGCGGTTTTTAATTTCATTCTGAATTTGACCGGCGGCTTGAAGATGGAGGTCGGCGGGAAACCGATCCCGGTCGAATCCCGGGGCGAACGCGAAGCCGAATCCAAGGCCAGACCCGAAAAGAAGTCCAAGGTCAAACCGGGGAAGAAAGACACCGTCGATTCCCAGGACACCGGATTCGGCTTCAACCTGAAGGATTGAACGGGGAGGGCGCGGCTTCAGCTGCGCCGTGTCAGCGCGGCCAGGGCGAAGGCGGTCTGGCCGAGAGAAATCGCTTCATCATTGGGGGAATACCGGCGCGGCCGGAGGACTTCGAATCCGTCCTCCGCCAGGAGCGCTTCCGTCCGGACAAGAAGCAAGCGGTTACAAAAGACTCCGCCGGACAGAACGACGGTGCGGATACCGCGTTCGCGCCTGGCCGCGCGAGCGGTTGCCCGGGCCGCAACCGCCAGGGTCTCGTGAAAACGGGCGGAGATTTTACCGGCCGCGGCTCCGGCCCTGGCTTCGGCCGCGATTTCCGCGATCATCGCATCGAAGGATAGGATTTTGGGGCTTCCCTCCCGCAAAGAGAACGGATAGGGCCGGCCCCGACCAGCGCCGGCGGCTGATTCCAAAAGACCGGCCGCCTGGGCTTCATATTCGCGGCGAACCGGAGCCAGGCCGGATAAAAATGAGACGGCATCGAATAAGCGGCCGCAGCTCGAAGCCGGCGGGGAGTGGGTTCCGCGGTCGATCATGTCCAGAACCGCCCGGAGCCGCTTGGATTCGATCCGCTTGAATGTCGGAAGTCCGGAGATGTCCGCTTCATCGAATCCCAGGGACCGAAGATAAGAGAGGGTCATCCGCCATGGTTCCCGGGCGGCCAGGTCGCCTCCCGGCAACGGTTTTGGTTCGAACGAGGCGAAGCGCTCGCATCCGAAATAGCCGGCCAGAAGAAATTCTCCGCCCCAGGCTTCTCCATTCTGTCCGTATCCATATCCGTCCCAGATGATCCCGAGCACATCCGGTCCGGGATTCCTCCCGTGCTCGAGGAGAACGGCCAGCACATGGGCGAAGTGATGCTGAACCCGGAAATGGGGGATCCCCATCCGCTCGGCGATCCGGGTGGTATGAAAATCGGGATGGAGGTCCGAAACGACCGCGGCGGGTTTGATCGCAAAGAGCGCCGTCAGATGGGTGAGAGTTTCCTCGAAATAGCCCCGGTTGCGATAATCGTCCAGATCGCCCAGGAACTGGCTGGTGACGGCGTATCCATTCTTAAAGACGGAAATCGTGTTCTTCAGTTCGGCTCCGAGGGCAAGGACGGACGGTGCTTTCTCAAACGCCTTCGGCACGGGCTGGGGATAAGGGACATACCCCCGGGCCCGCCGGAGAAAGACGGGGGATTTTCCGGCGATCCGGATGACGGAATCATCGGACCTCATGTGGATCGGGCGGTCGTGGGTCAAGAGAATGTCGCAGAGTCCGCTCAAGTCCTCGGCTTCGTCCTTGATGATGGGGGCGTCCTTGGGATTGGAGCTCGTGGCCACGATCGCCTCGATCCGATCGAGGAGAAGGACATGGAGCGGTGTATACGGAAGCATGATTCCGACCTCGTTCAAGCCCGGGGCGATTCCGGGAAGATCGGCTTTCTTCGGGACGAGGACGATCGGGCGGCGGTCGGAAGCCAGAATTTCCGCCGCTTCGGCCGGGACGCGGGCGAAGCGCCGGGCGACCCGCAGGTCCCGGACCATCAGGGCCAGGGGCTTGAATTCCCGCTTCTTGATGCGGCGAAGGCGGAGGATGGCCGCAGGATTTCCGGGATCGCAGACCAGGTGGAATCCTCCGAGCCCCTTGATCGCCAGGATTCGGCCGCGGCTGATGAGGTCGGCCGCCTTTTCGATCCCGCCCGGAATGGTTATTCCCGTTCGCGCCCGGACCAGGCGAACCGACGGGCCGCAAACGGGGCAGGCGACCGGTTGGGCATGGTAGCGTCGGTCGAGCGGATCCTGATATTCGCGCCGGCAATCCGGGCAGAGGGGAAAACCGGCCATCGTCGTTTTGGCCCGGTCATAAGGCAGTTCGCGGACGATGGTGTAGCGGGGACCGCAGTCGGTGCAATTCGTGAACGGATAGGCGAACCTTCGGTTCCGGGGGTCGCGAATATCGGCTTCGCAGGCCGGGCAGACCGAAATGTCCGGAGAGATGAAGACAAAGCCTCCGCCCCGTCCCGAGGCGCGAACTTTGAAATTTCGATATCCCCGGGCCGGTGTCTCGAGGCGGGTCAGCCGTTCGATTCGGGCCAACGGCGGTTTTTCCTCCTGGAGGGCGGCCGTGAACCGGGCGAGGTCGCCGGGCCGGGGGCTTTCGACGTGGATTTGAACTCCGCGGCCGTCATTTTTCACCCAGCCGGAAAGACCGAAGCGGAGAGCCTGGCGGAAGACGAACGGCCGGAATCCGACGCCCTGGACGACGCCGAAGACATCGAGGCGCAGGGCGGAGAGCGGCGGTCGGGACGCGCGCGTCAAGGCCGTTTTTCTCCCGGTGGCGGTTCGGGACGGAAGCTGAACCGGCAGCCGCAATAATTCTGGCGGTAAAGACCAAGCCGGCGGCTGATCTCGACGCTTTTTCTGAAGCCGTCCTTTTTCTTGAAGTCGCTTTCGAGGAAGCGGAGGGCGTATTTGCGCGCCAGTTGCGATCCGATGCGGTTCATCAGGCCGGCGTCTTTCCAGGGGCTGACGCTCATGATGGTGGCGAAGGCGGGAAATCCGAGCTCGACGGCCCGGCGGGCCGTCCGGTCGAGCCGCAGGGCGTAACAGACGGCGCAGCGCCGGCCTTTTTCCGGCTCCGCCGCGAACAAGCGGGTCATATCCGCCCAGCGATCCCGGTCGTAGGGGCCTTCCTCGCAGGGAAAGTTCAAAATCGGCTCGATTTTCCGCGTTTCGGCCCAACGATGCCGGTATTCGTCTTCGGGCTCGATGTTCGGATTGTAGAAGTATCCGGTGACGTTGTAATCTGCGGCCAGCAGCGGAACGACGTACGAGGCGTCGGGGGCGCAGCAGATATGAACGAGGAGCGCGGGCTTGGGCATGCGCGGATATTGTACCCTTGTCAGGCGAGTTTTTCGATCTTGTCCATCGCCTCGAGAATGGCCCGGTTGGCCTGATCGATCCGGGCGTAATAGCCGTCGAGGTCCGGATGAGCGAGTCGTTTTTCGTCGACCTGGACTCCCAGGCTCTCATATTCTCCGGATTTTTCCCGGCTCCGGTGCCGGATCCGGCGGCGCTCGGCCCGGGCTTTTCTCTGCAAGTCCTTCAGCCGCCGCTTGAGGCGCCGTTCTTCGCCCGGCGGCGCTTTGTCGGGACCGGGACCGCGGCTTCCTCTGAGATCATCCAGTCGAAGGGAGACTTCGGCGGCCTTGTCGTGGATTCCCTGGAGAACGACGCGGCGGGCGGCGATCTGGGTTTCCAGGCGCGAGAGACGGGAAAATGAGGCTTCGAAACGCTCCGGCGCAATCCGCCCGGCCCAGATTGTCCGCCCGATCTCCCGGCAGAGAATGATTTTCCGGCGTTTTTGACGCCGCAAACGGATTTCCTGACGGCGGATCAGCATGCGTTTCTTGGCCCCGGCCAAAACCAGGCTCATCCTCAAACGCAGGTCTTTGTCCCGGAGAAAGATGAAAAGAAGAAGTAAAAGGATCAAGCTGAGCAGGAACCAGAAAATCCAATAGGGAAGGCCTTCTCCGGCGACGGCGGCCGTCTTGGCGAGCGTGTCCTGCATCTTAACGGCGGCGGCCGGGTCCGCGCCTTTTTGCCGGCTGTTCGGGGCTCGGATCGATCAGTCCGGTTTCCGGGACGGGATGGGGATGGGCGAGCGTCCAGTCGATCAAATGGAGTATTCCCGGCAGGTTCTCGGCGAAAATCGAGGCGATGTCTTCTTCGGCGTTGAAAAACGCCCCTTCAAAGGTTTCGACGGGCGGAAGCTCGATACAGAGAGCGGCCATCCCGGTCGCGGCGTAGGCCCAGTCGGCCGTATCGCCGTTGACGGTGTACATCGTCCCGGCCGATCGGCCCGGGAGGTAAAACCGGCCGTTGACGGAGGACATGAGCCCGGCCATCTGACCGGTCAGGGCGATGAACTCCGCCTCCCGGACCGTTGGAAAATCAGCATACGCCCAAGGATACATGATCACCTGGGAAAAGCTGTGGTAGGAAACCAGGGCGCCGAAATCGCGGCTGAGAATCAAGTCGCGGACGGCTCGCGTCTCCGGTTCGGAGAAAGCGGAGGTTCCCCGGTACACGTCCGAAGCCGGGTTGGGGCTGGATCCGGCGGTATTATAATTCCAGGCGAAACCGTAATTTCGATTCGGATCGACGCCGAACGTCCCGTCGCCGTTGTCCCGGCGGTTTTTTCTCCAGTACCGGTAAACCCGGGCGGAGTAATCGTGGCCGTCGGGATTGACCATCGGAACAATCCAGATTTCGGCCGCGTCGACCAGACGCTTGGCCTCGGCCTCGGCGGCGTAATTTTCCAGGAGATATTTTCCCAGCAGGAACGGAACTTCGACGGAGATCCATTCCCGGGCATGGTGGCAGCCGAGAAAGAGGGCGGCCGGCTCGCCCTCGTCGGCCGCGACGTTGTCGCTGATTTTGAGGGCCAGGATCGGACGGTTTTCCAGGCTGGATCCGATCGTGACCAGGCGGGCCAACCCGGGGTATTGTCCGGCAAGAGCGGAGAGGTCGTCATAAAGCTCCCGGTGGGTATGAAATGCCCCGAGGGGAGAGGAAAGCGGCGGGGTTTCGGCCGAAGGGTCGGCCGGAGCAAAACGTTCGGTTTCCTTTCGATAGGCCAGGCCTTCTTCCTCGAGCCGGCGAAGGTCGGCCGCTGAGACGACGATATAAATTCGGCCGTCCCGCTCGGCGAGAAGGTCCAGCTCCAACCGGGATGCCGTCCGAAAAATCGCCGGCGTTTTCGGCAGGCTGATGATTTCCGTCTTCTCCGTCGCCGGAATGTCCGCGCCCGAGGCCGTCGAAAGCATCAGGCAGATGGTGAGAAAGAAAGGTTTCATGACCATACTCTCAGAAGACGTACCCCAGGTCGAGGGAAAGCCGGCGACCTTGAAGCGTGTCGCCGGAACCCGATTCTCCCGAAATCAGGGCGCCCAGGTTCATTCGGAAACCTCCGATTTCCAGGCCGGTGCCGAGTGTGAAGCCGAGGTAGGCCGACTTTTGGTCGGACATGGGTTGCGGATCATAGACGAGGCCCAACCGGATCGGGGCTTTCCCGTTCTTTCCAAGAAGCCGGAAATCGGCGAGAAATTCGCCTCCGGCCGAGAGGCGGACGGTGTCCCGAAAGCCGCGGCGCATTTCTTCTCCCAGCCAGACCGCCCGGTAGTCCGACCAGCGGAGATAGGAGACCTCAGACATGATTCGGAGGCGCCGGCCGAGTTGAGCCGAGAGACCGGCGCCGACGACAAGCGGACGTTTGAACGAGTCATCCGACGAGCCGTCGATCGAAATCTCCGTTCCGGCCGCGGGATAAGCGAATCGATCGGCGGTTTTCGTCCCGGCCTCGAGCGTTGACGGCGTTCGGAAGGTCAGGGCGGCTCGGAAGGACGGCGAGATGTCCCAGATAAGCCCGCCATTGACGAAACGCCCTGAAAGATCGGCTGTCTTCGTCCCGGTAATCTGATAAGAGCCGTACATATCTTCGAACAGCTCGAGGTCCAGGCGGCCGGAATCGAAATTCAAGCCGAGGCCGAACGCCAGACGGGGGGTCAGCCGGAAGGCGGCGGCCAGGTGAAAGGTTCGAAGAAATCCGGTCTGGGTGAAGCGGAAGACATAGGTCCGGGAATAATAGGATTCGACGATTTCCGCGGCCGGCCGGTCGTAGGATTCGGACAGAAAGACGCCGGCGGCGAAAGCCCAGCGGCCGGAATGAAAAGAAACCGCGGCATGATCTCCTGAGAACAGGGTATGACCGAGCGGCTCTTCCGAGCTGACCGGCCCGGAGTTGACCGGTCCGTAGCGCCTGGCCGTGGCGTTTTGAAGCGATCCTCCGGCCGAAAAAGTCCATTTCGGCAGATCCGGGAGCAGGGCCGGGTTGGCCGCCGAGGCCGTCGCCTCCGCTCCCCAGACAAAAACGGTCTGGCCGCGTCCGAGGGCGGCCGCTCCGATATACGGGACGGAATTCCAGGTCCGGAACGGCGCTTCGTCCTCGTATTGGCCCGGGACATATTGCGCCGAGAGCGGAACAGCGGCGGCGAGAAGAACGGTGAGAAGAAGAACCGTCATCGGACGGCGGGCGCGTTTCTGCATGCTTCGAGTATAATGCACGGATTTCCGCGAGGCAAATCCCGCTTGTTGGTCCGGCGCATGGGTAACCGGCGGCGCAGGCTGTCATCCGACCTTGAGCCGGAAAACGTGTGATATCGGAGGGTCAGAGGAACGCCGCTCCTTGCGGGGCCGGGTTCTCAGGCGAGTGATTTCTTCACCCCGAATTCTTGGCGGATCATTCGCCCAGGAGCCGGTCGACCCATTGGGACAGGGAGGCCTTGTCCATGGCCCCGACCTGCTTGTGGCGGATCATCCCTTTTTTATCGATGAGGAACGTCGTCGGGATATACTGGCCGGGGGCGAAAGCTTTAACGACGCTCTCGGGGGCGAAAGCGACCGGATAGGTCATTTTGAATTTCTCCACAAAATCCTGAAGCTGGGCCGGGGGGATTTCATCGACGGAAAATCCGAGGATTTCCAGGCCTTTGGATTTATTTTCCTCATAAACCGCCTGAAAATCGGGGATTTCGGCCCGGCAGGGCGGGCACCACGTCGCCCAGAAATTGACCACGACGACCTTCCCTTTGAGGGCGGACGAATCGAGCAGACGCCCGTCGAGGCCTGTGGCGAAGTATTCGGGAGCTTTGGCGCCGGAGGCGTCGCCGGCACAGCCCGAAGCGGAGATGATCAGAAGGAGAGCCAGGAAAGCGAACGGAAGCCCGTGTTTCATATTATGGTTCCTTTATATAAAGAACATCTTATGTATTATACGCCGCCCGCCGGAAAAATCAAGTCTGGGAGGCGGGATCCTCGCGCGGCCTCCCGGACATGACGAGAATTCAGGTCGAGGGTGATCGGGGGAAGCGCTAGGCCGAGATGAAATCCGTTTCGATCCGGTCGCGGCCGTTGTTCTTGGCGGCGTAGAGGACCTGATCGGCCAGAGCCACCAGCTCCAAGGCGGATTTTTCCGGGACAGGACGGATGGTGGCCGCCCCGATGCTGACCGTCAGGACTTTCCTGGGGAGAAGGGTTTTTTTGTGGGGGATATCCAGCTTCTCGACGGCCTCCCGGATGGCCAGGGCGATATTGCCCGCGCCCCTCGGATCGGCGTACGGGAGAAGAACGGCGAATTCCTCGCCGCCCCAGCGGGCGGCGGTATCCGTTTTCCGGGAGATCGCTTCGCTGACGGCTTTCGCCGTTCGTATAAGGACCGTGTCGCCGGCCAGATGACCGTAATGGTCGTT
>CAYPKX010000048.1:0-3447 GCA_964411395.1 uncultured Eubacteriales bacterium | reverse complement strand
GCTTGAAATAGTCGATATCGCTCATGATGAGGGAGAGGACGCCGTTGGACCGGAGCGCATAATTCCAGGCCTCGATCAGCCTCCGGTCGAAACCCCGGCGGTTTTCGATGCCGGTCAGCTGGTCGATGAAGCTCAAAGCTTCCAGCTGGCGATGGGAACCCTCGAGCATCTTCTGGGTGTGATGACGGTAGTATTCCAGGGCGTAGGCGATGAGGAAACTGCTCATATAAACGATGGGAAAGCGGATTTGGAAGGTCCTTGTATACGCGTAGGGAAGCATCCGGACGAGCGGCGTCCAGAGCATGGCGATGGTGACGGCCAGCATCGCCGCGGAAATCGCCGTCCCCTTGCGGATGCCGAAGAAAAACATCCCCGTCGGGGGCAGCAGGCAGATCCAGATCGGACTGAATCCTTCGACTCCGCCGTCGTAAAGGAAGGAGACGAATAGGGCGAAAACGGCCACGGCCATGGCCGCCGAGGCAAAGCCATGCGAACCGGAGACGATGGTCATGACCAGGGCGCACAGCGAAAGCACGGAAAAAGCGCCGGTGCTGAAGGCCAGAATTTTCGCCCCGCCGGCGAGGTTGATCAGACACATCACTCCGCCGACGATCGCAAGAATGCCGCATACGAGGATCGTCTGGATGTGGGACCGGAGGTCGTCGTCGACAAACATCCGCTCAAAGAGACTTCCGCCTTCGAGCCTGGGGATGAACCGGGAGAGAACCTTGCCGCGGCGCATAGCGCCTCCATCATATGAAAAAAAAGGGGGGCCGGGAAGGCCCCCCGCGAAAATGACGTTCCGTCGGATCAGCCGGCGGCGATCTTCTTCAAGAGCCGGTCCCAGTCGCGGTCGATCCCTTCCTGGATGGCCGCAACGGACTCGGGCTTGAGATGGCGGTAACGGCCTTGGAGCTTGATGTACTCGTCGATCGGCTTCTTGTTCTGGACCTTGATGTTGAGCGTGTATTTTTCCCCGTTTTCGACTTCGTAGAGGGGAAAGTAGCAGGTCTGGACGGCGAGCCGGGCCAGCTTGACCGCGTCTTCGGGGCGGCTCTTCCAGCCGGTCGGGCAGGGGGCGTAGATGTGAAGGAACTTCGTCCCGCGGGTGTTTTTCGCCTTGAGGGCCTTTTTGTAAAGATCCTCGGGATAGGCAATCGAGGCCGTGGCCTGGTAAGGAACCCGGTGGGCGGCGATGATCGCGTCGATGTCCTTCTTGGGTTGATCTTTGGGGAATTTGACCGGGGTGGTTGTCGTCCAGGCCCCCAGGGGAGTGGCCGACGACCGTTGGATGCCCGTGTTCATGTAGGCTTCGTTATCGTAGCAGACGTAGAGGATGTCGTCGTTGCGTTCGGCGGCGCCGCTGAGCGCCTGGATTCCGATGTCGAAGGTGCCTCCGTCGCCGGCCCAGGCGATGACCTGGGTTTCGGTATCTCCGACCATCTCGAGCCCGGCTTTGACTCCGGTCGCCGTGGAGGCGGCGGTCTCAAAAGCGCAGTGATAAACGGGAATGCCCAGGCAGGAGTGGGGGAAGGCCCCGTCGATGACCGCCCAGCAGCAGGCCGGGATGCAAATGGCCGTCCTCTTGCCGAAGGCTTTGAGAACGTACCGCAGGGCCAGGTTTGCGCCGCAGCCCTGACAGGCCAGGTTGCCGGAGCCGACGAGCTCTTCTTCGGGCAGGGTCAGCCGCATTTTCTTTTCTTTGCTCATTTTTTGACTCCGATCCAGTTGATCTCTTCGGCCGGCTCATTCTGCTTGCGGGTGAGGTCGACGACTTCGCGGAAGGAGCCCACGGTGATGTCCCGGCCGCCCAGGCCGGCGATGAAACCGAACACGGGCGCCTTGGATCCGGACCCGTTGAGGGCCGATTTGACTTCCTGGCAGAAGATGCCGTGATAGCCGTAGGAGATGTTCCGGTCAAGAACGGCGATTTTGGGAGCTCGAGCCAGGTGCCGGCGGACATCGGCGAAGGGGAACGGACGGAACATCCGGATTCGAAGATTGCCGACCTTGAGCCCCTCTTTTCTCATTTCGTCGACGGCGACCCGGGCGGTGAAGCCCGCCGTGCCTGAAGTCACGAGGATGATTTCGGCATCGTCGCACCGGTAGGGTTCGACCGCTTCGAGCCGCCGGCCGAAAATCGATTCGAATTCCCGGCTCGTTTTTTCGAACAGGGCCGGAACTTTTTCCATGTCCTTCTGGAGCTTGTAGCGGAGCTCAAAATAATGTTCCGGTCCGGTCAGGCCGTCGAAGGCGCAGGGCGCATCCGGAGTCAGCCGGGCATAGGGTTTGTAGGGAGGAAGGAAGGAGTCGACCTTGTCCTGATCCGGGATGTCGACGACTTCGTACGTATGGGAAAGGGCGAAGGCGTCGAGGATGACCATGGCCGGGATTCCGACCGCCTCGGCGATCTTGAAAGCCTGGATGGTCGTGTCGACGACTTCCTGGTTGCTCGAGCAGTAGAATTGCATCCAGCCGGTGTCGCGCTGGCTCAGGCTGTCGTTCTGGTCCGTCCAGATCGACCAACCGGGGGCCATGGCCCGGTTGACGTTGCCCATGACGATCGGCAGCCGCCCGCCCGAGGCCCAGTGAAGCATTTCGTGCATCAAGGCCAGGCCTTGGGCCGAGGTGGCCGTGAATGTCCGGGCTCCGGCGATGGACGCGCCGATGCAGGAGGCCATGGCCGAGTGCTCGGATTCGACTTTGATGAATTTCGCCTGGAGTGTTCCGTCGGCGCACATCTCCGACAGCAGCTCGACGACCTGGGTTTGAGGGGTGATGGGGTAGGCGGAGATGACCTGGGACCGGGAGAGCATCGCCCCGTAGGACAGGGCGTGGTTGCCCATGATGACTTTCTTCATTTCCGTTCCTCCACCATGACGATGCATTTCGTCGGGCATTCCTCGGCGCAGATCCCGCAGCCCTTGCAGAAATCGTAGTCGACGGCCGGGAACTCGTTCTCGATCACGATCGACATGTCCGGGCAGAACTTCCAGCAGATCCCGCACTGGTTGCATTTCTCCAGGTCGATCTCCGGCCGGATGTTCCGCCATTTGCCCGTCTTGTTCCAGAGCATCGAGCCCTGGGACATGGGCATCTGGGGCATCTCCTTTTCCGATTCGTAAACGATCTTTTTGGCGTCGCGTTTTTTCGGCATGGCGGTTCCCTCAGGCGATCGCCCCGGCCTGCTCATAGGCTTCGGCCGCGGCTGTTTGGTTGGCTTCGGGCTTGATGGCGATCGCCTCGGCGATCGCCCCCAGAAGCGAATCCAGCTTGGCGAATCCGAAGACCCGGACGACCGCTCCGACGATCGCCGTATTGACGATCGGAGCGGCCAGGCTCCCGAGCTTGTTCCGGACGGCGATTTCGGTGGCGTTGATGGTCGAAACTTTGAACTTGGCCGGGAACTTGAAGTGGTCGGCCGGCTTGTCGCTGTTGATCAGGATC
>CAYPKX010000047.1:0-20871 GCA_964411395.1 uncultured Eubacteriales bacterium | reverse complement strand
ACGTCGTCGTCTGGGCCGACTGCGATTTTTCCATGCCCCCGGCCAAAGTCGAAGACCTCCTGGCCGAAATCCGCGGCGGCGCCGATGTGGCCGTCGGCAGCCGGTTTGTCGAAGGCGGCGGCGTCCGGATCATCCACGGATCCGGCGACACCTTGATGGCTTATCTCATGAGCCGGACGCTCAATCGCTTTATCCGGCGCGTTCTCGGGCGGGATTTCTACGATTACACGAGCGGCTTCATCGCCGTCCGGAAGCGGGTGCTGGACCGGATTCCGTTGCGGGGCGGTTACGGGGAATATTTCATCGACCTCGTCCACCGGTCCCGCAAGATGGGCTTCGTCGTCGTCGAAAGCCCCTATCTCTGCGTCGAGCGGAGGTCGGGCGTCGGGAAAACCGGGCAGAAATTCGGCGATTTCATCCGCAAAGGCTGGAAATACGTTTGGCTGACCGTCAAGCTGCGATTCACAAAAATCGAAAAATCCACGGACAAGGGGGCGTCATGAAGGGCCTGACCGAAATCAAGAAAGACGGAGAGCTCTACGCCCTGGTCATCCGCCGGGAATACGCGAAGCCGGGCCCGAACTTTTTCACCCCGGGCGAGTTCTCCCAGCAGCTCGGACTCCTCGTCCATCCCAAGGGCCGGATCGTCAAACGCCACCGCCACAAGCTCGTCAAGCGGGAGATCTTTCGAACCCAGGAAGTCCTGGTTCTGTTGACCGGAAAAATCCGGGTCGAGCTCTACGACGACGACCGGGCCAAGCTTCGTAACGTCATTCTCAAGTCCGGTGACAGCATTCTTCTGGCCCAGGGCGGACACAAAGTCACCGTCCTTGAAGACGCGAAAATCATCGAAGTCAAACAGGGCCCCTACGCCGGATTCGACGACAAGGAATTCTTTTAACTCCAACGGCTCGAATTGCGAAAAGAGGTCCCATGATCCCGGTCAATGAGCCCCGCCTGGCAAAAAACACGCTGAAGTACGCCGCCGAGTGCATCACCACCGGCTGGATCTCTTCGGCCGGAAGCTACATCAAGCGGTTCGAGGAGGAATTCGCCCGGTATCTGGGCGTCCGGCAGGCCATCACGACGACCAGCGGCACCACGGCTCTCCACCTCGCCCTTGCCGCCCTGGATTTCGGGCCGGGCGATGCGGTCATCGTTCCGGATCAGACGATGATCGCCGTCCCCTATGCGGTTCTCTACACCGGGGCCAAGCCCGTCCTTCTGGACGTCGATCCGGAGACCTTCGGCCTGGATCCGGATTGCGTTCGGGAATATTTGCGGAACAACTGCCGGTCCGATCGCCGCCGCAACATCGTCACCGACAAACGGACCGGACGGCGGGTCCGGGCGCTGCTGCCCGTTCACCTCTTCGGCCATCCCTGCCGGATGGACGAGCTTCTGGCCCTGGCCGCCGAATACGGCCTCCGGGTAGTCGAAGACGCGGCCGAAGCCCATGGCGCGCTTTATCATCCCCGGGGGAAAAAAGCCAGGGCGGCGATAGCCGGATCCATGGGCGATTTTGGATGCTTCAGCTTCTACGCCAACAAGATCCTGACGACGGGCGAAGGCGGCATGGTCGTCACGAACGACCCGGCTCTGGCCGACCGGGCCCGCCGGCTCAAGGATCTGGCCCACGCCCCGGGCCGTCGCTTCCTCCATACCGAGCTGGCTTACAATTACCGAATGACCAATGTCCAGGCAGCCATCGGCCTGGCCCAATTGGAGGAGATCGACCGGTTCATCCTCCTTAAGCAAAAAATGGCCGCAGCCTATCAAAAGGGCCTGGCCGGAATTCCCGGCTTGATCCTCCCCGTCGAAAAGCCCTGGGCCCGGAATGTGTACTGGATGTATGGCGTCCAGGTCGGGTCCGAATTCGGGATGAGCCGGGATGAGCTGATGCGGCGGCTGAAGGACCGGGGAATCGACACCCGGACCTTCTTCGTCCCCGTTCTCCGCCAGCCGCTCTTTGTCGAAGATCCCGATTACGCCGGACTCCGCTGCCCCGTGTCCGAACGGCTGGCCGAAACCGGCTTCTATCTGCCCTCGGGCCTGGCCCTGACCTCCGGTCAGATCAAAGAGGTCTGCGCCGCGGTCCGGGCGATCCAAAAATCGGCTTGAACGGAGACGGCCTGCCCCCGGGAGCTTCCCCGGCCGGAGGATTCGGCGATATTTTCTTAGAATGAATTTCGCCGATGTGTTATCCTTCGCCCCGGTATGGGAGAAGCCTCCGTCCTTTCCACCCTGGTTTTGATCCTGGCCGCGGCCCTGCTCGTAGTCGCCGTCAGCCAAAAGCTTAAAATCCTTTCGGTCGTCGGATTCATGCTGACCGGCGTCCTCCTCGGACCCACAGGGATCGGAGTGGTGACGAGCGACGATACGATCTCGCTTCTGGCCGAAATCGGCGTCGTCATGCTGCTGTTCGTCGTCGGCCTCGATTTTTCCCTCCGCAAGATGATGGCTGTCCGCCGGGCGTTCTTCCTTGGCGGCGGGATTCAGGTCGGATTGACCGCCGGCGCCGTGGCCGCGATTTTCATGGTCCTGGGCTTCCGCCCGGCCGAGGCCGTGATCGTCGGCTTCATCGCCGCCAACAGCTCCACCGCGGTCCTGGTCAAGATCCTGGCCGACCGCGGAGAGGTGGACGCCCCCCACGGCCGGAGCGTTCTGGCCATTTCGCTTTTCAACGACCTGACCGCCGTGCCCTTCATCGCGATTATCCCGCTTTTAGCCGCCGGAACCCTGGGAACGGGGAAGGTCGTTCTTCGGTTCGGGCTGAGCCTCCTCGCCGTTTCGGCCGCGTTTTTTCTTTTCCGGATCGCCGTTCCCAAGATCCTCGAAGCCATCGTCCGAACCCGCATCCGGGAGCTCTTCGTCCTCTCCTCGCTTCTCCTTTGCCTGGGATTGGCTCTCATCTCGGGAGCCCTGGGATTATCCATGGCCTTTGGGGCGTTTTTGGCCGGGCTGATCGTCGCCGATTCCCCGTACGCCCACCAGATGGCCGCCGATATTTTCCCTCTTCGGGATGTTTTCATCAGCCTGTTCTTCATCTCGATCGGCCTCCTTCTCGATATCCGGGTCCTCAGCGGAACAATGGCGATCGCCGTGGCCATGGCCGCGGGGGTATTCCTTCTGAAGGCCGTCTTAAACCTCGCCACCCTCCGGATTCTCCGCCTTCCTTTTCGGGGCGCCTCGCTCGGCGCCTTGGGTTTGGCCCAAGTCGGAGAATTCGCCTTCGTCCTGGCCGGAGCGGCCCGGGCCCAGGGCTTTTTAGCCGGGCCGGGCTTTCAGCTCTTCCTGTCCTCGGCCATCCTGACGATGATCGCCTCGCCGTATCTCCTGCGAGCGGCCGATGCGGTCATCGACCGCCGGGCCCGGCGGGCTTTGAGCCGCCCGGCCCCTCTTGCGGCCGCCGACGACGCGGACGCCAGGATGCGCGACCATGTGGTGATCGGAGGCTATGGATTAAACGGCCAGAATCTGGCCCGGGTGCTTCGGTCGGCCGGGATCTCTCATCTCGTCATCGAGCTCAATCCCAAACTGATCCTCCAGGCGGCCGAAGACGGTGTCCAAACGCTTTTCGGAGATATCTGCCGCGCCGACATCCTCCGGCTGGCCGGCGTGAAAAGGGCCAAAATCGTCGTCCTGGCCGTCTCCGACGCGACCGCCACAAGGCGAAGCGTCCGGCTCATCCGGGGGTTGGGCTCGAAAGCCATTCTGATCGTCCGGACCCGCTATGTGGCCGGAATCGACGAGCTCTACGCCCTCGGAGCCGATTGCGTCATCCCCGAGGAATTCGAGACCTCGATCGAAATCTTCTCCCGGGTTCTCGAAAACTATCACATCCCGAAAAACGTCGTCGATGCCGAAGTCAAGGTCCTCCGGGCTGAGCGGTACGGCGTGCTCCGGGCGTCGGGCCCGGTCCGGCCGTCCATGGAAAAAGTGGCCGACCTGCTGACCGCCGGAACGGCCGAGACGTTTTACATCGGACAGGACAGCCCGGCGGCCGGACTCACCCTGGCCGAACTCGACCTGCGGGCCAGGACCGGAGCGACGGTCATCGCCATCGTCCGCGGCGACGATTCGTTCACCGGGCCGTCGGCCGAATTTAAAATTGAGACCGGCGATACGCTCGTTCTTGTCGCCAGCCACGCCGCGATGGATGTCGCCTTCGAGTATCTGGAGGCCAGGGCCGCCCGGGAAACCGGCTCGAAGTCCGGGAGGCCGGAGCCGCCCGTCATTCGTTGAACGCGCCGGTGTCGATCCAGTCCTTCTTCAACACCGACCAGAAATCCTCGGCCAGTCCCCGGCGGATGTATTCATAGGGCAGCCAGCCGTATCCACAATCCCCCCAGGCCTCTCCCCAGGAATTCCGGATGAGAAGAGCCCCGGTCGAGGCTTTCTCCCCTTTTTTCGAATTCGCGATTTCGATCCGGTCATCGTAGCCGGCGGCTACGACCGCATGCCCTCCCAGGATTCGTTCCCGGGGAGCCGGAAACGGAATCGCCCCGCGTGAATCGGCTTCCTCGATCGAGCTGTAGACGGTAAAGCCGAACATCGACGGATGCCCGGAGGCCAGATGGGCTTTCACCCGGTCGAGCGTCTGTTCGGCCGCAATTCCCGGGCCGTCGTGGCGATAATAACGGATCGTCTTGAAGTTCTGGGCGAAGGCGTAACAGAACGCCGGCGGCTCCCGGTCGAATGCCTTCGGACCCTCGTCGTAAGGCCAATGGTCTTCGGGCGGAACGCCGAAGAGGACCATCGCCCCAATCGTCGTCCGGAGATACGCGCCGACATCGCCTTCGACCCTCATCAAGTTCCGGGTCGTTTTATAGAGGAAGAGCCGGGAGGCTTCCAGGTGCCGGCCGAAGGCCCGGCGCTCGTAGTACTCGATCAGCCCGGCGCCGGCGTTGGCCGTGCAGGAGCCGAGTCCGCCCTGGTCCTCGACCGGAGAACAGAACGCCCGCAGATCGACCGTCGGCGGACGATCCGCCTTTCGTTTCCGGCCGGCTCCGGCCTTGCCGCCCACCCGGCCTTCGGGTTCCAGCAGAACTCTGACCGACGGCGTCTCCTGCGAGTAATCCCGGAAATCCGGGAGATCCGGTATCCAACCGAAAGCGCGACGCGACATGATCGACCTCCTTCCGCCTGCTCTTCGCCGAATGAGTCGGGATTCGTCGGGAGAAATGGAACCTCGCCCTCGAAAAAGACATCGATATCGGCCGTTATGATAAAATCGGGGCCATGGAACACGAGGAGTACCGGCGCCACTTCGAGCTCGAGGAGTCCCATTGGTGGTTCCGGTCCCGCCGAGCCCTTGTTACCCGGATCCTCCGCCGGCAGGTTCAGGCCGCCTTATCGGAAAATCCCCGCATTCTCGACGCGGGCTGCGGGACGGGCATCAATTTAACCCGGCTCGGCGAGCTCGGCCGGGCTTCAGGTTGCGACATCTCCGCCGAGGCACTTGCCTTCTCCCGGGAACGGGGATTGGGCTTCCTGGTTCAAGCCGATGTCAACCGCCTCCCCTACCTCGACGGGACCTTCGACCTCGTGACGTTTTTCGACGTCCTGTATCACCGGGACATTCTCGATGATACGGCCGTCCTCCGGGAAGCCCGCCGGATCCTCCGCGACGGGGGATTCTGCCTGATCACCGACAGCGCTTTGGAAAAGCTTCGCGGCCCCCATGACGCGGCCCATCACGGCGCCCGCCGTTACGACAAAGCCTCGCTCCGGGCCAAGCTCGAAACGGCCGGTTTCGACATCGTCCACCTGACCTATTTTTTCATGACGACGTATCCGGCCCTCGCTCTGCGCCGCCGGTTCGAGCGGCGCCGGGCCGCCCGCCGGCCGGAGACTCCGTCCAAATCCGACCTGGCCCTTAATCCGCGCTGGCTGGACAAAGCGATGAGCGGTCTCCTGAAACCGGAAGCCGGGCTGGCCGCCCGGAGGCCGCTTCCGGTCGGAAGCTCGATCGTCGCCCTGGCCGTCAAGCGCGGCGGCCGGCCCTGAAAAACTCGTTCAGCCGTTTATCCTGATTTTTTGTATAATAGCCCGGACCGACATCCTGTCGAGGAGGGACGGTATGAACATTTCCCGTATCCGGACGGCGGCGGTCATCGCCGTTTGCAGCATTCTGGCGTCGGCGGCTCCGCTTGCGGCGCAGTTCGAGTTTCAGGCGGACGTCATGTCGAGGTACATCTGGCGCGGGTTCGATCTCTACGGAAACAATCATCCCGCCTTTCAGCCGTCCCTGACCTACTCCTTCGGCGAATCGGGATTTTCGGTCAACCTCTGGACGAGCTTCGCCCTCGGCAACCGGGAGGTGTACAAGGACTACGACGAAATCGACCTGACCCTGGATTACGCCTTTTCCCTTTCTGAAAATATCGATATGTCCGTCGGATTCATCCAATACGGCTATTATTTCGGGGGGAAAGAGGTGTCCCAGGAAGCCACGACCCAGGAGTTCTACGTTTCAGCCGGGCTGCCCAATGCTTTCCTCGCTCCCTCCCTGACGATGTTTTACGACGTGAACGTGGGCTCGGGGCTGTATGTTCTTCTTGAGGGCTCGCATTCCCTCGCCCTGACGGAAAACCTCGGATTGGACTTCACCGCCGGTCTGGGTTACAACGGCAAGCAGTTCATCGACGAAAGCGGCCTCTCCGACCTGACGCTCGGGGTCGCGCTTCCGATCAAGCTCGGGGCGTGGACGCTCGCTCCCTGCCTGAAATATGCGTTTGTCTTCCTCGAGGCCGTCAACGATGAAAACGAATTCTGGTTCGGGATCTCGCTGATCCGTTAAAACCGTTTCCGTCGCGCCGGCCCGATCTTTGCCGCCGGTCAGAATTTCACTTCTTCGAATTTCGCCTTGGCCTTCAGGCCGTTGATGTATTCGTCGTAGACGCCGGCCTGCCTGGCCTGCTTCAGCTGGGCTTCGAGCGCTGCTTTGACCGTTTCGAAGGGCTCGGACTCTTTGGTCCGGCCTTCGATCTTCAGGATGTGAAGGCCGTACCGGGTTTGGACGATGCCGCTGATTTCGCCGACCGGGACCGTGAACGCGGCATCCTCGAATTCCTTGACCATCGTGCCCCGGGTGAAGTTTTCATAAAGTCCGCCGTTCTCTTTGGAGCCGGTGTCCTCGGTGAATTCCTTGGCCAGGGCGGCGAAATCCTCGCCCTTCTTCGCCCGGGCCAGGATCTCTTCCATCTTGGTCCGGATCGCCGGAATTTCCCCCTCCGGTTTGCCCTGGGTCATCAGGAGGATGTGACGGACGGTGGCCGTCTTGTCCGCGGCATAGGCTTTCTGAAGCTCGTCGTCGCCGACGGAGATCGCGTTGAGAACCTTGGCCTCGAGAAAAGCCCGAATCCGCTGATCCTCGCCGATGGTTTTCTTGACGAAGGCGATGTCGACGTTGTTGGTCTTCAGCATGTTCAGGAATGCTTCCTCGCCGCCGGCCTGAGCGTACTGGTCCGCCAGAGCCTTGTCCACATCCTCAGGCTTGACGGTGAAGCCGGCTTCGTCGGCCGCGGCCATGAGGAGCCGGCGTTCGCCGATCTGAACGGCGGTCTGAGAAACGGCCGTCTTCAGAGTTTCCGCATCCCTCTCCTTGAGTCCGGCCGCGGCATTCCCCATGGTATTTTGGATGACGTCCACCACATCGCCGACCGTCACCGTGAACTTATCGGCCGTGAGGAGAACGGCGTTTTTATCCGGATCGAAAACCGGGATCACGGCCGCCAGATCTTTGGCCAGGGTATAGGACGGGGTGCCCGCCGCAAGCTTCGTGCCTTCCGTCTTCTTGGGGGAACAAGCGGCCATAACCAGAACCGCCAGGATGAGAGCGCCGACAAGGGTCTTTTTCATGTTGTCTCCTTCACAAAGAAGAGCAAGTAGACCATATTCCGCCGATTTTGCCAAGTCTGTTATAATGTCCCGGCCATGCTCATCCTGAAAGAGACCCTCCGGGCCGAACTCTACAAACGGCTGAACTCCCTTTACCCGATCGCTCCCGAAGACATCGATTTTCTCTATCCGCCCCAGGCGAAATTCGGGGACCTCGCCCTCTCGCTGCCCATGCCCTTGGCGAAAAAGCTCCGGGACAACCCCCGAAAAATCGCCGCAAAGATGGCCGGGGACATCGGAGCACTCCCCGGCGTCCTCAGAATCGAAGTTGCGGGAGCGGGCTTTCTCAACCTGTTTTTGGACCGGGAGGCCTTTTTCCGGGAACGGCCGGCGTCCGAAAGCCGTTCCGGTCTCCGTCCCGAAGAGCGCAAGGTCATCGTCGAGCACACCAACATCAATCCCAACAAGGCCGCTCATATCGGCCATCTCCGAAATGCCTGCCTGGGCGATACCCTGGTCCGGTGCCTTCGGTTCAAGGGCGAAAACGTCGAGGTCCAGAATTACCTCGATGATACGGGCGTCCAGGTCGTGGATGTCGTCTTCGGCCTGATGGAGCTGGAGGGGAAAACGGCCGCCGACCTGGACGGAATCGAGCGGTTCGATTACTACTGCTGGGATCTGTATGCCCGCACGGCCGCCTATCTCGAGGCCCATCCCGAAAGCCGGGCCCGCAAAGCCGAAATTCTCAAGGGCATCGAACACGGGAACGAGCCGGAAAGCGGAATGGCCTTTGCCGTCTCCCGCCGGATCGCCCGAGCCCACCTTCGGACCATGAACCGGATCCAGGCGACGTACGACGTCCTCCCCTGCGAATCGAGCATCCTCGGCCTCAAGTTCTGGGAGCGCGCTTTTACCCTCCTCAAGGAACGCGAAGCCATCACCCTGGCCGGGTCGGGACCCAACGCCGGCTGCTGGGTCATGAAAGTCGAGGACGAGGACGACCGGGAGAAGGTCATCGTTCGGAGCGACGGTACGGTCACGTATGTGGGGAAGGATATCGCCTACCAGCTCTGGAAGTTCGGGCTTCTCGGCCGGGATTTCCATTACGAGCCGTTCGCCGAGACCGGCGGACGGACGATCTGGATTTCGACGGCGACGCCCAACGAGCGGGCCGTCGGATTCGGCGCCGGCTCGCGGGTCTATAACGTCATCGACACCCGTCAGGCCTATCTCCAGAAGGTCGTCGGGCAGGGGCTCCGGGCGCTCCACTACGAAGCCCAGGCCGCCAAATCCGTCCACTTTTCCTATGAAATGGTCGCGCTCTCGCTGCGAAGCTTGAAATACCTCGGCCTCGAAGCGACGGCCGAGGAATGCGCCAAGGGCTTCGTCGAAGTTTCCGGCCGGAAAGGCCTGGGAGTCAAAGCCGACGACCTCCTCGACCTCCTCGAGCGCAAAGCCGGAGCCGAAGTCGACAAACGCAATCCCGAAATGCCGGAGGACGCCCGGCGGCGGACCGCCGCGGCGATCGCCAGGGGCGCCCTCCGATACTTCATGCTGAAATTCGCCCTCAACTCGCTCATCGTTTTCGATGTCGACGACGCCTTGAGTTTCGAAGGAGAGACCGGGCCCTACCTCATGTACACGGTCGTCCGCCTCAACAGCATCTTCCGCAAGCTCGGAGAGCGGGAAGGACGGGACGCCGCCGACCTCGCCGGCCTGGCCGCCCGAGCGGCCGCCGGAGGACCGCTGTTCGAATCCGTGACCGGCGAAGAGGCCGAAGAGCTGTGGGATCTGGTCGGAACCGCGGCCAAGTTCGAGGAGGAGATCCTCCATTCCATCGCTTCGCTCGAATTTTCCCACCTGGCCAAGTTCACCTTCCTCCTTTCCCAGAAAACCAACGCCTATTACCACCGCCGGCCGGTTCTGGCCGAAGAAAACACCGACGTTAAAAACGCAAGAATTTGTGTGCTTTTATATGTCCGCACCGTCCTCGAGAAAGCGCTCGGCCTGATGGGTCTCGAAGCCCCGGAGAGGATGTGATGATTTTCATTGACTCCCGGAGCCGGCGTTGCTATATTCCCAACTCATGACGCCTTTCGGCGAAAACGCTCTTACTTTCCGCCTGGCGAGGTTGACGTGACCGGAAACGGCGGCCGCACGCTTCTTCTGGTTGAAGACGAAGCCATCGTCGCCAGAATCGAAGCCAGGCAGCTGGCCGAGCGGGGCTATCAGGTCGTCACCGTCCATTCGGGGGAAAAGGCCCTGGAGACCATCAGAGAACGGGCCGGTGAAATCGACTTGATCCTGATGGACATCAACCTCGGGAGAGGCTTGGACGGGACGCAGGCCGCCCGGGAGATTCTCAAGGATCACGACATCCCGATCCTCTTTCTTTCCTCCCATACGGAAAAGGAAATCGTCGAAAAAACGAAGGAGATCAGCTCCTACGGATACGTCGTCAAGGACTCCGGAATTACCGTTCTCCAGGCCTCCATCGACATGGCCTTCAAGCTTTTCCAGGCTCATCAGGAAACCCGGAAAGCACAGGATAGGCTCCAGGCGACCGAGCTGTTCAACTTCGCCCTCTTCCAGCACAATCCGATCCAGACCGTCATCGTCGATCGGGAAGGCCGGGTGCGGAAATCCAATCTGGCCAAGATGAACTCGGGCGATCGCCTCCCCGAAATCGGCGATCTCATGTACAAAGATTACGCCGCCAAGCATGCGATCGACATGTTCTCGGCGCTCCAGTCCTGCATCGCCTCGGGCAAACCGGCCCGATTCCCCTCCCTTCGCTACGACAACAAGGTCCTCGATATCTCCATCGCGCCTTTCGCCGACGGGGCGATCATCGCCTCCCAGGACGTCACCGAAGAAGCCCGGGCCGGAGAAAAAATCCGCCTGAGCGAACAACGGCTGGCCCTGGCCCAGCGGGCCGCCGGAGCAGGCGTCTGGAACTGGGATTGGATCGAAAACCGCCTGGTCATGTCCCCGGAGCTTTATGAACTCCTCGGAAGGTCCCCCGACAGCGGCCAGGAAGCGGCGGATGTCTGGTTGAAATCGATCCACCCCGAGGACCGGAAGACCCTGGCCCGGTATTTCGACGACGCGGCCCGAAACGGAACGCCGATCGATATCGAATACCGGATCATCCGCCCCGACGGCCGATCGCGCTGGATGCGGGCGATGGGCAGCGCCGCTCGCGATGCGGCAGGTAAAACCACCCGCCTGGACGGCATCAATCTCGATATCACCGACTATAAATTCCGGGAAAACGTCCGGTCCGCGGTCTATCAGATTTCGGAGATCGCCCTCAAGGCGGAAACCCTTGAAGAGATTTTCCGGTCCCTGCACCAGATCATCAGCACGCTGATGTCGGCCGACAATTTCTATCTCGCCCTTTACGACCCGGACAAAAAGCTGATCAGCTTCCCCTACTATGTCGACGAATACGACGAACCGCCGCAGCCGCAGCCGGTCGGCCGCGGTCTGACCGAATACGTGCTGTTCCGCGGAGAGCCCCTCCACGTCAACGCCCAGCAAAGCGAAAAGCTGGAACGGGCCGGCGAAGTCGTCCTCATCGGAGCCCCGGCGGCCGACTGGCTGGGCGTCCCCTTGAAAATCCGCGGCCAGACGATCGGGGTGATGGCCGTCCAGACCTATGTCGCCGGAGCCTTTTTTGAAGAAGCCGATCAGGACATGCTGATGTACGTTTCCGGACAAGCGGCCGCGGCCATCGACCGGAAACGCGCCGAAAAAGCGCTCCAGCGCCTTGTCCGGCAAAAAGAAATTCTGATGCGCGAGCTGCAGCACCGAACCAAGAACAGCCTCGCCCTGGTCTCCAGCCTGCTGGGACTTGAGAAAGAGAACTTGACCGACCCTCGAGCCCGGGAGATCTTTTCCAAAACCCGTTCGCGGATCGGCCTGATCGCCTCGATCTACGAGCGGTTGACCGATTCCACCGATTACGACAACATCCCGCTTCACCTCTATATTCGGGAAATCGCCGAAGCCGTCTTCCGGTCGTTCGCCCCGGAAACCGGCAAGGTCAAGCTGAAGACCAAGCTCGAGGACATGACCCTCGATCCGAAACGCGCCGTTTCCGTCGGCTTGATTCTCAACGAGCTGGTGATGAATTCGCTCAAGTACGGTTTTCCCGGAGACGCCATCGGAGAGATTTCGATCGAGCTGAAAAAAAACGATCGCCGGATTTCCCTGATCATCGAGGATGACGGCGTCGGATTTCCCAAGGGTTTCAACGCTCACCGGGCCGCAAGCACCGGCCTGAGCATCATCCGAATCCTGACCGAACAGCTCGACGGCGAGATGAAGTTTCAGCCCGGGCCCGGTTCCCGGACGGAGCTGATTTTCGGCGATTGAAGCGGATAAGGAAAGGACTACCGGCACCTTGGCCCGGAACGGGACCTGAATGATGTCACGGCCGAACCGGTCCGCCGAAGGAACATGTCCGCCCCGGAAAAAAATGGATATTTCGGGAGATTTGAAGGCGCTCTTCCCCGGTCCTCTTCTCCGCTGGTACGCCGGCCGAAAGCGCGACCTGCCCTGGCGCCGGACGAAAGATCCCTACCGGATCTGGATCTCCGAGGTCATGCTCCAACAAACCACGGTCGCCGCCGTGATCCCGTATTATCGCAAATGGCTGTCCGCCTTCCCCGATGTCGTTTCGCTGGCTCAGGCCCCCCTTCGGGATGTCCTCAAAGCCTGGGAAGGATTGGGATATTATCAGCGCGCCCGGAACCTGCGCCGGACCGCCGGCCTCATCGTCCGGAACTCAGCGGGCCGCTTCCCCCGGGAGCCGGAGGCGCTGGCGGCGCTCCCCGGCTTCGGGCCGTATACGACCGCGGCTGTCGCCAGCATCTGCTTCGCCCTCCCGCTTCCGGTCATCGAAGCCAATGTCCGCCGGGTGATGATGCGGATGCTCGGACTTCGCGGCCGGAGCGGACCCGAGGTTGATTCCCGGATCCTCCGAATATTACAAGAAGGCATTTCCCGGCGGTCTCCGGGAAACTTCAACCAGGCGATGATGGAATGGGGGGCCCTGGTCTGCCGTCCCAGGAATCCTCTGTGTCCGCGTTGCCCCGGCCGGACGGGGTGCCGGGCTTATGCCCGGGGAGAGCAGGAGATCATTCCGGCTCGAAGGACGGTCGAAACCAGCGAAGTCATCGCCGTCGTCGCCGTCCTTCATCACGGCCGCCGTGTTCTGATCCAGAAACGTCCGGAGGGAGGATTGCTGGGCGGACTCTGGGAATTTCCGGGGGGGAAAGTCGAGTCGGGGGAATCGCTGCGGTCGGCCCTGATCCGGGAGCTTCGGGAAGAACTCGGCCTGGAGATCGAATCCATCCGCCCCCTGATCACCGTCCGGCACGCCTATACCCGATATAAAGTCACCTTGCATGCCTTTGAGGCCCAACCCGGCGGAGGCCCCGGCGCCGTCCGTCCGGGACACCGATCCGTCCGCTGGGTGACAGTCAAAGCCCTGGACCGCTACCCCTTTCCTTCAGGAAGCTTGAAAATCCTTCGCCTTCTCCAATCCCGATAGGACGCGAGAACCCGGAGCTTTCGGACATCTCCTGACAAAAGGATGGCTGAACGAACTTCGGCCTCGAGATCGCGTCCGGCCAAATCGGGTCGACGCCGAGTCGGATTACGCGAGCCGGACGGCGGTTCCGGAAACCGAAACCATGAGCATGCCGTTGCTCTGCCCCAGGACCTCATAATCCAGATCGACTCCGACCACGGCGTTGGCTCCCATTTGAGACGCCCGCTGGCTCATTTCCTGGAGGGCGAGGTCGCGGGCATTCTGAAGCTCGCGTTCATACGTGGCCGAACGGCCGCCGACCATATCCCGGATCCCGGCAAACAAGTCCTTGAACAGGTTGGCGCCAAGGATGGCCTCCCCGGTGACGATGCCCAGATAAGCGGTGATCGATTTCCCCTCGACCGAAGGTGTCGTCGTGACGATCATGAGCGCTCTCCTTTCCCCTTTCGGGGATGATGATTCTTTCCAATATACGGAAAACGGCCGGGTTTGTTTATCCCGGGTTGTATGCTATCTTCAAGACCGTGAACATCCGGCACGAATTCGTCGCCTTCGGGACCCGCTGCGCCCCGCAACCGGGACGCCTCGTCCTCGACGTCGGGATGGCCCTGGCTCCCGGCGTCCTGGATCACCACTTCGCCGAAGCGGAAAACGAATGCGCCGCCTCGCTGGTCGTCAAACATCCGGAGCTTGTCCTGGACCATCTTCGGCCCTCCGGCCGGCCGGCCGATGCCTTCGGACCGGTCACGATCGTTACGCATCTCCTGCCCGACTTCGACGCTCTCGCCGCGGTCTTTCTCTCCCTCCGGCTCCTGGAAACCGGACAGGTGGACGACGGGATGCGGCGGTTGGCGGCTTACACCCGGATGGTCGATGCTTCGCTTCTTCCCCCGACGATCGACCTGGCAGCCACGCCTTATGCCGTTCTTCGGGCCTTGTTCGCCGGAGTGAAAAAGCCGCTGGAGGAAATCAACGCCGACCGGATCGCCGAAGGGATGAGATTCATGAACAGGCTGTACACCCGGGCCGCGGAAGGCGGGGACATCCTCGAAGACCGGTCCTTGTTTGCCGGAGTCGATCGCTATGAACGGGCCGTTCGCAAAGTCGAGGGAGACAACGCCTGGTACCAGGGCGACGCGCATCACGCCCGCAAGGTCATGCTGAACCTGCCCTGTTCGGATGGAAACGGCCGAATCCTGGTGGACGGGCTGATCGTCGTCGACGCCCACAGCTTTCTCCTCAAGGAATGGGCCCGGCGGGACCGCGACGCCTCCCCTCTTGGACGGGGCTTCAGCTTCGTGTATTCGAATTATCAGGGATTGCGGTACAGTCTCGGGGTCGATCCGGCCGTCGGGGTCAATCTCCGCGGATTGGCTGATCATCTCAGCGCCCTGGAAGCCCGGAAAGCGGAAGCGTCGGGCAAACCGGACCGGCTTCGCTGGTACGGCGGAGAATGCCCGTTTTTCGCTTACCGCCTCGTCGTCTCGCCCCATGAGGGGACGCGCCTCAGCCACGACGAAATCGCCGGAGCGGTCATGCGCTTCGGAGCGGCCGCTCCTCCCTCCGCCTGATCTCCCACACCCGGGCCTCAGAGGAAGCCGGCGTCTTTGTGTTTGCGGGCGATGGTTTCAGCCAGGGTTTCGATCGTCTGGAAATCGGCCTCTTTCGGCGCCCCTTTAACCAGGACGGGCGGCAGGATTTCGACCTTGAGATTCGGCAGAAAACCGAGAACCTGCTCGGCCATCTTCTGCCCCCACCCATACGAACCGATCAGAGTCGCGAATTTCGCTTTCGGGCGAAGGGCATTGGCCAGAAAGGCGGCCGTGGCCAGGTTGGGATGAAGCCCGGTCAGAACGGCCGGCGAGCCGAGGACGATCGTCGCCGCGTCTACCAGCGCAATGGCCAGCTTGCCCAAATCAACGTCGGCCAGGTTGAATTGGTGGACGGTCACTCCCCTCTCGGCCAGGGCGGCGACCAGGTGGCTGACCAGTTTTTCGGTGCTGCCGTGCATGGACACATAGGCGATCACCGCCTCGTTTTTCGGCGTCTCGGAGATCCAGTCGCGGTAGGCCTCGAGAATGAGGGCCGGCCGGTTATATACCGGACCGTGGCTCGGGGCGATATAGTCGAGGGCCAGGTCCTTGATCCGCTCCAGGTTCTTCTGAATGGCCGTCCGGAACGGCATCATGATCTCGGCAAAATACCGTTTGGCTCCCAGGTAGATTTCGCCTTCGTTCCGGACGAAGAGATCGGACTGGGCCAGGTGGGAGCCGAAAAAATCGCAGCTGAACAGAATCCGGTCCTCGCGCAGGTACGTGCCCATCGTTTCCGGCCAGTGGACCCAGGGCAGATGAACGAATTCGAGCGTCTTGTTTCCGAGAGACAGCGTTTCCCCGTCGGCGACGGTGACAATCCGGTCGGAGGGAAGTGTCAGAAGGTCCGAAAGAATGCCCTTGGCCTTGGGCGAACAGACAAGCCTGGCCTGAGGATATTTGTCCAGGATCACCGGAAGGGACCCGCTGTGATCCTGCTCGCCGTGATGGGAGACGACGTAATCCAGGCAGGGAACGTCCCGGAGGTTTTCCAGAAGGATTTCGATTTTGGCCGGATCGACCGTGTCCAGGAGGGCCGTCTTTTCGCTTCCCCGGATGAGGTAGGAATTATAGGTGGTTCCATCGGGAAGAGGGATCAGGGCATCGAACAGCCGCCGGTCCCAATCCACCGCTCCCACGGATTCGACTGAATCGACGATGCGACGAGGTTTCATTCCATATCCTTTTCGGCCCGAGGCCGACGGCTTCGGCCACAGGACCGAGCCGATCATTTCCTACAAATTCTATAGGAATTAATTTTTCCTGTCAACGGGTCAGCCGGCGAATGATGTCGCCATGGTTGGGAAAGCGGGCGAGGAGGTCGTCCCGGCGGCCCAGCTCAAAATCGGTGAAGTCGAAACCCGGGGCGACCATGCTGCCGAAGAGAGCCCAGTCGTTTGGACCGGCTCCCTCCGCTCCGAACCAGCAACCGCCCGGGATCACCGCCTGAAACAGCTCCCCGGCCTCGAAATTCCGGCCCAGGGAGATGATGCGATGGGTCAGATCATCGAAAAAACAATGAATGCGAAGTCCGGTCCCGTCGTAGAAATGCCAGATCTCATCGGCCTTGATCCGGTGAAGATTGCTGCGTTCGCCCGGAGCGAGACAAAAATAGACGGACGTCGAGGCGCTCCGCGGGCCGGCGAACCGGGCCAGCGATCCCGCCGGAATGACGTCGTTGGACCGGTAGATCTCCCGGTAATGCCCCCCTTCAGGGTGGCTCTCCAAATCCAAAAGTCGGATCCAGTCGGCGGCGGTTTTCATGAGAACTCCTTACGATCGGCGTTTTGGCGAGGGATCGTGCATTGACCCCCTGGCCAGCGAAGCGAAGAGGCCGGCAACGCTCAGGGCGGCACAGATGAGGAACGTGATCCGGAAGGCGGAGAAGAATCCGGGATGAACCGCCGGGGTGATCGGAACCCGGCCGATCCGCAGGGCGAAAACCAGCGTGGCCAGGCCCATGCTGGTCATTTGACCGGTCATCCGCATCGTCGCCAGAAAAGCCGAGGCGACGCCGTAAGACCGCTTGTCCACGGCGCCCATGACCGCATTGGTGTTGGGCGAGGAAAACAGGGCAAAGCCGAATCCCAGGCCCAGCTGCACGGCAACGATAAAGGCCGTCGGAGCCCCCGCTCCCGCGGCGGCCAGCAGAACCAGTCCGGCCGTCAGGATCCCCATTCCGGAAGAAGCCAGGACTCGAGGTTCGATCCGATCCGAGAGTTTCCCGGCCAAAGGCGAAAAAAGGACCATCATGGCCGGCTGGGCGAGCAGGACGAGACCGGCCGTCTGCGGCGACAAGCCTTTGATATATTGCAGGTCGAGGCTCAGGACAAAGCCGATGGCCGTCGTGGCGCTGTAATTGACCAGGGCGGCCAGGTTCGAATAGAGAAAGACCGGATTCCCCCGCAGGAGATTCAAGTCCAGCAGGGGCGACGGGACGCGCTTCTCCCAGCCGACAAACAAGAAAAGAAAAACCGCGGCGGCGGCCAGCAGGACGAAGCCGTCCGCCGAAGGAACCCTCCCCAAGCCGAGCATCAAGGAAACCAGACCGGCGCCCATTCCGACGGCCCCCGTCCGATCGAATGCGGATTTCCGATCGCCGGTCCACTCCTCGCCTTTCAGCTTTCCAACGACGAGGAGAACGACGAGAAATTCCAGGACGGCCGTTGCGATGAAGAGGCTTCGCCATCCCCAATGCTGGGTCATCGTCCCGCCCAGGACGGGACCGAGAGAAAGGCCCAGGTAGGTAAACGACACGTTGATTCCCAGAACACGACCCCGCTCGCCCGGCGGATAGACCGAAGTCAGCATGGCCAGGCTGGTGCTCATCACCATCGCTCCGCCGATCCCCTGGACGACCCGGCCGGCCAGGAACGCGGCCGTCGATCCCGAAACGACCAGACCGGCCGAGGAGAGAGCGAAGATCAAGCTGCCCCAGCCGAAGATCTTTTTCCGTCCGGCGGCATCGGCGATTTTTCCCAAGGGGATGAGACAGACGGCGGCGGCCAGAAGATAAGCGGTGGCGATCCAGCCGAGAGAGACGGAGGACATCCCGAACTCCCGGCCGATGGCCGGGACGGCGACATTCAGGGAGGCGGCCATGAACGGCGTGATGAAGGCCGCGATCGTGGCCAGGATCAGGACGATCCGGCGGTCGCCCGGAGTCACCTCAGGATTCATATCGTTGGTCTCAGCGGATGGATATGCCGATAAGCAAGGCAAACAGTCCCGCAGCAAAAAGCCCGGTGAGAAAGGCCGGAAGGGGTTTCAGATTCCGGCCGACCGACGCCGCCTTGATCGAACCGACGAGGAGAAGAAGAAGCGCCAGTCCCTGATAGGCGAAAAAGCCGGTTTTCCAAATCCCGGGAGCGGCCGTGTACGACATGAATTCCCGCTGGGACATCCCCAGAATCAGAAATCCGGAGAAGACGGCGTGGGGAATCCACATCAACAGGGAGGGAACGGCAAAGGCGATCCCCCAGGCTCCGGTCGCCGTCTTGGCCTGTCCCCGGCCGCCGAGAACCGAGGCCAGGAGATTTCCGCCGCCCGCTCCGACGAGCCAGGCCGCCAGAAACACGGGCAGGGCAAAAAACATTTCAAAAAAATAATAATTATGAGACGGGAGGGGAAGGACGACCGGCGCCGGGAGCAGCGCTCCGGCCGCGGCCAATCCCGCGGCCGAAACCGCGAAGAGGACGCCGACGATGATCATCGCCCGAAGGCCTTTGACGACTCTCTTCGGCTCCCGGTCCAATCGCCGGAAGGCCCGGCCCGGGACGATCGCCGCCGCCCCCAGGTAGGTGATCAATGAAGCCATGACGATTCTCCAGGGGCTATTTTACCTGAAACGACGGCTCAGGCGACGAACAGGTTTTTACTCGAAAAATTCGGATCCGAAGTCAGGTGGAGCCCCAGCCGGCGAAGTCCGGCTTCGTCCCCCGGCGTCGGCATATGGGTCATGTGGACTTCCGAGCCACGGAGATCCTTGAGTTTCTCCAGGGCCAGATGGGCCATGGGATTGGCCGAAGCGTTCAAGCTCAGGCAGATCAGGACTTCATCGACATTCAGACTGGCCGATTTCAAACCCAGAATGTCCTGCTTCAACCGCCCGACGGCTTCCAGCGTCGAAGGGGAGAGAAGCGGGATGGAGTCGGGAATTCCGGCCACGGTTTTCACCGCGTTCAGAATGAGGCTGGAGGCGGCGTGAAGGAGCGGCGAATTTCCCCCCGTCACGATCGTCCCGCCGGGGATCTCGATGGCCGCTCCGACGAAAACGCCCTTATGGCCTTTGCCCTTTTCCCGGGCCGCTTCGGCCGCGGCCCGGGCCGGCTCGACGACCGTCCGATCCTCGGGCCGGGCGTTCATCTCTTTCATGATCAGCTCGGCCCGTTCGACCGTCTCCCGGTCGACGAACCCGAGGGCGTATTCGCAGGAGTAGCGGAAATAGCGCCGGATGAGCTCCTGGAGGGAGGCTTTGCGGCAGACCTCGTCGTCGATGATCGCGAATCCGGCCCGGTTGACCCCCATGTCCGTCGGGGAACGATAGAGAGCATCCCGGCCGGTGATTTTTTCGAGAATCCGGCGAAGGACCGGGAAGACTTCCACATCGCGGTTGTAATTGACGGCCGGAGCCCCGTAGGCCTCGAGGTGGAACGGGTCGACCTGGTTAAAATCGCGGATATCGGCCGTGGCCGCTTCATAAGCCGCGTTGACCGGGTGCTTGAGGGGCAGATTCCAGATCGGAAACGTTTCGAATTTGGCGTATCCGGATTTTTGACCCCGCCGGTAATCGTGATACAGCTGGGACAGGCAGGTCGCCAGCTTGCCGCTGTTGGGACCAGGTCCGGTCACGACGACGAGCGGCTTCCTGGTCTCGATATATTCGTTGGCTCCGTAACCGGCATCGCTGACGATGAGGTCGACGTCGGTCGGATAGCCCCGGGTGAATCCGTGGGTGTAGACAGGAACGCCCCGCCGCTCGAGCTTGCTCCGGAAAATCTTGGCCGAGGGCTGGTCGGCGAACCGGGTGATGACCACCCCCCGCACATCCAGGCCGTGCTCGGACAGGTCGTCGATCAGCTTCATGGCATCGACGTCATAGGTGATCCCGAAATCGGCCCGGACCTTCTTGCGCTCGATGTCCCCGGCGTAAATGCAGAGAAGAATGTCGGCCCGATCCCGAAGCTTCTGGAGGAGGCGCATTTTGACGTTCGGGTCGAAACCCGGGAGGACCCGGGCGGCGTGCATGTCAAAAAGGATCTTTCCGCCGAATTCGAGATAAAGCTTGTTCTCGAACTGATTGACCCGCTTCAGAATTTCGGCTTCCTGCTGGGCAAGATACAGCTCGCTGTCGAATCCGATCGGGGACGGCATTCCTCTCTCTCCTTGTCGGTCGCGGGTGTCGGGTCGCCGTCTTTTATAGACCGAGTCGGGTGTTCTGTCAAATCCTTTCCGGCCCGCCGGCAAAGGGAGCGGCCTCCGGGGAAAAACCGGCGGGATTTCGCAGAAAAGCAACCCATTTTAAAAACATATTCAACAGCCGGGCCGTCGTCGTGGAACCGGCCGCAGATCCTGATCGCGGCCGGTTCGGCGTCAAGAATTCCGCCGAAGGACGACCCGGCGGCGGGGATAATCGGCATAGCAGACTTGATGGAATTCGCCCGACAGGCTTTCGACGACATAGGGGTGGGTCAGGTAAGTGTCGATGACCATCTGTTTTTCCGGGAGAAGGTCATGGACCCAGCGGCGGGCGCCGTCGGCGTCGATGTCATAGACGGTGACTTCCTCGCCGAGATCGTTGACCAGCTCCAGCTCGACTCTGAGGTCGGAGCTCTGGGCGGCCAGAAGGGCCGGTCCCCGCCGGGGCCGGACCGGACA
>CAYPKX010000046.1:0-21157 GCA_964411395.1 uncultured Eubacteriales bacterium | reverse complement strand
TACGGCCTGAACGTTCCCTCCCGCTGGGGCTGGCAGACGCCGTTCTCCAACCTGACCTTCGATTGGACGGTTCCGGCCGATCTGGCCGTCAAGAAGGCGATCGTCGGCGGCCGGGAGATGGACTTCACTTATGGCGAGCTCCAGGCCGAAATGGATATGATCAACAAGGCCTTTCTCGAGCTCATGGTCGACGGCGATCATCAGGGACGGGTTTTTACCTTCCCCATCCCGACCTACAACCTGACCAAGGATTTCGATTGGGATTCTCCCAACGCCAAGCTTCTCTTCGATGTGACGGCCAAGTACGGAATTCCGTATTTCCAGAATTATATCGGGACGAACATGAATCCGGGGGACATCCGGGCGATGTGCTGCCGCCTCAACCTCGACCAGCGCGAGCTGATGCGCCGGCCCGGGAACATGTGGGGACCGGTCGATTCGACCGGGTCGATAGGCGTCGTCACCATCAACCTTAACCGCCTTGGTTATGTCAGCAAGACGCGCGAGGAGTATAAGACCCGCCTCCGCGAGTTGATGGACATGGCCAAGGAATCGCTGGAAGCCAAGCGCGAGATCGTCAACAACATGCTCAAGCGGGGCATCATGCCCTACACCAAGGTCTACCTCGGCCATTTCAACAACCATTTCTCGACCATCGGCATTTGCGGCATGCACGAGTCCTGCCTCAACCTCCTCGGGAAGGGCATCGGAACGCCGGAAGGACAGGCGTTTACGATCGAGATCCTCGATTTTATGCGCGGCGTCCTGAAAGAGTACCAGAACGAAACCGGCAACCTGTACAACCTGGAAGCCACGCCGGCCGAGTCCACCTCGTACCGGCTGGCCCGCCTGGACAAGCAGAAATATCCCCAGATCGTCACCGCCGGGACAGACAAGCATCCGTACCTGACCAATTCCACCCAGCTCAACGTCGACGCCACCCGGGACGTGTTTGAAGCGCTCAAGCACCAGGAGAAGGTCCAGACCCTGTATACCGGCGGGACAATTTTCCACACCTTCCTTCCCGAGGCCATCGATGGCGCCACCTGCCGCAAGCTGGTCAGGAAAATTTCGGAAACCCATATCCCGTATTTCAGCATCACGCCGACATTCAGCGTCTGTGAAAACCACGGCTATCTCAAGGGAGGGAAGCCGACCTGTCCCGATTGCGGCACGGACACCGAGGTCTTTTCCCGGATCGTCGGATATTTGCGGCCGATCAAGACGTGGAACGACGGCAAACAGGCGGAATTCGTCGACCGGACGCCCTATACCACCGTCGATTAACCGGTCCGGGCCGTCCGGGCGAGGAGGAGAGAGGGTTCATGAATTACGTTCTGTTCACTTATCCGAATTGCCACAAGTGCGAGGACATGAAAGCCGCCCTCAAGGAGGCGGCGATCTCGATGGAAGTCCAGGATGTCGCCGAGAAGGAGGGCCGGATTCGAATCCGGACGTTTCTCCCCCAGGTCAAACGCGACACCCAGGGCGCGATCATCCTTCCGACGCTCGTCTGTCAGGACGGCGACCGGGTCGACGCGGTCATCAACACCCGCGAGGAATTGACGGCGTGGTTGCGATCAAGGGGCTAGAGAAATTCGCCCCCCGGGATTTTCCGGGACACATCGCCTCGACAATCTTTCTTCCGGGCTGCTCTTTTCGTTGTCCCTATTGTCATAACGGCGATTTGGCCGTTCGACCCGAGATTCTGGCCGATGTTCCTCTCGACTTTTTTATCGCCTTTATCGACGCCCGGAAGGATTGGCTGGAAGGCATTTGCGTGACCGGCGGGGAGCCGCTCCTCCAGCCGGAGATCGAAGGTCTTCTGGCGGTGATCAAAGAACGGCATTTGCTGGTCAAGATCGACACCAACGGCTCCCGCCCCGACCGCCTCGCCGGATTGATCGCCTCCGGTTTGGTGGATTGGATCGCCATGGACGCCAAGGCGCCGCTCGAACGGTATCCCGATGTCGTCCGGGCGCCCGTCGATCCGTTGGATATCGCCCGGAGCGCTGAAATCATCCGCGGTTCTGGTTTGAACCACATTTTCCGGACGACCGTTGTCCCCGGCCTGGTCGGGGAGGAGGATGTCCGCAAAATCGGCGAATGGCTCGCCGGCGCGCCTCTGTACCGGATCCAGTCGTTCTCGCCGGAACGGACGCTCGATCCGTCGTTCCGGGAGGTTCAGCCGTTTTCCATGGAGGAGCTTCGGCGGATCGCGGACACCGCCCGGCCGTATTTCGGGGACGTGCAGGTCGACGGATTATAAACCGGCCTCGCCGACAAGCGGGCATTCCCGGAAATCCTCCCCGTCGGCTTTTCCAGGCGGGCGGAAAACGTAATTTTTTAACTTGGTGAAAACAAAAGAGATGTTGGGAATTCGAAAATGATTTGTAAGAATTCAGGTTCAATATTCACCGGGCCGCGATATACTGTTCCTCGTTCGTAATAATGTCGTTTCATTTTGGGAGAAATCAATATGGATCTTCGGGTGAAAAAAATACACCCGGCGGCGAAGCTGCCGGTTTACGGCCATCCCGGCGACGCGGGGATGGACCTGTTCGCTTGTGTCGACAAGCAACTCGCTCCGGGCGAATTGTTCGCCGTTCCGACCGGAATCCAGATGGCCATCCCCGGGGGGTTCGTCGGTCTGATCTGGGACAAGAGCGGCGTTTCCTTGAAGGGCGTCCATCGCCTGGCCGGAGTCGTCGACGCGGGGTACCGCGGCGAAGTCCAGGTCGTCATGATCAACCTCGGCCCGACGTCTTACGAAATCAAAGCCGGGATGAAGATCGCCCAGATGCTCATTCAGCCCGTCGCCTCGGTCGATATCCGTGAAGCCGAGACTCTCGATGACACGAGCCGGGGCGAAGGCGGGTTCGGCAGCACCGGGTTGTATTAGAAAGGGGCGCAAGGAAAACCGGGCTGATGGACCGTGGATTATTCACGAGTCGGGAAGGCTGCAACTGCGAACCCTTCGCCGCGAAGCAGATGCAATCCTCCCGGCTCGCCCGAAGGGTAAAAACTCGTTTTTTATCTTCATGAGAAAATCGAACGTATTAAAATCGAGAAGTTTTATGAATAATTCGGGGGAAACGCTCGAGGAGAGAATTCGGCGGGTGACGGCCGAGGAAGTCGCCGTCGTTCCGTATGACGAACGCTGGCCGATTCTCTTCGAGATGGAGAAGAACCACTTGCGGGCCAGCTTGCCCGAAGACCTCGTCGGGCGGATCGAGCATTTCGGGAGCACCGCCGTCCCGGGGCTTGCGGCCAAGCCAATCATCGACCTTTTGGTCGAAATCGCCGATGCGGACTCGGCAAGGCGGAACATCGTCCCCATTCTCGAGGGCCAGGGATATGATTATTTCTGGAGGCCGGCCTTCGGCGACGACGGCCCGCCCTTCTACCATTGGTTCATCAAACGCGACGCTTCCGGCCGGCGGACCCATCACCTCCACATGGTCGAAGGCGACTCGGAGCTTTGGGACCGGCTGCTCTTTCGCGATTACCTGATCGCCCACCCCGTGGTTGCGGCCGAATATGCCGACCTGAAAATCCATCTGGCGGCCGAACACGGCGGCGACCGCCTGGCCTATACCCAGGCCAAGTCGGAGTTCATCGTGGAAACGACCCGCCGGGCGAAAAAAGAGGCCGCCGGGTTTATCGAAAAATAAATCCGCCCTTCAAGTCGTCCTCCGGATCGAACCAGAACTCGCTCGTTCCGGTAAAGAAGGCCCGGGCGCTGACTTCGGGAACGACGGCCGGGTAAGGGCCGAAGGTCGTCGTCTCGGCCACCCGGACGGTCATCGTCGTCCCCAGGATGCTCTCGATCGTCACGGTCTCGCCTTCCTTCAGCCCGCCCTTGGCATAATGGAGGGCGGCCCGGGCGCTGACGCCCGAGCCCGTGGCCGAGCGGTCCACTTCGCCGTCGGCAAAGATGCAGACGTTGCGGCTGTGATGGGCCGGATTTTCCGGCCGGCCGGTGAAAATCGTCCCGTAGAGGAAGCTCAAGTCCTCCTCGAAAGGATGACGGATGGGAAACGCGGCCATGACCGCGAGCTTGATTTTCCGGCCGTAGTCGATCAGCCGGTGGTAATCGGAAGCGTCCATTTTCAAGCCGAGGGGCTCGGCTTCGACGAAGGCATAAAAGGCGCCGCCGAAAGCCACGTCGAATTCCACTTTGCCGATTCCGGGCACGTCGATCGTCTCTCCGGAGAGATAAAGAAACGAGGGAACGTTGAGAAAGGAACTCCGAACGACCTGGCCGTCGCGGCAGTGGGCCCGGGCCCGGAGACGGCCGGGCGGAGCGTCGATGATCATGTCGACCTCAGGTCCCTCTTTTTTAACCAGGCCGGTTTCGACGGCGAATTTTGTCAGGGCGATCGTGGCGTGTCCGCACATCGTGCTGTAGCCTTCGTTGTGGAGGAAAAACGTCCCGAAATCGGCCCCGGAGCTGAACGGCCGGGTGACGATCGCGCCGTACATGTCGGCATGGCCTCGCGGCTCCCACATCAGGCCTGTCCGAATCGAATCCAGATGATCACGGAAGTATCGCCGCATCTCCAGAACGCTGTTCCCCTTGATTTCGGGCAAGCCCTCGACCGGGATGCGGACCGGCTCTCCTCCGGTGTGCATGTCGATGGTCTTGATCCTCAACCCTTCGGCGGGCGGAGACCAGCGGATATCCGGGCTCATCTCACCAGCCCCGGGAGGCGCCGCCGCCGCCCGAGCGGCCCCCGCCGAAAGAGCTCCGGCCGGAGGAGCCGGACGACCGGTGCCCCGAATGACTCGACGTACCGGTCGACGGCGGAGGGAGGCGAGGGGTGTTGCGCTCGGTGACTTTCAGATAATCGCAGGCCGGATTTTTACAGTCGGCTTCGACCCGGACCTTCCCCCCCGATGTCCGTGTGGCCGCGACCAGGGTCGTCGTGGTCGTGACCAGCGTTCGCCGCTTGCACTGCGGGCAGTCCGAGGCCTTCCCGAGCTTGGTCGAAAAGCTTTCAATCGCTCCGCAGGAGGGGCATTGCCAGACTTCATAGTCCATCCCGCCGGCCTTTTCCTCGGCGACTTCCTCCGGCGTGAGGAGGGCGTCGTCGGCTTGTTCATCGAGAAGATCCATCGGTTGTCCGCACTTGGCGCAGGCTTCCTGGTAATCGGCCAATCGGCGTCGCAGCGACTTCAGGGCTTTCCCGAAGCCGATCGAGGAAGCCAGGGGGACCGCGCCCAGAGAGAGGAGATAGGGAAGGATGGTTTTATTGACGGCCGAGAGAGCGGCGAATCCCCCCGCGCTTCCAAGCCAGGTCAGCGATTGAACGCCGATGCCGTGGGCGGCTTTGAGCTTGGCCGCCCGGCCGCGCTTTTGGGAGACTCTCTTGTTAACGAAGAGAAAGCCCAGGAGGGTGAAGAGGACGACCGCGCCTCCGGAGATGAGCGCCGAGGGAAGCGGGTCGGCTTTTTTCGCTTTTTCCCCGGCGGCCTCGGTTTCCGTCCGGGCGAGAGGTTGGGGCGGCGCGACTTGGGCCGGCCAGGCGGCCGGCTCGAGCAAACCCAGCGGCGTGCCATTGGCCTCGCCGATTTTTTCCGCCGCCGCCTTGGCCGCGGCGAACACGCCGCGGCCGTATTGACCTTCCCTGAAAAAGGGCAGGGCCTGCTCGTCCAGCAGCCGTCCGGCGAGGCTGTCGGTGATCGTTCCTTCCAGCCCGTATCCGACTTCGAATCGGATTCTTCGGTCGTCGCGCGAAAAGAGGAGGAGAAGCCCGTTTTCCTTTCCCGCCGTCCCGATCCCGAACCGCTTGAACAGCTTGGCGGCGAATTCTTCGACGGGCAGGCCGCCGAGGTCGTCGACGGTGATGACGGCAAATTCCGCGTCCGTCTTGACCTTCAGAGTTTCGCAGATGTTTTGGATCAGGGCGACATATTCCGGCCCCAGAACGCCGCCGTTATCCCCGATCCAGAGGCCGGCCGTCGCCAGGGGATGGGGAACCTTGTCCACGTCCATCGCCGCCCGCGCCGGCGTGACCGCGGCGGCAAGGGCCAGAATGAGGCCGAGAACGAAAGCGGTCCGGTATGGGGATTTGGGGTTGTTCATGGTCTTCCTCTCCGGACAATTCTATTCGAGAATTTCCGGCGAGGCAAACGCGGTCCTCACCAGGATTGCCTTTTTCTCCCCCCCCATGCATTTCCCATGAATGACATCCGGTTCGCGATTCAATCGGTCCCTTCCCGAGTCGTCAGGGTCGCAATTTATCCAATATTAATTCGTATTTGGTAGCCATACGGACATCGAGATGTGATTCTTAATGCTCAGAACCGTAAGGACATCGAGATGGAATGACGGAAACGGTGTTTGTTATTCAACACGAAGGCGTGTGAGACGCGGCCGGATTAATCCCCATAGGCCAACCGCCTCATATGGATAACGCCGGCTAAATCGTGCTATCGATTTCCGGCTCGATCGAGTGTTTTTTCCGTCCGCCGAAAAATTCAGGGCCCCGGGGGATGTAAAACAGGAAAATCCCCAGAGTGAGAACGGCCGTGAAGATGAACGGCACGTTGATTCCGAGGGAATCGGAAAGAAATCCCGAGATGAGCGAAACCACGGCTCCGGACAGGATCTGGATATTGGACACCCAACTGAAGGCCCGGGTTTGTTCCCCCGGCCGGACGGTCGTGCCGACGAAGGTATGAAGCGCGGGGTAAGTCATCAGGAGCAAGGCTCCGTAGACCAGGAGGGCGGCGACGGCCGGGAAGCGGACGGGCGATAAACCCAGCACGAGAAGACAGACGGCCGATCCGCCCAGAGTCGTCAGGAAGATATTCTTTCTTCCGAATCGCCGGCTGAACCACCCGAACGAATACCCGGTCACGGTGCCGATGCCCATCCATAAAGCCAGGTAGAGACCGGTCTCTCCCATCGGGATGCCGAAGCGGTGGTTGAGAAGCGAGGGCGCGTAAAAGATGATGACCGACCAACCCATCCCCCCGAAAAAAAATCCCGGAATGAAGCGTCTGACTGCGACCAGGGAATCCCACCAGGAGCGCATTTCCCGGCGGGGGCGGGATTCATCGTTGACGGCGGGTATTCCGCGGAGGGCCAGGAGGCCGCCCCCTGCCAGAAGAAGCCCGAGGACCGCCCAGACGAAAAGCGGCGTCGTCCATGACCAGCGCTGGGCCAGAAAGCCGACGGTCAGGTACGCCAGCATGACGCCGACGTTGCCCGAGCCGCTTTGAATGCCCATGGCATTGTCCAAGCCCCGTTCGGACTCCGAATTGACCTTGGAAATCCAGGAGATGATCAAGGGATGATAGACGCTGGCCGAAAGGCGCAAGCCGATAAATAGCAGCAACAGGACGGCAAACGTCCGGGAAAACGGCGTGAGAGCCAGAGCGGCGCAGATGCCCAGGCCGCTGGCCGCGAGAAAGAGGCGGTAATCCCGCCGGTAAGACATCCGAACGACGGCGAATTGGACCAGGAGGGTGGCCAGCAGCCCGAGGTTGGAGAGCAGCCCGATCTGGGAATAGCGGGTGATCAGAAAGCCCCGGTTAAAAAGAATAGGAAAGACCGTCGGGATGACGACGGTGCTGGCGTCCGTCAGGGCGTGAAAGAGTGAGGCGGAGATCAAGATTCGTTTTTTCATATTGAGACGGCCACTCTAGCAAATCGCCGGAGGGATATCAATCACGCGGACGGGCTTGAAGAGACAGCGGTCGCTTCGGAGAAGACGCCGGGCCGGCGGTCCGGTCAGGATGGCCGGCCGGATGAAGCGTCGGAAGCCGGATTCCGGATGAGGAGGCCGTCCAAACCCCACCGTTTCTCCGCCCGAAGGACGCGGACCGGCTTTTTAGGGGGGATGAAGGACATGGCCCGTTCGGCAAACGCCGTGATGGACAGGGCCGGGTTGACGCCGAGGTTCTCGGGGATCTGGGAGCCGTCGCAGACGAGCATGTTTCGGTAGCCCTTGACCCGGTTTTGCCCGTCGATCGCGCCTTCTTCGGGCGTCGGCCCGAAGGAGCATCCGCCCAGAATATGGGCGGTGATGGGGGCATTGACGGTCACCTCGGTGATGACGTTTCCGGCCACGCCCTTGATCCGTCCGGCCATGCGCCGGGCGAATTCATTTCCGACCGGGATCCAGGTCGGGTTCCGGCGGTCGTCTCCCGGTCTGGCCTTCAACGTCTTGATGAAGGGAAAAAACCACGGCCGCCGGCGGCGCAGATGGAAAAAATTGTCGGCGGTTTGCATGACCAGGAGAATGACTGTTTTTTTCGCCCAGCCTCCCGGCCGGCGGAGCCGGGCGTGGCGCACGGGATGGAGAATCTCGTTTCCGAGCCAGCGGAGAAACCGGGGGACTTTTTTCCGGCCGTCGGTCAGGGCGGCCACGAGAAGCGACATCGCATCATGCCCCTCTCCGAATCGGACAGGTTCGATGTGGGTTTCCGCGTCGGGATGGACGCTCGAAGTGATCGCCACGCCGATATTGAAGTCGGCATGAGGGTCGGGCGAACGAACGCCGAGCATGGTCTCGCTGTTGGTCCGGATGTAACGCCCGAGCGTCTCCGGGAGGTTCGGAAGGCGGCCCCTGCGCTTCAGGTCCAGAAGGAGGGTGTTGGTCCCGACTGTGCCGGCGGCCATCACCAGGGCTCCGGCCCGGAAAGTCAAGCCGCGCCGGCCCGGGAGCGCGCCCGACGTCTTTTTCGTCCGGACAAGGTACCCCTCGCTTCCGTCGGGGGAGAGGGATTTGATATCGACGGCCTTGTTTTCGGCGAAGATCCGGGCGCCGAATTTCCGGGCGAAATAGAGGTAATTCTTGTCGAGGCTGTTTTTAGCGTCCTTGCGGCAGCCGGTCATGCATTCGCCGCAGAGCTCGCAACCGGTCCGGTCCGGGCCCTCGCCTTCGAAATAGGGGTCGGCCGAAACTTCGCCTTTGGTTCCGAAAAAGACGCCCACAGGAGTGGGCTGGTAGGTCTCGGCCCGGCCGAAATCCCCGGCCGTTTCTCGCAGGAGCGCGTCCTGGGCGGTTTCCACCGGATTGCGGACAACGCCCAACATCCGGGAGGCCAAGTCGTAATACGGCCCGAATTCTTTCCGGCCGCCCAGGCGTTTGAGGCTGTCGCGCTCGAAGAAAACGTCCGGCGGGACGTAAAGCGTGTTGGCGTAATTCAGGCTCCCGCCTCCCACTCCGGCCCCGGCCAGGATGAAGACCTTGTTCAGAAGGCGGAGGCGCCAGGTCCCGTGAAGGCCGAGGCCGGGCATCCAGAGGAATTTCCGAAGGTTCCAATTCCGCCGGGTGAACTGGTCGGCCTGCCAGTGTCGGCCGGCTTCGACGAGGCCCACGGTGTAGCCCTTCTGGGCCAGGCGCATGGCCGACACGCTCCCGCCGAAACCCGAGCCGATGACGAGATAATCGAAGGAAAAATCCGGCGTCTTCTTCATTTTCTGCGATTCGCTGGGTCAGACTTTACCGGATTCCAGACTCAGGGTCAATTCGAAAAAGATTCAGAGAGGCGAAGTTGGCGCGTCCCGGAGCGTTTTGGTATGATTTTGAGTCTCCATGGGTGAAAGCAAAGCGGCCGGACTTTATGACGTCGCCGTCATCGGCGGGGGTGTCGTCGGCTGCGCCGTTTTGCGGGAGCTTTCCCGGTACTGCCTGAAGACCATCCTGCTCGAAAAGAATTCCGACCTGGCCGAGGGCGTCAGCAAGGGCAACAGCGGCGTCATCCACGCCGGATTCAATGTCCGGCCTGGAACGCTCAAGGCCCGATTGAACGCCGCCGCGCTTCCAAGCCTGTATGATTTGGCTTCGGCGCTCGGCGTTCCTCACCGGAAAACCGGAAAGCTCGTCGTCGCGCCCGACGATGCGGGAAGGCGGCATCTCGAGGAACTCCGAAGCTGGGGCGAAAAAAACGGCACGCCCGGTCTGGACGTCGTGGGTGAGGCCGCGATACGGGAGATCGAGCCGAATGTCTCGGGCAAGTGGGCTTTGTTCTCCCCCTGGACCGGGATCATCTCGCCTTATGAATTCACGATCGCCCTGGCCGAGAGCGCTGTCCGTAACGGGGCCGAAGTCCGTCTGGAGCGGAAGGTCGCCGAGGTCGAGTTCCGGACGGATCACTTTGTTCTTTCGACTCCGGGCGAACCGGTTTCGGCCCGCTGGGTCGTTAATTGCGCCGGGCTTTGGGCCGATGAGGTTGCGATGATGGCCGGCTCGGCCGCATCGCGCGTTTACGGATACAAGGGAGAATATCTCATCCTGGACAAGGCGGCCGGCGCAATCCTCCGGATGCCGGTCTATCCCGTTCCGCCGAGCGACGGATCCCTGGGCATTCATGTCACTCCCGGACCGGAAGGCAACATCATTCTGGGGCCGAGCGGCGCGTATGTCGATGACAAGGACGAGACGGCTTCGACCCGGCCGGTCTGCGACCGGCTGAAAGCCGAAGCCTTCGCCCTGGTTCCGGCCTTGCGGGGATTCCCGGTCATTCACGCCTATTCCGGTTTGCGGCCGCGCATCTACGGGCCGGGGGAGCGGGGCGACGAGGCCGATTTCGTCGTCGCCGAAAGCGGGCGCCGGCCGCGGTGGATCGACCTCCTGGGCATCGAGTCTCCGGGCTTGACCGCCGCCCCCGCCCTGGCCGAGCATGTCGTCGGCCTCATCGGTGCGAAGGAAGACATGAAACCGAAAGCCGACTTCGAGCCGGGCCTGCCCGAACGCCCGAAGTTCGCCCATCTGGATGATGAAGCTCGAATCGCGCTTTCGTCGACCGATTCCGACTGGGGTGAGATGATCTGCCGTTGCGAGCATGTCACCAAGGCCGAGGTGCTGGCCGCAATCCGAAATCCTTTCGGCGTGAAGACGATGGACGCGATCAAGCGCCGGACCCGGTGCGGCATGGGCCGCTGCCAGGGCGGATTCTGCACGCCTCGGATCGTCGAAATACTCGAGGGCGAAGGGCTGAAACCGGAAGAGATTACCAAGAAGGGCGGCTCTTCGCGCCTCGTTTTCGGGAGGATCAAGCCGTGATGGGCCGGGATTTCGATGTCGCCGTGATCGGCGGAGGGCCGGCCGGGCTGGCCGCCGCGCTGGGAGCCCGGCGGGCCGGGGCCGAGGTTCTCCTCCTCGAGCGGGAAAACCGCCTCGGCGGCATTCTCAATCAATGCATCCACGACGGCTTTGGACTGGCCCTTTACAAGGAAACGATCTCCGGACCGGAATACGCCGAGCGTCTCATCGAGGACGTCGAGCGGGAAGGAATCAAGGTTGAAACGGAGGCGATGGTTCTTGACCTTGCGGCCGACCGGACACTCCGAGTCAACTCTCGATCCGGGTATGGTCTCGTCCGGGCGAAAGCGGTCGTCCTGGCCATGGGCTGCCGGGAGCGAACCCGGGACATGATCGAGATTCCCGGCGACCGTCCGGCCGGCGTCTGGACGGCCGGTACGGCCCAAAACCTTGTGAATCTCCAAAACCGCAGGATCGGAAACGAGATCGTGATCCTGGGATCCGGCGATATCGGCCTGATCATGGCCCGCCGGCTGACGTTTGAAGGGATGAAGGTCAAGGGTGTTTTCGAGCTTCTACCTTGGGCCGGAGGCCTGGAACGGAACGTCCGCCAATGCCTCCACGATTTTTCCATCCCCCTCGCGCTTTCGACCACCGTCATCGACATTCGGGGCCGGGACCGTGTTTCGTCCGTCGTCATCGCCCGGGTGGACGAGAGCTTGAAACCTGTCGACGGAACCGAGCGGGAGATCGCCTGCGACACGCTCCTCCTTTCGGTCGGTCTCATCCCCGAAAACGAATTGACCAAGAGAGCCGGTGTCGAACTCAGCCCGGCGACGGGCGGAGCCGTCGTCGACGATCGATTCATGACCTCGGTTCCCGGTATCTTCTCCTGCGGGAACGTCCTCCAGATCCATGACGTGGCCGACTGGGCTTCGCTGGAAGGGTTCGAAGCCGGAAAAAATGCCGCTTCGTTCGCATACGACGGGTTTCCGGCGGGGGAGAAGGCCGTCCGGATCGCGTCCGGAGCCGGAATCCGGTATGTGCTCCCACAGGTTATCCGGCGGGGCATCGCCGGCGTCGACCTCCATTTCCGGGTGACCCGGCCCCGGCGAAACGTCTGGATCGAGGGACGGGTCGGGTCGACGGGCACGACGCTTTTCCGGAGGAAATTTCCTCGGATCCTGCCTTCGGAGCTTCAAAAGCTGAATTTGAAGAGCGCGCTCGACGAGGACCTGGAGGTTTCGGCTCATGATTGATCGGTTGACCTGCCTTCTCTGTCCGATCAGCTGCGAGCTCGAAGTGGAAACCGACGGAGAGCGGGTCGACGTCCGGGGCCATCAGTGCGACAAGGGGCCGGATTTCGCGGCCGAGGAGGTCCTTCGACCGAAGCGGAATTTGGCCGCCTCCATCCCGCTTCGCGGGACTTCGGACCGGATGGTTTCGGTCCGCTTGAGCGACCGCGTTCCCCGGGAGCTCCTGTTCCCCATTCTGGCCGAAATCGCGATTCTGCGGCCCGCCGCCCCCGTCCGTCGCGGCGACGTCCTCATCAAAAACGTCCTCGGCACGGGTGTCGACGTCCTCGCCACCCGGACGGTCAGTTGAATGACTTGAATCTATGGCTCCCGGACGCGGGGTTAATCCAAGACCGTCATTTCGCCTGCTGACCCGGAACGGGCACGTCGAGGAGATCCCACTCTCCTTCGTCTCCGAAAAATTTCCTCAATCTGAAAAAAAAGGGGTTTCGCCCGTCTGTTCAAGTGGAAGATGAAAAGCGATGATTCCCATTGACATGATATCACCTAACTGATATATATTGGTCAGGGGAGAAAGATGAGCCGCATGACGCGCACGATCATTTCGATTCCGGAAGAGGAAAAACGTTGGCTGGAAGGCTACGGCCTTCGTCATCGGATCTCAAGCGCCGAGGTCGTCCGGCGGGCCATCCGGAGCTATCGGCGGGCAAAAGCAGAAAAAGGCCTGGCCCATGTCCTGAAAACAACGGCGGGAACATGGACGGGGATGAAAGGCGACAGCCGCGCCTCTGTCGATTCTCTTAGAAAAGATTGGGAAAAAGAAACGTGAGACCCGTCTTTCTCCTGGATTCCGTGATTCTCATCGACCATCTTCGAGGAATTTCAGAGGCGACGCGTTGGCTCGGGGGCCTTCGAGAGGACGAAGCCGTCATTTCCCCCATCACCCGGGCGGAGGTTTTATGTGGCGGCTCGGGCGGCGAAACAGCCGCGGCCGCGGTTCTTTGCGACGAATTCGATTGCCTGCCTTTGACGGCGGAAGACACGACCCGGGCGGCGGCTTTCCGGAGAGAACACGGTGGAAGACTGCCGGATGCCTTCCAAGCCGCCCTCGCCTTGCGGCATGAATTGAAGCTTGTCACCAGGGCCACGAAGGATTTTAAAGAGAAAAAACCTCCTTTTGTCGAAATTCCATACAAATTGAAATACTGAGAGACATCGGTTTCTCTCAGACGTCGATCCCCATGATTTTCATCAGGGCCAGGGCGTTGAAGCTCTCACACCGGCCGGGCCGGAGGAGAAAATCGAAAACCAGCCGGTCGCCTTCGACCCGTCCGTCGAAATGAAAATTGACGATTTTTTCCGGGAATTCGGAAGCCAGATCGGTCAGGTGAAGGTCGTGGGTTGCGACGAGCCCCGAAACAGGCCGGCCGGCCAGCTGGCGGAGCAGGGCCAGCGATCCGACTTCGCGGTCGGCGGTGTTGGTTCCTTTCAGCATCTCGTCAATGAGGAAGAAGACCGGTTTCCCCTCCCGGACCGGGTCGAGGATGTCCTTGAGCCGCTGCAACTCAGCGTGAAAGAGCGACAGTCCCCGGTCGAGGGAGTCATTGACCTTCAGGCTGGTCATCAGGATCGCAGGGGATACGAGCAGGCGGCGGGCGCAGACCGGTCCGCCGGCGTACGCCAGGACAAGGTTGACCCCGACGGTCTTGAGAAAGGTGCTTTTTCCGGCCATGTTCGGGCCGGTGACCACGGCAATCCGCGGCGATGTTCCGAAGCGGAGGTCGTTGTCGATCCGGACGCCGTCCGGGATGAGAGGATTGCCGGCCCCCTCCAGGGAAAAAACGGTTCCCTCGGCCGCGATTTCCGGAAAGGCCCAATCGGGATGATTAAAGCCGGCATTCGCCAGACTGGAGAGCGCGTCGATTTCGGCGATCGTCTCGAACCAGGCCGGGACGCAGCCGGCCGTGTCGCGCCGCCATGTTTCGATCCGGAGCAAACAATGAAGGTCCCAGAGCACGAGAACGTTGACGGCCACATAAATGACCTGACCCGACCGAAACTCGAGTCGTCCAAGAAGGCCCGAAAGCTTTCTTATGCCGGCCGAGGCGGAGCGATCGTCCTGAAACAGGCGGCTTCTCAGTTCACGAAGGCGCTCGGTGCGGAAATCCGACCGCTCGATATCGGCCAGGATTCGGGCGTAGGATTTTAAGACGTCGTGTGTTTTTGACATCAACCGGAAGGTCCGGGCGACGTGTTTCTCCCCGGCCAAAACGGTCAAGCCGTTGACCAGGAGGGCGAGATAAAGTACCCAGCGGGGGAGCCCGAAAAACAAGCCGGCGGCGGAGCCGAGGGCGATCAAGGGGAAAAGATAAAGGGCTGTTTTTAAAACCGGACGACCCAGGACCCGGGCAGGATCCTTAAGAAATTCATCGAGACCGCCGGTTGCGCGGCCCTTGTCGCCCAAATCCATGCCGTGAAGCTGAAGCCCGTGGCGGAAGTCGAGGGCGGGCGCAAGCTCTCGAACGGCTTCCTGACGGGATTGAATGGCTTGCGGATCAGGGGCCTTGCCGTCGCCCTTGAAGAGAGCCGACAGCCGGTCCCGCCCCAGCCGTGTCGCTGTCCGGTTGAGGAAGTGGAAGACGCTCCGAGGGCCGAACAATTCCAGGTCGGCGGAATAGGGATGGCCGGCGACCTCGGCCTCCCGGCCGTCGTCAAGGTCGAGAAAAGCATGGCCGAGAGCGCGGAGCTCGTTTTCCTGGATGTCTTTGAGGGAGGTGAGCCGGCGTTTCCGGCGCAAAACCGCCCCGTGAAAGACGGCCGCCAGGGCGAATGATCCCGAGACGAGACCGAAGAGAACGAGAGACCCGTCTGTCGTGACGGCTCGAACCAGAAGATAGAGATCGACGGCGAGGAGCAAAAGCTTTCCGCATCCGAGAGTCAGGTCGAATTTCGCCAGGCGGCGCAACTCCGCCGAACAGGCCTCTTTCCGCTGGCGATAGGCGATTGCCGGGTCCGATGAATTCAAACGATCCATGGTGACCACATATCGAAGCCGGCCGTTTCTGTCAAGTGAAACTCCGATGTGCCCTGGCCGCGGTCTCCCCGGTGAAGCGTCCTGTCTAAACAAGAACGTATCTTTTGTACGCGGCTTGGAACATAAAAATACAAATGCGGTGTCCGCAGGCGGACAAGGCCTGTCCGATCCGGAGACAACTTCGGCGGCCTGGCAGCGGCCTTTTCTTCTTTTTCAAGCCGAACGCCTTGGCATGAAAAATGCTGGAAGGAATTGTATGAATTCATCCGGGGATCCATCCCGCGGGAGCGTAGGTTTTCTCCAGAATTCGTCCTGAAGGAGCGGCGATGAAAATTCCGGGCGGGCTTGCAACCACATTGACGGTTCTCGGTCTTTTGGCGACGTCACTCTCCTCCTGCGGGCCCGCCCCCAAACCCGGGCTCTCAAAAGACGAGATTATCGCCAAGGCCTGGACGGCGATGTTCGGCGGGTTGAAGAGGGAGGACTTGAAATCCCTCTACGTCGAAAGCTTTTTCCACGGAAGCGCCCTTCCCAGCCGCCAGACCGTCCTCCGCCCGAATCTGTTCCGGAATGACGTGGAGGGCGAGGGGGTACTCGTTTTCGATGGAAAGAGGGCCGCCTGGGTGATGCGCGAACCGGACGAGAAGGGAACTCCGAGACGCGCCGAGCTCATTCCCGCCGAATCCTGGCGGCACTTCGAGGTGGACATCGCCATCCTTCTCCCGGCTTTTTTCGACCATCCCTCAGAGTATCAGGGCCGGGAAATGGTCAACGGGATCGAGACTTTAAAAATCCGGGTCAATCTGCCTCTCGGCTCCTTTGTGACTTATTTCCTCGACGCCGGGACGTTCCTGGTTAAGAAGCGGCTGGTGAATTGGAACGGCGTCGAGGGCGAGGATTGGGAAAATATCATCGACGCCTATACCCATTACGACGGTTTTCTCTTTCCCGACGGTTTCCGTTATCCCGGAAGAAACGGACTGGAAAGAGGAACCTATCAAAACGCCAGGATCAACGTGAATCCCGCTCCCGGGGCGTTCAGGATTCCGGCCGAGCCGACCGGGTAAGAATCGCGATTTCGTTTCCCGTTCCTTGACACCCGCTTGTCAGCGGAAATATCATGCTCATCTTGGATCAAACGAATACTCCAAATTCAGGGAAGGAGACTTCATGCGATATCGCGTTCGGGACGGGGAAATCCCCCGCCGTCGGTTTCTGGAATTGGGTTTTAAGGGAAGCCTGGCGGTCGCCGCGACGCCGGCCCTGATCGCCCAGCTGTTATCCTGTTCGCCCAAGGGAGGGACGAAGTCGCCGCTGGCCGCCGACCCCGGACTCCTCGACAAGGTGATTCGGAAAGCCCTGGAGCAGGGCGGCGAGTTCGGCGAAGTTTATCTGGAGAACCGAATCTCCCGGTCGATCCTCCTGGAGGAAGGCAAATTCAAGAGCGCCGTTTTCGGCCTCAGCCAGGGGGCGGGCGTCCGGGTGATCTCGGGAGATAAAACGGGATACGCTTATTCCGATGAAATCTCGGAAGAGAAGCTGCTTCGGGCGGCGGAAGTGGCGGGAACGATTGCCAAGGGATCGGGCCCGGCGGGTCCGGCCGCCGCCGTCAAATCCTCGATCCTCCCTTCGTTTGTAACCGTCAAGGTCCCGCTTCAGGATGTCGCCGATGAACAGCGGCTCGAGGTCATGCAGCGGGCTCACCAGGCCGCTCTCGACTATGATCCCAGGATCAAAATGGCCTCGATCGATTACTATGACGAAATCCGGGGCCGGACGATCGCCAATTCCGAAGGGCTCTGGCTGACGGATGAGCTTCCGCTCCTGTTCTTCATCATTCAGACGCTGGGCACCGGAAACGGCACGTCCCACATGGGCCGGGAGCGCTTGAGCGCTCATGCCGGTTTCGAGATGTTCGACGGAGGAGCGGCCGAAACGGCGGCCCGCAATTGCGCCCGCGAATCGATCGTCATGCTCGAAGCCAGGGATGCGCCGGCCGGCAAGCTCGACGTGGTCATGCAAAACGGCTGGGGCGGCGTCCTGGTCCACGAAGCCGTCGGGCATCCCCTCGAGGCCGACAACATTGCCAAGGAAATCGGTGTTTTCACCGGCAAGCTCGGGCAGACGGTCGCCTCCCCGGTGTTCACCATGGTCGACGACGGCACCCTGCCCAATTTCCGCGGGACGACGAACTTCGATGACGAGGGAACCCCGATGAAGCGGAACGTCCTGATCCAGGATGGCGTCCTGCTCAAATACATGAGCGACGTTCTCTCGGCCAGGCAGCTGAAAATGGAGCGGACGGGCAACGGCCGCCGCGAGTCCTTCCGGTACCTGCCGATCCCGCGGATGACCAACACGTTCATCGAGAAGGGCAAGGACAATCCGGCCGATATTCTGGCCTCGACCAAGTCGGGCCTTTACGTCCAGAGCCTGAGCGGAGGCAGCGTCAATCCGGTCGACGGCGTGTTCAATTTCACCTGCCGCGAAGCCTACTTGATCGAAGACGGGAAGAAGACCGCCCCGGTCAAGGGCGCCACCCTCATCGGCAATTGCCTCGACGTCATCCGGAACATCGATGCCGTCGGCGACGACCTCGACTTCGGCCCGGGAATCTGCGGCAAGGGGCAGGAGGCCGAGGTGACGGCCGGACAGCCGACCGTCCGCATTCGGGGCATCAACGTCGGCGGCACCCGCGCCCGCCGCTAGAAAGGACATGAGCCATGGATCATAAAGCCCTCACCCAAGAGTTGGTCGCCCGCTGCCTGAAAAAAGGGGCTGATGCGGCCGAAGTCTACCTGGAATCCAACCGGGAATTGAGCCTCGAAGTTCGCAACGGCGAGATCGAAACCGTTCAGGAATCGGCCTCGGCCGGCGCCGGGATCCGGATCCTCATCGGAGGACGGCTGGCGTTTGCCGGCGTGAACGACCTCCGGGAGTCCGCCCTGGACGACGCCGTCAGCCGGGCGGTCGGATTCGCTAAAATCACGACGGCCGACCCCGACCATGTCCTGCCGGACGACCCGACCTCGGCCGAAGTCGCCGGCCTCTACGATCCGGCGATCGCCGCCGTGCCTCTCGATCGCAAAATCGAGCTGATCAAGGCCGTGGAAAGAGCGGCGATGAAGGATCCTCGAATCACCAAGAGCGCCGGTTCCGCCTATGGAGAAGGGGAGAGCGAGGTGTTTGTCGCCAACTCCACCGGCCTCCTGAAGACGTACACGTCGACCGGATGCTCCTTCGGCGTCTCGGTGGTGGCCGAAAAAGGCGCGCAGAAATCTTCCGGCGGCGAATACTGCGGCCGGCGGTTCTTCGCCGACCTGAAAACGCCGGAGGAGGTCGCCGAAACGGCCGCCCGTAAAGCGTTTGAAATGCTCGATCCGAAGACCGTCAAAACCCAGATAGCGGCGGTCATCTTCGATCGCGAGGTGGCCGGTTCTCTTCTCGCCGGGATTCTGTCGGCGGTCAACGGCGAACGCGTCCTCCAGGGCGCCAGCTTCCTCGGGGAGAAGCTCGACCGGAAGATCGCCGCGGATCTTCTCACCGTCACCGACGACGGCCTCCGTCCGAAAGGTCCGGCCTCGGCCCCGTTCGACGGGGAAGGGGTGACGACCCGGACGCGGACGATCGTCGAAGCGGGCGTTCTCAAGGGATTCCTCTACAACACCATTATCGCCAAGAAGGCCGGAGTCAAAAGCACCGGCAACGCTTCGCGCGGCGGCTTCTCCTCGCTGCCCGGGATCGGGGGCCATAACTTCACCATGAGCCCGGGATCGGCCCAGCCGGAAGACATCATCAAGGCGACGAAGACCGGCTTGTGGCTCAAGGACTTGACCGGATACGGGATCAATCCCGTCAACGGCCAGTTCAGCGGCGGGGCCTCGGGATTCTGGATCGAGAACGGGAAGATCGCTTTTCCGGTCATCGGGCTAACGATTGCCGGAAGCGCCGAAGAGATGTTCAACGGCCTCGATATGGTCGCCGACGACGTGGACTTGAACCGCGGCCTGTCCGCCCCGACTTTCCGGATCAAAGGGATGCAGATCGGGGGAGAATAAGACTTCCGGTTTTTTGCGAAATCAACCGGCCCCTCCTCCAGGAAGGGGGAGGGGCTCTTTCCTTCCGGCCGCGGCCGGTATCCGAGAGCGAGGTTTGTCATGAATCTGATCGAGTTTCAAACGATCGACTGGGGCGCCGTTCCCAGGACCGAACATCGGGGCGAAACGGGGACGGCTTTCTGGCAAACGGTCCAATTTCCGGGCTTGCGGATCCGGATCGTCGAGTATTCGGCGGGTTATCTGGCCGATCACTGGTGCCGGAAAGGGCATATCGTCCAGTGCCTGAAAGGCGAATTCACGAGCGAGCTGGCCGACGGCCGGGCCTTCGTCCTGCGGGAGGGCATGTCTTATGTCGTCACCGACGAGGCGAGCTCCCATCGATCGACGACGAAGGACGGCGTCCGTCTGCTGATCATCGACGGGGATTTCTTGAAAGGCGAGGTCTCATAACCGCGCGGCGTCCTACCAGAATCGCCGGTATTTGAACCGGTTGATCCGGGCCGCGTTGTCCGTATCAATGATCTCCGTCCGGTCGGCGTATTGGTAGGAGTAGATCGTCTCGAGGTCGTACCGGGGATCTCCCGGGGGGTAATCGATCGCTCCGAAGAGATGCCCCAGCTCGTGGAGCAGCTGGGAATCGTGGCCGACGATGACACAGTTTCCCAGGTAATGGGCGGCGCCGACGTCCATCCATTGATCCGGCGGGAGCGCGGTCGCATCGTCCTTTCCGGTCATGAGAATCAGGATCTGAGTACTCCTCCGGTCGACGTTTTTTTCGGCATAAACAAGGATGTCGGAATACTCCGTCAAATGTTCCGGACGATCCCAGGCATCGATTCCGAGGAGCCGGAGGCGGATGTCGAAGTCCCTTTCCAACCGGGCGTTATTCCGATCCAGAAGATCCGCCAGATGGTTTTTCCAGTCGGGCCGGGATTTCCGGTAATCCTGGTCGGCGAGCACCCGGGCGAAGATCTCCACCGGGCCTCGTGGCGGGAAAACGGCCTGCCAGGTGTTTCGAACGATGAAGTTGGCCGCCCGCTTGGCGAAATAGGCGTGGCCGCGAAGGACATAGTCGGCGACGGAGAAGCTGAGGGCGAAGATCACCAACACGGCGGCCAGGATCTGGACCGCCCGTTTGAAGGAAATCGATGAAGACGGCGTCATTCGAGACGGGGGTAGATTACCTGCCGCGACTGCCGTCCGTCAATCGAAAGATTCCTTCCCCGCGATCCTGCATCTTTCGGATCCGGGATTGACCGATGATCAATCCGCCGGATCTTCGATGATCCAATATCCTTGCATATGGCGGCCGGTATGGGATTCAGGGCAGGCCGCGAGTCCGGCCGGAGGCCCCTCATAAAGGAGCCGCCCGCCGTGTCTCCCTCCTTCAGGCCCGAGGTCGATGATCCAGTCCGCGTGCTTGATCAGGTCGGGATTGTGTTCGATAACGATCACGGTGTTTCCTGCCGCCGTCAAGCGCCGGATGATCCGAACCAGGCGTTCCATGTCGAAGAGGTGAAGTCCCGTGGTGGGTTCGTCCAGGATAGAGACCTCGCCGCTTTTGACCAGCTCGGCGGCGATTTTCAGGCGCTGGGCTTCCCCTCCGGAAAGGGAGCTGAGGGTTTGGCCGAGCTTAAGATAGTCGAGGCCGACCTCCACGAGGAGGTCGACCTGGGCCTGCAGCTTGGGATGGGCGAAAAACTCGGCGGCCTCTCCGGCGGTCATGGCCAGGACGTCGTCGATATTTTTGCCGTTGCGGCGGAGATCAAGAACGTCCCGTCGATAGCGCTTGCCCCAGCAGGCGTCGCA
>CAYPKX010000045.1:5833-21333 GCA_964411395.1 uncultured Eubacteriales bacterium | reverse complement strand
GCCCGGGCCGTTCAAGTCGGGACGGCCAACTTCGTCGACCCCGGAGCCGCGGCCCGGATCGTCCGGGAAATCGCCGACGAATGCGAAAGCCGGGGCATCGGCCGCGTCTCCGACATCGTGGGAACACTGGAAACCGGACGCTGAAAACCAGGCCGAAAACGGATATAATGCCCCCCGCGAGCGTCGCGGCTGAATAATTCTCCGCCAAAACGGGACGCCCGAACGATCGAAAGACGCAAATCGCCGTCAAGATTAAGGAGTGCGAACGCATGACCCCCGCCGCCATCCCGCCCGCCCAACGCATCATCACCGCGCTCGATGTCGAGAACAAGGCCCAAGCCCTGGCGCTCGTCCGGCAGCTCGACCAGGCCGCGCTATTTAAAGTCGGGCTGGAGTTGTTTACGGCCGAAGGCCCCTCGCTTCTTCAGGAAATCCAGGCCCTGGGCAAAGGCGTCTTTCTCGATCTGAAGCTTCACGACATCCCCAATACCGTCGGAGAAGCGGCCCGGATCGGCGTGCGGCATGGAGCCCGGATGATGACGATTCACACCTCGGGAGGAAAGGCGATGATGGCCCGGGCCGCGGAAACGGCCGGGGAAGAAGCGGCGAAAAGGGGAACTCCCCGGCCGATCCTCCTGGGAGTCACCATTCTGACCAGTCTTCAAAACGACGACCTGGCCTCCGTCGGGATGGCGCCCGACACGGCCGGCCAGGTCCTTCGGCTGGCCGCTCTGGCCAAAGCTTCGGGATTATCGGGCGTTGTCTGCTCGGCCAAGGAAATCGAGATCGTCCGCAAAGAAGTCGGTCCGGATTTTCTGATCGTCACCCCGGGGATCCGGCCGGCCGGGGCCGACGTCCAGGATCAAAAGCGGGTCATGACGCCGTCCTCGGCCGTGGCCAAAGGATCTGATTACCTCGTGATCGGCCGTCCGATCACCCAGGCGGCTTCCCCGGCCGAAGCGTTCGCCGCAATCGTCCGGGAGCTGGAAGCCGGAGTCTAATCCTTCCGGATCAAAGCCCCGAGATCGAGCCGACGGCGAAAATCGCCCCGACGATGACGCTGACCACGATCAGGAGGCCGGCGATCACGAGAATGCTGACCACCAGGTAAGGGATGACCTTGTCCTGCGGGGTTTCCATCATCGGCGTCATAAAACCGAGATAGAGGATATAGAGCCCGTACAGGGACGCGATCGTCGTCAAAACCCACAAGGCCGGCAGGATTTGAAACACGCCGGCGATCCAGCCCGGGATCATGGAGAAGACAACCAGCTTCATCGCATTCTCGAGGTTGGACTTCGAGCCGAAGCTGGGGGCCAGGGCATTGATGACCATCCCCCCGACGTAGACCGAAACAACCGTCAGGGCATAGGTCAAAAGGGCCTGGAAGAGGGCCGTTCCCAGGGGATAGCGGAAAACACCGAAGGAAAGGATGCGCCGGCCGATCAGCGCATTGCCGATGAATCCGCAAACGGCCGGAATCGCGGCCAGCGGTATGACGACCTTCATGAACAAGGGCATCACCGGCATCGATTCGGCTTTGATTTTGACCCACTCCTCTTTCGGTTTGAGCAGAATGGCTTGAATCCGGGCGATCAGGTTATTCATGGCTCCTCCTTTCCTCGAATCGCGCAAATCATATTCGGATTGACGGAACGTGTCAAACGAAAGAAGGAGAAATCAAGGGGACGGGAGACGGCGCAGGGAGGAAAGGCGCGGGCCGGATTCGAACCGGCGAATCGAGGTTTTGCAGACCTCTCCCTTGCCACTTGGGTACCGCGCCGTTTTTTCGCCGAGGGGAAACGGAGGATTGGAGCGGGCGATGGGACTTGAACCCACGGCCTTCTGCATGGCAAGCAGACGTTCTACCACTGAACTACGCCCGCGCAACGGCGTCCGGCAGGGAGTCGCGACCCGGCCGGCAGGACGATAAACTAACAGAAAGCGGCTATGGTGTCAAACTCAAAGCAGGGCTTTGGGCTGGACCCAGTCGCCGACCCGAACGGCATCGTCGGAGTTGAGAATCTTGATCGTCGCCCACCTGGCCCCGGTCCAGACGACGACGGCATTGGCCACGGCCAGGGGAGAGGCCTTGCCTTCCCGGTGAAAAACGGTCAACTGCTGTCCGATGACGAGGCCGTCGGCCTCTCCCAGATCAACCAAGCCCCAGTGCCCCCGGGCGGTCAGCTGGGTGTAGTCGCTTTCCAGGAAGATCACCCGGCCCGTCGGCGCACCCTCGGCCTGGTAGGGAACCCGGTATTCCTGTTCGGCCCCGGTCAGAATCTCGGCGGGCTGGAAAGGAACAAGGAGGGATCCGGCCTGGATGAATCCGCAGGATTTTTCGATCTGCATCACCGCCCGGCCGGACTCGATCCGAATAACCCGGGCCCGGCCGCGAAGATAGGCGACATTGCCCAGGACGACGGGAGGGGTTTTCCCCTTGACGGGCGATCCCCATTCCAGGATGGTCCATACGGAATCCGGAACGAAGGCTTCCCCGCCGGGGACGGGATCGGCATAGAAAAGGTCGGAGACCGTTAAAATCGTCTTTTCCCCGGCCACATAAGGCGCCGCGATTCGAAGCTTTGGGGGCGCCTCCATAATAAACAGCGAACAGTCCAAGTCCGCCTGTCCGACAAGCTTCGGGATCGCGCTGTTTTTCCGGAGCACATCCTGGGCGAAGGAGCCGCCCGGCCCGATTCCCCCGGCCAAAACAAGGCCCACCGCCGCACCGGCCGCGAAACAACGCAGTTTCATCATGTGCCGACCTTTCCGGGCCCGCGCCCCTGTCATCTTATTTTCATTATAACGAGCGATTTTCGGGCTGTCAACGAGGAACGGAAAAAGCGAATTGCCGCTTGACAATCGCCGGTTTGGAAGTATGATTCCTCATAGGTGGTCGGCAACATGGAGGTGTCCTATGGGGAAGAAAGACATCTTGGCCCGGATGTCCCGGGAGGCGGGAATTACTCTGGCTCAAGCTCAAAAGGCCTTCGCTTCGCTTCTGACGGGGATGAGAGAGGCCTTGAACGACGGAGGGAAGATCAATCTCTCCGGCTTCGGTAGCTTTGAGGTCAAGGTCCGCGAAGCCCGGAAGGGTCGGAATCCGAAAACGGGGACTTCGATCCAGATCCCCAAAAAGAAGCGGATCAAGTTCAATCCAAGCCGCTCGTTCAAGCATACGCTTTAAAGCCCGGGGCGTGGACAAAAGGCCCCGGCTCTTTTAGAATAGCCGCGGGCTCAAATGACTCCACCATTGAATGTCTGTCTTTTCTTCGGCGGCCGCTCCGCGGAGCACGATGTCTCCATCAATTCGGCCCGGGCCGTTTTCGACAATCTGAACCCGACCCGCCACAAGGCCGTTTGCATCTTCATCGATAAAAACGGGCGCTGGCGCCGAGTCCCCTCCCCCCGCGCAACCCGCCTCTCTGAAGGATCCTTCCGTTCGTTTCTTCCCTGGGAAAATGCGGGCCGGCCCTTCCCGGAATCCATCGATGTCTACTGGCCGGTCCTTCATGGGCCGGGAGGAGAAGACGGAACGATCCAGGGGCTCCTCGAGCTGGCCGATGTTCCTTATGTCGGGGCCGGGGTTCTGGGTTCGGCCATGGGAATGGACAAGGCGGTCATGAAGGAGATCTTCCGTTCCCGCGGATTTCCGGTCGGACCTTACGAAGTCGTCACCGAGCCAGAAGCCGCCCGGTCGAACCGGGACGTTCAGCGCCGGTGCCGGGCAAAATTGAGCCTGCCGCTCTTCGTCAAGCCGGCCAATCTCGGGTCGAGCGTCGGCATCACCAAGGTGAAATCCTGGGCGGGGCTGGGCCCGGCCATGGACGAGGCCTTCCTCTATGACCGGAAAATCGTCATCGAGCAGGGTCTCGATTGCCGCGAATTCGAATGCGCCGTCCTGGGCAACGATGAGCCCGAAGCCTCCGTCCCGGGCGAGGTCATTCCCGGGAGCGAATTTTACGATTACGACGACAAGTACCTGAAAAATGAAACCAAATTCGTTCTCCCGGCCGTTCTTCCCGTCGCGATCCAGGCCCGGATGCGCCGCCTGGCCGTGGAGGCCTTCCTCGCCTGCGAAGCGGCGGGAATGGCCCGGCTCGATTTTTTTCTGGAGAACAAAACCCGGCGGCTCTATCTCAACGAGATCAACACGATTCCCGGATTCACGTCGATCAGCATGTATCCCAAGCTCTGGGCCCTGTCGGGAGTCCCGTTCCCGGAATTGGTCGACCGGCTGATCCGCCTGGCCCTCGAGCGGCACCGGATGAAAAAGCGTTGCCTGAACCGCAGCGGAATCCGATGAGGATCCTGGGCATCGATTTCGGCGATCGGCATATCGGACTGGCCCTGAGCGATCCGCTCGGAATGATCGCCCAGCCTCTGGAAACGTACGTCTGGAAAGACCGCAAAGCCGATAACGCCCCGTATTTTCGCAAGCTCGTTCAAGCTCGCGAGATCGGAAAAATCATCCTCGGGATGCCCCTTCGGATGGATGGGACGCCCGGGACCCGGGCGGAAAAAACCCGGGAATTCGCCGTCTGGCTCAAGGGCGTCACCGGTCTGGCCGTCGAATTCTGGGACGAGCGGCTGACCACCAAACAGGCGACGGCCATCATGCAGGAGCAGGGCGTGAAGGAGAAAGACCGAAGATCCGCGGTCAATCAAATCTCAGCCGCTCTCATTCTTCAGGCGTACTTGAATGGACAAGAGACCGAAGCGCCCGATTCGTTTCCTGCTTGAAGTCCTCGTCGTCTGCGCGGTGACGGGACTTCTCGGCGGAGCCGGCTGGTTTGCCTGGGAAAGCCGGGCGCCCGAGACCGGGGAAAGCGGAGTCGTGATCTTCGAAGTCGCGAAAGGGCAAAGCGTCCGGTCGGTCGCCGAAGCTTTAAAAGAGCGGGGCTTGATCCGTAAAACCGCCCCCCTGCTGGTCCGGTATCGGCTATTTCACGGCTCCGAACACATCAAGGCCGGCGAATACGCCCTCCCGGCCCGGCGTGAGGCACGGGAAGTCCTGGAGACCTTGCTCCAGGGAAAAATTTATCTTCACCCGGTCACGGTCGCCGAAGGCCTGACCGCGGCCGAGACATTCGAAGTCTTTCTTGCGGCGGCCTTCGGAACGCCGGAATCCTTCGCGGCGGCCTTCAAGGAAGCGTCCGGGATCGCCCTGATCGATTCTGAGGCCGAGGACCTCGAGGGCTACCTTTTTCCGGAAACCTACCGTTTGCCGAAAGCGGCGACGGCGGCCGAAATTCTGGCCGGAATGGTGGATCAATTCAAGGATGTTTTCGGGCCGAAAGAGCGGGCCCGGGCCGCGGAAATCGGACTGACGCCGCGCCGGGCGGTCGTTCTCGCGTCGCTGATCGAAGAAGAGACCGCCCTGGCCGCTGAGAAACCGCTGGTCTCGGCTGTCTTCCACAACCGCCTCCGGGCCGGAATGAAGCTTGAATGCGACCCGACGGTGATCTATGCACTCAAAAAAGCCGGCCCTTTTTCCCGAACTCTGACCCGAAAAGACCTGAAATTCGACTCGCCCTATAACACCTATCTTTACCGGGGCCTTCCACCCGGGCCGATCTGCAATCCCGGCAAAGATTCGCTCCAGGCGGCCCTCCATCCGGCTGCGGTCGATTACCTCTTTTTCGTCGCCAACCGGCAGGGCGGGCATACCTTCAGCCGGACGCTCCGGGAACATGCGGCGGCCGTCCGAGCCTACCGGGGGGAGTAGAGGGCCCTCATTTGCATCTGATCGAAGTTTTTTGATATATTGGCCGCTCGATTTTCGTATGAGGAGTCGGGCTCGAGCGACGCGATCCCAAAAGTAAACATTGTTTACAAGGGTCTTTTTATATCATGTTGATATAATTACACTTACAAACAAAAATGCTTGGCATAAAGATTGCTTATAAAATCGATGGCGAATAATCCCTCGCCGAAGGAGGACTTACGTCCATGAAGAAAACGATAGCGCTTTTGATCGCGGCGGGAATCACCCTGGGTCTCGCCTCCGGTCTCGTCATGGCCCAGGAAAAGCTCGCTGCTCCGCCGGCCCAAAACCGCATTCCGAAAACCGTGAAAACGGCGATGGAAGAAGGTCTCGCCGCCCGTCAGTCGGCCAAGGTCGATATTCCGTTCAAAGTCACCGAAAACGTGTACATGCCGGTCCCCAACCAGGCGGCATCCTACATCTTCCTGCTGCTGAACGTGAAAAACGCCGACATGGGATTCGCCGTTCCCCCGACTCCCCAGATCGTCGATCCGACGGCTCCTCCGGCCGCGGCCAAGCTCGTGGCCCGGATCTATACCTTCGTCCAGTTCTACAAGCTCCAGGAAGGCAAAACGCCCTCTCTGGAGAAGGAAATTTATATTCCCGCCGCCTTTCAGGCCGATCAGGAGGGATTCAATCCGGAGGCCGAGGAATGGTATTCCTTCGGGTACCCCTTGCAGCCCGGAAAATACGTGGCCGCCGTCGCCCTCAGCTCTCCTGATTTCCAGAAATTCGGCGTCCAGTATTACGAATTTTCCCTCCCGACCCCCCAGGACCTGTCCGACAAGCTGCTGACCTCCCCGATCCTCGTTCTGACAAATTATGCCCAGACCGAGCAGCCCGAAACCCAGGCCGAGCTTCATAAAGGCCTGCTGGCCTGGTCCATCGCCCGGATCACCCCCAACCGGGAACGGACGATCAAGGTGGCCGATGCCCTCGACCTCTTCTTCTTCGTGTACGGAGCCAAGCCCAACTCCAACGGTCGGTTCGATCTGCAGATCGAATTCGAAGTCAACCTCCCCGATGGGAAACCGGCCATCCGCTTCGCCCCCGGTGAATTCAAATCCCCCCTGGTCAGCCTGCCGCTGACGATGAAACAGACTCTCCAGGTCACCACCGGAGACAAAGTCGAAACCAAGCAGCAGGACCTTCCGGTAGGAAACTACGTCCTGGTCGCCAAGATCAGCGACAAGATTTCCGGGATGAAAGGCGAACAGAAGATCGACTTCATCGTGAAATAAGCCGGCTTTGCCTGCCCGCTACTGCGGGCTCGATGTCCATTCCGGCCGGCGGCCTCCCCGCGAGGGGCGGCCGCCGGTCTCTTTTTTTTCCGGCGGATTTCTCGACCTTGCGGGCTTCCGCTACGACTCCCTGGACCGGGACGGAGACCGTGCAGCCGGTGACCTGTTCGGCCGCGTTCAGGGCGAAGACGAAGACGGCTTCATTTCCGTGACTCACTCGTTTCGGAGCGAGCTCACCGGATTTTGACGGGCCGTCTTCCATCCCTGGAGCCCAACGGTGGCCAGGGCGATCGCCAGGGCTCCGGCCGCGGCCGCGGCGAAGACAAGGGCGCCCGGGCGAACCCGGTAGGCGAAGTCCTGAAGCCACCGGTTCACCGCAAGCCAGGCCGGCGGCCCGGCCAAAAACGCGGACAAGAGGACCAGCTTGACGAAGCGCCCGGACAACAGGACAACGACGCTTCCCGCCGAGGCCCCGAGAACCCGGCGGATGCCGATTTCCTTCCGCTTCAAATTCGTCGTGAAATAGGCCAGGCCGAAAAGGCCAAGGCAGGCGATGGCCAAGGCCAGGGCCGTGGTCAGGGCCAGCAGCCGGCTCATCTGATCTTCATAACGATAGAGTCGGTCGAAGCGCTCGTCTAAAAACGAGGCGGTGAAAGGGACGCCGGGGAAGTGACTTTCCCAAACGGCCCGAACATGGGCCATCACCGATTTTTGGCCGGTCGTCCTGACGGACAGGGTCAGGGTGTCCAGGAGCGATGATTCGATGTCGAGGAGAAGCGGTCGAACTTCCTCTCTCATGCCCCGGTAATGGAAATCTTCGACGACCCCGACGATGGTCTTCCAGCGCCGGTTGTAATGGGCTTGAAAGCGCTTCCCGACGGCTTCTTCGGGCCTCACGATTCCCAGTTCCTTGAGCCCGGCCCGGTTGATGATAAAGGCCTCATTGAGGTCGCTCCGGTCGGCCGGGTCGAAGGCCCGGCCGGCGATTATTTTCAAGCCGAAAGAGCGAATGAAGTCGAAATCGACTGTATTGACCAAAAGCCGGGGGGCCCCCTGGAAATCCCCCTCCCGTGTCGTCAGGTAATATCCGGACTCTTCGATGTCGCCGGGCACGGACGAAGTCACGGTCGCCCCGAGGACATCCGGGTGGGCGAGGAAATCCCTTTTGATGGCCTCGTAATTTTGCCGCAGGTGGCTGAGGTTACTCTGAACAGGCAGAACGATCTTTTTCTCCATGTCGAATCCCAGGGCCTGTCCGCGCATATAGCCCAGCTGCCGAAAGGCCGTCACGCTGCAGATCACGAGAAAGATGGAGACGGCAAACTGGCCGACGACGAGCGCTTTTTGAATCCAGGCTCCCCGGGCGGCGGTGTCGAGCTCGCCCCGGAACATAGCCGCCGGCCGGAAAGACGTCAGGAGAAAGGCCGGATACGCCCCGGAACCCGCCGCCACCAGGAGAAGCAGGGCGACAAGCGACAGAAGGACAGCCGGTTGGGTCAAACCGGCCAGCGTCAGCTCCGTCCCGGCCATCCGGTTGAAAGGAACGAGGAGGGCGGCCATCAATCCGAGAGAGAGAAGAAAGGCAAAGAAAGTGACCAGGAAGGACTCGCCCAGAAACTGGCGGACCAGCTGCCCCCGTCCGGCCCCGATGACCTTGCGCAGGCCGACCTCCTTGGTCCGGGTGGCCGAGAGGGCGGCCGACAGGTTGATAAAATTCAGACAGCCGATCAGGAGGATCAGAAAGGCGATCAGGGAATAGATCGAGACGTACGTCCAATTTCCCGGCGGTTCGATCTCCCCCTGGAAACGCGAACGCATGTGAATGGAGGCGACGGACTGGAGAAAATAGTCCGTTTTCCCGGCCGGCCGGTTGAACCGCTGCCGGTAAACCCGCGCCCCCTCCTCGGCGATTCTCTGAAGCGATCTTCCGAAATCCGCCGGGTCGGTCAAAGGAGCCAACCGGACATATGTGTAATCATAATGGTAATCGAGGAAATTCGTATCATAATCCGGCATGTGACGGAGGAGGGTCGATCCGGACAGAAGCAGGTCGTATTTGAAGTGGGTGTTCCGGGGCGCATCGCGGACGACTCCCGTGACCTTGAAATCCTCCAGCTCCGTCGACCCGGTGTCGTAATCGATTTCCAGGCGGATGGTTTTCCCCAGGGCCGGTTCCCCGCCGAAATACTTCCGGGCCGTGCTTTCGGTGAGGACCACGCTGAACGGATCGCGCAGCGCTGGCCTCGAATCGCCCTGGATAAAAGGGATACGGAAGATATTGAAAATCGACGCATCGGCGAACCAGGCCCGGCTCTCAAAAAAACGCTTTTCGCCGCAAACGACCAGGACGTGGTCGGCGTTCTCCGGGGGAGGGGTGATCCGGACGACCTCTTCGGCCTGGGGATATTCCCTCCGGATCGTGGGGGCCATCGCGTTGCCCGTCGACACCCCGATCGTTTCACCGACGGCATTCACCGAACGGGACGCGATCCTGTAGGTCCGGTCCGCGGCCGGATGGAAGCGGTCGTAGCCGAGCTCGTTGGCGACATACAGGATGATCACGCCGCAGCAGGCCAGGCCGACCGCCAGCCCGGCGATGTTGATGGCCGAATACAGCTTCTGGCGCCGGATCTTGCGGAAGGCCGTGAGGAAATAATGAGGAATGAGTCCGCGGCTGAGGCGGCCCTCCTCCCGGACCGGGAGGGGCCGGCCGCTTCTCGTCCGGGCTTTGCCGAAGTCCGGGCCGAGCGCGTCCCGCCGGCCGATCTTTTCGACCGCCTCGGCGAACGCCTCCTCCCCGGTCTTTCCCCGGTTCATCAGGTCCTCGATCTTATCCCGAAGATGCGCCTCCAGCTCTTCCAGAACGCCGTCCTCGAAGGCCGCGCTCCCCTGGAAGGATTTCCGCCATTGCTTGATTGAAACATCCAGATCAAACATGAATCATGCTCTCCTCGAAAAAGTCCGACTTCACTCCGTCGGCCCGGCCGCGGCCCAGAGGCTGACGAAAGCGCCATGAAGCCGCAGCCAGCTTGCCCGCTCGGCCCGAAGCTCCAGGCGCCCGAGGTCCGTCAGGGAATAATATTTTCTCATCCGCTTTCCCTCCGAAGCCCTCCAGCGCGAGCGGATCACGCCCTCCTTTTCCATTCGGTGGAGAACCGGGTAAAGGAGGGCCTCCGACCAGTCGGCCTCCCCGCCCGAAAGCGACTCCACCTCCTGGAGGATTCGGTAGCCGTAGCTCTCGCCCTTGAGGAGAAGCGACAGGATCAAAGGCCGGGTGGAGGCAGCGATAAGTGACTTTGACATCTCAACGGCCTTTCAGGCTTGAATTTTAATACCTCAATATTTTAGGTATGCGAAAACCATGCCATTCATTCTTCCGCGTTTTCCCGGGGGAGGAGGCGGTCAACTTTCCGTCGGGATGTCCGATACGAGAATACCGCTGTCCATTTACGAACGGGCCCGACCTGATGGCGAGGATTTCCGGCAGAAGACAAATTCACGGCCAGACCGAATCATGCCGCCTACTCGTAGCGCAAGGAATCCATCGGGTTGGCTCGAGCGGCCCGCATGGATTCGAAAATATTTTGGGAACCGGCGAACCATCTCCCCCCTCTCGAACGTACATAGAATTGGAAAGTATCTTCGCCCGCGAGGTTAATGATGATATCGAAACAGCTCATGGCCGCCTCGACCCGGCCGATCATCCTGGCGATTTTGAGCCGGGACGAAGATTACGGCTACCGCATCATTCAAAAAGTCCGGAGCATTTCCGGAGGAACCCTGGAATGGACCGACGGGATGCTCTATCCGGTCCTCCAGAGGATGGAGATGGACGGCCTGATCATCTCCCGGTGGAAGGCCGCGGAGGGGAGCCGGCCTCGCCGCTATTACCGAATCACCGAGGACGGGAAGCGGGAACTCGAGACCGAGCTCGTCGGCTGGCGGAGCGTCTGGAAGGCCTTGAGCGCCTTCAGCCGGCCCGCCTTCGAAAAAAGTTAAGTCGATTCGCAACAGGAGGCCTGCCATGTTCGACCTGGAAAAAGCCGTCAAGGATTGGAAGCGCGGACTGTCCCGGCAGGAGGAGATGGAGGAGGCCCTGATCGCCGACCTCGAACTCCAGCTGCGCGATAGCTTCGAGGAAATGGAAAGCGAAGGCCGCGGCGGAGAAGAGGCGTTCCGGGCCGCCGTCGCCCGCCTGGGTGATCCTTCGGCGATCGCGGCCGAATTCCGCAAGAACAAAGCCGAAGCTCTCGACCGGCGCAGGCCCTGGCGGCCTTCGCGCTTCATGCCCGCCCTGGCCGCGAGCTACTTTAAGACCGCCTGGCGGAAAATGAAGCGGCAGAAGGGTTACGCCCTGATCAACATCGCCAGCCTGGCCGTCGGCCTGGCCGGGGCGCTGTTCATCTGGCTCTGGGTTCAGGACGAGCTCAGCTACGACCGGTTCCACGCCAACGCTCCCGCGCTTTTCCGGGTCGAGCAGGAGCAGACCGGCGGCCAGGGGAAATTCCACGTCTACGTCACCCAGTATCCCATGGGCCCGGCCATCCAGGCCGCCATCCCCGAAATTAAAAATGCGATCCGCCAATCGGGAGCCAGCGGGATGTTGATTCGCAACGGAGAAAAGGTCTTCGCCGAAAACCGGGTCCGGGCCGTCGACCCGGCCTTCCTGAAGGCCTTCACCTTTCCCCTGGTCCGCGGCGACGCCGAGAACGCCTTGAAAAACCCCGCCTCCATCCTCCTGACGGAGGAAATGGCGGTCAAATACTTCGGGACCGAGGATCCCGTCGGTAAAACCCTGGTCGTCAATAACACGCATACCCTGGCCGTGACCGGCGTTCTGAAAAAGCTCCCGGCCAATTCGACGATCGGCTTCGACATGCTCGTCCCGTTCGAATTTCTCCGCACCCTTGGGTTCAATATCGACGCCTGGGGCTCCAATAACATCATCACCTGGGTCGAGCTTCACGACCCGGCCTCCGCGGCCGTCGTCGGCGAGAAGATGACGCTGTTCATGACCGAGAGGATTTACGAATCCCTCCGGAACAATCCTGAAGCCCTGGCCGAAGCGCGCAAGCGCCGCTTGCCCGAATACATGATCAAGCCGTTGACCGACCTCCGGCTCAAAGCGGTTTTCGGGTTCGGGCAGGTCACCGGCACGATCCAAAGCGTCAGGAGCTTTTCCATGATCGCCCTCCTGGTCCTTCTCATCGCCTGCATCAATTTCATGAACCTGGCCACGGCCCGCTCCGCCGGCCGGGCCAAGGAAGTCGGGCTGCGCAAGGTGTCTGGTGCTCTTCGGAGCCAGGTCGTCACCCAGTTTTACGGCGAATCCATCCTGACCACGTTTTTAGCCCTGCTCACCGCTCTCCTGGCCGTGATCGGCCTGCAGCCGGCATTCAACACCCTGGCCGGGAAACAAATTCCGCTGTCCGCCCTCGCCTCCCCGGCCTTTCTCGCCGGACTCCTCGGCGCCGTGATCCTGACGGCGGTCGTCGCCGGAAGCTATCCGTCCCTTCTGCTCTCCTCCCTTCGGCCGGTCAACATCTTCCGGCCGGGAGCGAAGGCGGGCGGCCGGAGCCCGCTCCTGCGGCGGATCCTGGTGACGGTTCAATTCGGACTTTCCATCGCCCTGGTGATCGTTATGGGCGTCGTTTACCGGCAAGTCGACTTCATGCGGATGAAATCCCTCGGATTCGACAAGGAGCGCCTGATTTATCTTCCGCTCCGGGGAGAAGCCCACGACTCCTACCCCGCGTTGAAAGCGGAGCTTCTTCGCAGCCCCCTCATCCCCGCAGTGACCGGCACAAGCCAGATTCCGACCTACATCTCGGCCAACGGCTGGGGAGCGAGCTGGGAAGGGAAAGATCCTGAAAACCGCGTCCTGATCGGGCAAACGAACGCCGATTTCGACTACCCGGAAACGCTCGGCATCGCGATGGCCGCCGGCCGAACATTCCGGCAAGAGTATGCGACGGACGCCGGCGGGGCTTTTTTAATCAACGAGGAAACAGCCCGGATGATGGGGCTTTCGCCCCAGGAGGCCGTCGGCAAGACGTTCAGTTTCCAGGGCGTCAGCGGCCCGATCATCGGCGTCGCGAAGAATTATCATTATTCGCCGGTCGCCAATCCCCTCGAGCCGATGGCCGTCCTCGTCCGCCCGAACGCCGTCGAATTCGCCATCATCCGCCTGGCTCAGGGAGATACGCGGGAGGCCCTGAAGCAGGTTGAAAAGGCCTGGAGGAGCATCAATCCCCGCTCTCCGTTCGAATATCAATTTTTCGACGACGCTTATGCCGCAAGCTACAGCCAGTACGAGCAGATGGGGAAGCTCTTCCGCTGGTTCTCCGTCCTGGCCGTGGTCGTCGCCTGCCTGGGGCTGTTCGGCCTGGCCGCCTTCCTGGCCGAGCAACGCCGCAAGGAGATCGGAGTCCGGAAGGTTCTGGGGGCTTCGGAACGCCAGGTCATCGGCTTGTTGACGAAAGAATTCGCCAAGTGGGTTCTCCTGGCCAACCTGATCGCCTGGCCGGCGGCCTATTTCGCCGCCCGTTCCTGGCTCGGGAAATTTCCCTACAGGACGGACATCCCGCTCGTCCTCTTCGTCCTGGCCGGCGCGGCCGCCCTGGCCATCGCCGTCCTGACGGTCGGCGGCCAGGCCTGGAAAGCGGCCAGGAATAATCCGGCCGGTGCCCTCAAGTACGAATGAATTCCTGAAGAAAGGCCCCGCTTCGAACGGCTCGGGAGTTTTCCGCCGCCCATTCGCGTCCCCGCGGTTTCGCTCAGTGCTTGAACCGGAGGGTGAAGACGGTTTCCTGGCCGGGTTTGGAAGCCACGGAGAGGGATCCGCCATGGAGCTTCATAATCTGCCGCGACAAGCTCAAGCCGATACCCGAGCCGCTCTGCTTGGTCGAAAAAAACGGGACGAAAACCTTGTCCAGGTTCTCGGGCGAAATGCCCCGGCCGTTGTCCCTCACCTGTATGACCGGGCGGCCGCGGTCGTCCAGCGCGGCGTCGATCTCGATTCGGGGATGGGACCGGCCGGCCAGGGCATCGCCGGCGTTGAGAACAAGGTTGATGATCACCTGCTCCAGGAGGTTGGGATCGGCCAGAACCTCCAGTCGGGCCGGATTCGAGGAAACATCGAGTCGGATGCCGCCTTCCTCGAGCCGCGCTTTCATCAACCGGCCGATTTGGGAGAAAAGCTCGGCCACGGGAAAAAACTTGAGATCCGGCTTGGGAACGCGGGCCAGGCTTCGGTATCCGTCGACGAAATGAAGAAGGCCTTCGCTCCGCTTCTGAATGGTCCGCAGGGCGCCCTGGATATCGCTCAAGCTCTCCGGATCACCCGCCCCGCAGGTTTTTTCGATCAGATCCGTGACCGTCCCGGCCAGGGAGGAAATCGGGGTCATGGAATTCATGATCTCGTGAGTCAGAACCCGGATCAGTTTCTGCCAGGCTTCGATCTCGCGTTCCTCCAGCTCGCTGCGGATGTCCTGGATCGAGACCAGGGTGAAATCCCGCCCTCTCTGCTTGAACTCGGCGGCATGGAGCAGAAGCTGGAACTGCTCATCGCCGGACTCAACCTTGACCAGGCTGCGGTCCCGGGGCTTCATCACAAAAAGCGTCTCGACCAGAGCCGGACTTTTTTCCTCCAGGGTTCGAATGTTCTTGAGGGAGGAGATTTTCAGAAGCCGCTTGGCCGTATCATTGATGAGCTCGACCTCGCCATCCTCCTGAAAGACCAGGAGTCCGATCCCGATATGGCGAACGACCGTCTGGAGGTAAAGGGCCTGCTCTTCTTTATCCGTCCGGGTCGTCCGGAAGGCCTCGATAACCCGGGCCAGAGCGGCATGAAGCTCGACGAAAGATCCGCCCGGGCTTTGGCCCCGGAAGGTCTGGGAAAAATCGCCGAACCGGACGGAATCGAAGAAGCGGGCCAGGTCGCGATTCGTCCGGTCGACCGTCCGGAAGAGACCCCAGATCTGACCGGCGATGAGAAGCCCGAGAAGAACAACCGCGGCCGGCAGCTTCAGCCGGAACAGAACGAAGAAAAACAGGCCGATCAGGATAACGAGCGCCGCCACCCGGAAAGCGACGGCCGCACGAAATTTCCTATAAACCATGCTTCTCCAGGCGGCGGTAAAGGGCGGCCCGGGAAATCCCCAGCTCCCGGGCGGCCTTGCTCACGTTTCCGCCGTGCTTGTTGAGGATGCGGTCGACCATATGACGTTCCATTCCGTCCAGGCTCAGACCGGTCGGAAGACCTTCGGCCTGGACCTGTCCCTCCGAGCTGAAAAAGAAATCGTCGGGCTTGAGGACGGTGTCCTCGGACATGATGACGGCCCGCTCGACGGCATGTTGAAGCTCCCGGACGTTGCCCGGCCAGGAATACCCCTCAAGCTTGAACATGGCGGACGAGCCGGCCTTCTTCAACGGCCGTCCGTACCGGCGACAATAGACCTCCAGAAAATGATCGACCAGGATCGGGATAT
>CAYPKX010000045.1:0-5823 GCA_964411395.1 uncultured Eubacteriales bacterium | reverse complement strand
GTTGATCCGGTAAAGAAGATCCTGCCGGAATTTGTTCTGGGCCACCATCTGGTGGATGGGGCGATTCGTCGCGCAGATCAACCGGATATCGATGGGAATCGGCTTGCTCGACCCCACCCGGAAAATCTGCCGGTTCTCCAGTACCGTGAGGATCTTGGCTTGAAGCGGCATCGAAAGATTCCCGATCTCATCGAGAAATAGCGTGCCGCCGGAAGCGGCCTCGAAGCGGCCGGCCCGATCCTCCCGGGCGTCGGTGAAGGCGCCTTTGACATGGCCGAACAGCTCGCTCTCGAAGAGCGTTTCCGGAATGGCGCTCATATCCACGCCGACGAAAATCTCCCGGTGGCGGAGGGAGCGGCGATGAATTTCCCGGGCGGCCAGTTCCTTGCCCGTTCCGTTTTCGCCGAGGATGAGAATGCTGGCTTCGGTCCGGGCGACTTTGTCGATGGTCGTAAAGACGTCCTGCATCACCGGGCTCTCCCCGAGGAAATCGCGGAAGGGCCGGTCGAGATCGGCGCTGAGATGGACCTGCTTCTGACGGAGGGTGAAGGCCTCGATCAAGGATGTTCGAAGGCTGAGGCAGGCGGCCAGGGTCGCCAGGAGCTTTTCGTTCTGCCAGGGCTTGAGGATGAAATCCGTCGCTCCTTCCTTGATCGCCCGGACGGCCATGTCGACATCGCCATAAGCCGTGATGAGAATGACGACCGCCAGGGGATCGGCGGCCTTGATCCGCCGGAGCCAGTCGAAGCCTTCTTCCCCGCCAGTCGCTCCCTTGGCGAAATTCATGTCGAGCAGAATGACATCATACGCTTCGCTCTTCATCAAAGCGGGAATGCGTTCCGGGTTTTTCTCCGTCTGGACAAGCTCGACATGCGGTTTAATGAGAAGTCGGGCGGCGCTTAAAATGTCTTCGTTATCATCAACAATGAGAATTTTTCCTTCACGACGGTCCATCGGTTTCTCCTCGGAAGAGCTTCGAGTTTTCACCGGTGATCCTGCAAGTTTCATGCCCCGATATTCGGCCTGTTCTCTGGGGACAAGTATACACCAGCTGTCCGATATTGAACACCTGGTGTTTTGAGATGAACAATTCGTCATTGAATTCAAACCTTATTCAAGGGATTCGCGTCTGTCAGCCTTGGCATGGTTTGTGCATAATGGAAATCTGTACGAACAAGCTTAGACCAGGAGACCGATCATGGGCATGGACCGAAAGATCGAAAAGAAGAAATGGCCGCCTCGCAAAATCGCCGCCGTGGCCGGCGGGGCCGTTTTTCTCCTGGCCGTCCTCTATCTTTTCCTGTTCCAGTTCAATCAATCGACGCTGAATGTCGAAGCGGAGCGCATCACCGTCTCCGATGTGACCAAGGGCCCCTTCCTCGAATTCATCCCCCAGCAGGGAACGGTCATGCCGATCCTTCGCTACTCCCTGGAAACGACCGAGGGCGGCCGGGTCGAGAAACGCTTCCTCGAAGCCGGAACCATGGTCAAGGTCGGCGACCCCATCGTCCAGCTGGTCAACACCAACCTCCTTCTGGACATCATGTGGCGGGAGGCCGATTTCGTCCAGCAAAGCAACGCTCTCCGCCAGACGCGCCTCAGCATGGAACAGTACCGCCAGCAGCTCCGTCAGAACATGAACCAGGTCGAAAACGAGCTGGCCAAACAGAAGACGACCTACGAGCGCTATAAAATGCTCCACGACAACAAGCTCGTCTCCGATCTCGAGTTTGAGCGCATCCGCCTGGATTTCGAATACCAGGTCCGGAACCGCGACATCGTGGCCGAAAGCCAGAAAAAAGAAATCGAATACCGGGACGAGCAGCTCAAATCGCTCGAAGAGCAGCTCGTTCGGATGGAGACCAATCTTCAGACCTCCAAGGGAAAGCTCGACGATCTGATCATCCGGGCGCCGATCGCCGGCCAGCTGACGCTGCTGGACGCCGAAATCGGGGTGTTCAAAACGCCGGGGGCGAATATCGGCCAGATCGACGTCCTCGATGATTACAGCGTCCGGGCTCGCGTCGACGAGCATTACATCACCCGGGTCGAAGCCGGGCAGAAGGGCGATTTCGACCTGGCCGGGAAAACATATGATTTGAAAGTCCGCCGGGTTTTCCCGGCCGTTCAGGACAACCGCTTCGAAGTCGATTTCATCTTTGTCGGGGCGACACCGCCCGACCTGCGCCGCGGCCAGACCCTCAATATCCGGCTTCAACTCGGCGACCTGACCGAGGCCCTGCTCCTGCCCCGCGGCGCCTTCTGGGACAAGACGGGCGGCAATTGGGTGTACAAGCTCGAGGCCTCGGGCAAAACGGCGACCAAGCACCCGGTTCGACTCGGCCGGTACAATCCCGAATTCTATGAAGTCCTCGAGGGCCTGGTTCCCGGCGACAAAGTCATCACCTCGTCCTACGAAAGCTTCGGCGACATGGACCGCCTGGTCCTGAAAAAATAACCGTCCGGAACAAGGAGAATCCATGCTGATACAAATCAAGGACCTGAAAAAGACCTACCTCACCGAGGAGGTCGAGACCACCGCCCTCAACAACATCAACCTCGAGATCGGCGAAGGCGAGTACATCGCCATCATGGGGCCGTCGGGCTGCGGCAAGTCGACGCTGCTCAACATCCTCGGCCTTATCGACAATCCCACGTCCGGGGAGTACCATTTTCTCGGCAAGGACATCGCCTCCGCTTCGGAACGGAAGCGGGCCGGCCTGCGGAAGGCCAACATCGGTTTCATCTTCCAGAGCTTTAACCTGATCGACGAGCTGACGGTTTTCGAAAACGTCGAGCTGCCCCTTCTCTACCTGGGTTTTTCAGCCGCCGAGCGAAAAAAACGGGTCAATGAAGTCCTGGAAAACATCGCCCTCATGCCCCGCAAAAACCACTTCCCTCAGCAGCTCTCCGGCGGCCAACAGCAGCGCGTGGCCGTGGCCCGGGCGGTCGTGGCCCGGCCCAAGCTCATCCTGGCCGACGAGCCGACGGGCAATCTCGATTCCACCCACGGCGAGGAAGTCATGAGCCTCATGGCCGAGCTCCACTCGGCCGGAACGGCGATCATCATGGTCACCCACTCCCAGGCTTATGCCGAATACAGCCAGCGGATCATCTATCTCTTCGACGGCCAGATCGTCTCCGAAAATATCCAGAAGAAGTTCAAGCTGTGATCAAGCTTCAGGGCGTTTCGAAGTATTACTCGACGGGGTACGTCAAGACCTTCGTCCTGCGGAACATCGATCTCGAAGTCGGCGAAGGCGAGTTTCTGACCATCATGGGGCCCTCCGGAGCCGGCAAGTCGACTCTTCTCCATATCCTGGGAATGCTCGACACGCCCTCGGAAGGCGCCTATTTTTTCGACGGCCGGCCGGTCCATACGTTCGACGAGCGAAAGCTGACCGAGCTCCATAAGCACCAGATCGGCTTCGTTTTCCAAAGCTATCACCTTATCGACGACCTGACCGTCACCGAAAATCTGGAAACGCCCCTCCTCTACAAGAAGATCAAAGGTCCGGAGAGAAAGGGCCTGGTGGCCGAAGCCCTCGACCGCTTCCACATGGTCGCCAAAAAGGACCTGTTTCCCTCTCAGCTTTCAGGCGGCCAGCAGCAACGGGCGGCAATCGCCCGGGCCCTGATCACCAAACCCCGCCTGATCCTGGCCGACGAACCGACCGGGAATCTCAATTCCAAGGAAGGGAAAGAGGTCATGGAGATGTTCGCCGAGCTCAATTCGGGGGGAACGACCATCATCCAGGTCACCCATTCCGAACAGAACGCCGCCTATGGTCGGAGGACGATCCACCTCCTCGACGGTTGGATCCAGCCCTAGCCGGCATTATTCATAAAAATTTTCATGATATTCCTATTGTGTTTAAAAACGATAAGATGAAAAAATTTGAGTTTTTACCCTTCGGGCGAGCCGAGATGGCCGCATCTGCTTCGTGGCAAAGGGTTCGCTGTCCTATTCCTCGTGTCAACGAGGATTAGGACAGCTTCACCCTCCGCGCCTCGCATCTGTGGCCATCTCGACTCATGGCTAATGCAGGCAAGAAACGCCTGACTCGGGATCGAACGGGAGAACGATTATGAAAAGAACCGCCATCGCCCTGGCCCTCCTGGCCGTCGCGGTCTTTGCCGGTCCTCCGGCCGAAGACCAATCGATGACGCTCCACGAGTGCATCCTGGCCGCTTTGAAGAACAACCTCAACCTGGCGGCCGAACTCCTCGGTCCGGAAATTACCGCCGCCGCCGTCGGCCGGGCCCGGGAAGCCTTTCTTCCCCGGTTCTCTTTTTCCGCTGATACGCAAAAATCCAACCAGGCCTCCTTCTCCTGGCTGGACGCCACCTCCCAGGTCACGACCGATTATGCCCAATACCAGGGCGCGCTCAATCAACGGCTGCCGACCGGGGCGACGCTGTCCGCCTCCCTGGATTCGTACCGGAACGAAACCAACCGGAGCTTTCAGACCATCAACCCGCGTTTCGGCAGCAACTTGAATTTCGAGTTCACCCAGCCGCTGCTCCGCGATTTCGGCCTGAGGATCGCCCGCCGGGAGATCATCATCGCCAAAAACAACCTGGAAGCCTCTGAAAACCAGTTCAAACAGGCTCTTCTGGACACGGTCTACAGCGTCGAAGAAGCCTATTGGAATCTCGTCGCCAGCCTGGACAACTTGCAGGTTCAGGAGGAATCCTTGACGCTGGCCCGGGACCTTCTGGCAAAAAACAGGAAGGAGCTGGAAGCCGGCATCATCCCCCCCCTGGACATCCTCAACTCCCAGGCCGAGGTCGCCGCCCGGGAAGCGGAAATTCTGCAAGCCCAGGCTCAGGTTAAAAACGACCGCGATACCTTGAGAACCCGTCTGAATCTTCCCCGGGAGGAAGGGGCGGCTTCTCCTCTGATCGTTCCGGTCGACATCCCGCCGACAGATCCGTTCCCCGTGAATTTCGAAGAAGCCCGGGCGATCGCCCTTGCGAATCGTCCGGATCTGGCCGTTTCCCAGGCGAACCTGAAAACAACCGACCTCAACCTCACGTACGCTCGCAATCAAACGCTCCCCAACCTCAGCTTCCGGGCCCTCTACATGAGTCCCGGTGTTTCGGGCACGCAGCTCCTATATCTCAACAACGATCCGTTGACCGGCGTCGTCGTCGGCACTCTCCCCGGCGGCGCTTCGGCCGCTTTCAAAGACGCCTTCCGGTTCAAATATAAAAACTGGTTTGTCGGACTGACCTTCGAACTGCCGCTGGAGACGATTCTTTCCCGGGCCCGGGTCTCCCAGGCCCGCCTCGAATCGGAGCAAGCCCATCTGCGTCTGCGGAATCTCGAAGCCCAGGCTCTTCTCGAAATCGAGATTGCCGTCCGGGCTGTGGAAACGAACTACCTGAGGGCCAAGGCATACCGAACCGCCCGGGAGCTGGCCCAGGAAAAGGTGGCCGCGGAAGAAAAACGGCTTGAAGCCGGGCTGTCGACAAATTACACCCTTCTCCAGCAGCAACGGGACCTGGCCCTCGCCAAAACGAACGAAACCAGGGCCAGAGTCGACTACACGCTCTCCCTGGCTCGTCTTCAAAGAGCCATGGGGACGACGCTTGAAGCCAGGAACATCCGCCTGGCCGACCTCCCCGGAAACCGCGCAAACTAAACGGCGAATCCGGACAACGATCGGCCGGCAACCGGCCTGAAAATTTCGAAAGATGTTCGCTCCGGCCGTCAAATCTCTTGTCTCTCCCCACTCCATTTGGTAGAGAACCCGAAAGAATAAAAGCTAGTGTACAGTGATGTTCGCAATTTGTAATAGGAGGGAGGCCATCGTAAAC
>CAYPKX010000044.1:16088-21823 GCA_964411395.1 uncultured Eubacteriales bacterium | reverse complement strand
AGATTTCCGGTCGGCTCATCGGCCAGCAGGACCGCCGGACCGTTGATCAGCGCCCGGGCAATGGCGACTCTCTGCATTTCCCCGCCGGAAAGCTGGGCCGGCCGGCACTTGGCCTTGCTTTCCAATCCGGTTTCCCGAAGCATCCCCTGGGCGAGAGCCAGGGCCTCCGGCCGGGGAGTCTTTCCCATGAGGAGCGGGAGGGCGACATTCTCTTGAGCCGTAAATTCGGGCAGCAGATGAAAGGCTTGGAAAACAAAACCGATTTTCCCGTTCCGGACCCGGGCCAGGGCGACCGGATCCAGGCCGGAGAGGTCGTTTCCTTCGAGGAAGACCTGACCGGCGGTGGGCCGATCCAGGGCCCCCAGGAGGTTGAGCAGGGTGGTCTTACCTGAACCCGATGCCCCCATGACGGCCGCAACCTCCCCCTTTTCCAAGGTCAAGCTCAGCCCGGTCAAAACCCTCAAGACTTCGCCGTCGGGAAGAAGATAATCCTTCTCTAAATCGACGGCCTTCAGCAACTCACTCATATTTCAAGGCCTGGACCGGGTCGGTCTTGGCCGCCCGGTGGGAGGGAAAAAGGGTCGAAACGAGGCTGATCGAAAGCGATACGCCGATGATCAGGAGAAGATCCAGCGGAGTGATCCGGAACGGCACGTAGGAAATTTGATAAATATCCACCGGAACACGGATCAGCTCGAAGGTATTGGCCGCCAGACACCAAAGCAGGCCGAGAGCCGTCCCGACCGCCGTGCCGATGATCCCGATCATGGCTCCCTGATAGAAGAAAATCCGGCGGACCTCGGCCGGAGTGGCTCCCAGAGCCATCAGGATGCCGATGTCCCTTGTCTTTTCCATCACCATCAGGATCAGCGTGGCGATGATGTTGAGGGCGGCGACGATGACGATCAGGGTGATGGTCAGAAAAATGATGTTTTTTTCAAGCTTGAGGGCGGAAAAGAGAGATTGGTTCAGCTCCCCCCAGGTGGTGATATAGACCAGAGGCGGGAGCGCATCCCGCAAGGTCGTTTTCAGCCGGTCGGCGGCAAAAATATCCTCGATCATGACCTGAAGATAACTGACCCGGTCGCCGGTTCCGAAGAACCTCTGCGCGGCCGACAGCCGGGTCAGGGCGGTCGTCGAATCGAATTCATACAAGCCGGTTCGGAAGAGACCCGCGACCCGGAACGTCCGAAACTTGGGCGAAAGGCCCAACGGGCCGAGCTTGGAGGACGTGGTCACGACGGTGACGATATCGCCGACGTCGGCTCCCATCGCCGCCGCCAGATCGCGGCCGAGAAGGATTTCTTCCCGCGGGCCGCCCTCTCCCTCGGGAATGGCTCCCCTCTCCAGGGACTTCAGCCAGGGTTGGATGCCGCGCTCGGCCGCCAGGTCCAGTCCCTTGAGGATGGCCCCCTGGCTTTTATCGGCCGCCTGGATCAGGACATTGCCGTAAACGACGGGTGAAACCGATTTCACTCCGGGCAACGGCCGGATCAGATCGGCCATGCCCCGGTCATCGGCCAGACCCTCGCCGGTAAGGTCGGAGATCATCAAATGGGAGGTTGCCCCGAGGATCTTGTCCTGAACGTCTTTCTGAAATCCGGTGATGAGGGCGATGGCGATGATCAAAGCGGCCACCCCGATCGCGATCCCGATCGTCGAGATGAGGGTGATGACCGAGACGAAGGCCTGTTTCCGACGGGCGGTCAGGTAGCGCCGGGCGATGAATCGCTCATACCCCATGGATGTCCTTGTTTTCCTCCCGCGGCCGGAGCAGCGGGAAGAGGATCACCTCGCGGATCGAGCGCCGGTTGGCCAGAAGCATGACGAGCCGGTCCACGCCGATGCCTTCGCCGCCCGTGGGCGGAAGGCCGTATTCCAAGGCCTGGACATAATCCAGGTCGATGGGATGGGTCTCGTCGTTTCCCCTTTTCTTTTCCTCGGATTGTTGTTCGAACCGGGCTTTTTGTTCGGCCGGGTCGGTCAACTCGGAAAAGGCGTTGGCCAGCTCCATGCCGGCGACCATCAGCTCGAACCGGGCCGCTTCGCCCGGCGCGCCCGGGGCCGATTTGGCCAGCGGGGAAACATCCTTGGGCGGATTGATGATAAACGTCGGCTGGATCAGCCGTTCTTTCACGTGCTTATCGAAGATGATGTCGAGGGCTTTGCCGTAAGTGACCGGCTTTTTTTCAGGGGCGAGTTCCTCAGCCAGCTTGATGATCCGGGGATGATCGTCGAAAGCCTCGGGCGGCAATCCGCTTCCTTCGGCCAGAGCGTCGCGGAATTTGACCCGGCGGAACGGCCGTTTCAGCGAAATGACCCGGTCCCCGTAAGGGAATTCATCCCGGCCCAGAAGGTCCCGGCAAAGGCCGCAGAACAGCTCCTCGGTCATCTCCATCATCTCGTTGTAATCGCGGTAGGCTTCATAGAACTCGATCATCGTGAACTCGGGATTGTGCTCGGCATCGATCCCTTCGTTCCGGAAATTCCGGTTGATTTCATACACTTTTTCCAGACCGCCGACGACCAGACGCTTCAGGTAAAGCTCCGGGGCGATCCGAAGGTAGAGATCCAGGTCCAGGGCATTGTGGTGGGTGATGAACGGCCGGGCCATGGCCCCGCCGGCGACCGCCTGCATCATGGGAGTTTCGACCTCGAGATAACCGCGGCCGTCAAAAAACCTCCGGAGCCAGGAAATGATCGCGCTTCGAAGGCGGAAGACCTCGCCGACCTCGGGATTCATGATCAGGTCCAGATAGCGGCGCCGGTAGCGAAGCTCGACGTCCTGGAGGCCGTGCCATTTCTCCGGCAGCGGATGGAGGCACTTGGCCAGGAAGGTGAAGGACTCGCAGAGAACGGTCAGCTCTCCCGTTCGAGTCTTGAAGAGCGCGCCTTCAACGGACAGCCAATCGCCGATATCCAGAAGCTTGAACCGCTCATAGGCCTCGGCTCCGACCTTGTCGGCCCGAAGATAGGCCTGGATCTTCGTCCGGCCGTCGGAAAGATGGAAGAACGAGGCTTTGCCCATCATCCGGATCGACATCATCCGTCCGGCGATGACCGTCCGGAGAGGGTTCGCCTCCAGATCCTCGCCCGACCGATCAGCAGCCGCGGCGACGAGGTCGGTGATCGAATGGGTTCGTTCGACTTTGTGGGGGAAGGGATCGATCCCCGCCTCGATCAGGCGGCGATATTTGTCCTCCCGGACCAGATCTTGTTCGCACTTGGTTTCAGACATTCTGTTTTTTCCCGGTCTTCGATGGAATTTCGGGCCCGCCGAACCGGCGCTTGCGGACGGCATCGAGAACCCCGTTGACGAAGACGGCCGACTCCTCGCCGCTGTAGCTTCGGGCGATCTCGACGGCCTCGTTGATGATGATCGCCGGAACCAGGTTTTTTTCCTCGAGCATTTCATAAACCGCCAGGCGAAGGATGTTGCGGTCGATCAAGCCCATCCGGGCCACCCGCCAGTTTTTCGATTCGCCCTGGAGCAGGCCGTCGATTTCCTCCCGCCTGGAGACGGAGCCCCGGACCAGCCATTCGGAATACGCCGTCTCGTCGGATTTGCCCCTGGTCCCCGATTTGCGACGGAGAAGGACCGCCTCCGCGCCCTCATCGTTGAATTCGAGCTCGTAAAGGACCTGGAGGGCCGTCTCGCGCGCCCGGCGCCTGCTGCCCATCGCCGCTTACAGCTTGCTTTCTTTCATCAGGTTGAGGACTTCGACGAGCGATGCGGCGGCGTCCCAGCCCTTGTTGCCGGATTTCGCTCCGGAGCGGTCGATCCCCTGCTCGATGGAATCGACGGTCAGAATCCCCATTGTCACCGGAATCCCCGTTTCCAGGGAAATCTGGGCCAGGCCCTTGGTGACCTCAGCCGCAAGGAAGTCGAAATGCGGGGTTTCGCCCCGGACGAGGGCGCCCAGGCAGACGATTCCGTCGACCTTGCCCGAAACGGCGAGCTTTTTCACCATCAGAGGCGCTTCGAATGATCCGGGGACTTTGTACAGAGACAGATCGATCTCCTCGGCCCCGAATTTCTTCAGGGCATCGAGAGCCCCCTCGACCAGCTTGTCGGTCAGGAAGGAATTGAACCGGCTGACGACCAGCCCGATCTTGTACCCTTTGGCCTGCAGCTTGCCTTCGTGAATTTTCATCTCGCCTCCCCTTTCGTCCCCGCCGCCGTCCGGCTTCGGCCCAAACGGATACGGATGGCGACGCGGACACGTCAGGTGGAGCCATTGTAGCAAAAGCGGATGGGTTTTGCACTTCCCTTGTCTTTCCCGGACGGGCCGTGTAAATTAGAAACGATTTCAAACCCACGGGAGGAATTATGCCCGAAGCCAAAACGCCCGAAGTCGTTCCCGTCGCCGGCCTTCGATCGGTTTTTGATCCCGCGGCCCTTCCCTTCGAAACCAGCGCGGACTGCCCCGCCTGCGAAGACATCATCGGTCAGGACCGGGCGCTTCGAGCTTTACACACCGGCCTGAACATCAAGAATCTCGGATACAACATTTTCATCACCGGAATGGTCGGCACCGGCCGGACGACGTCCATCAAACAGCTTCTCGAGCGATTGAAGAAGGACGACCCCCCGCCCGAAGATCTCCTTTATGTCAACAACTTCCAGATCGCCGACGAGCCCCGGCTCCTCCGTCTCCCGGCCGGCCAGGGCCGCTCGTTCGTCGAAGCCATGGACGATCTCATCGCCCGCCTGGAAAGCCACATCCCCGACCTCCTGAAAAGCGCCTATTACGGCGAAAAACGGGACGCGATCGTCGAAGCCCAGCAATCCCGGCAGAAGGACATCCTGAAGGCTTTCGAGGACGAAGCGGCCCGGGAAGGATTCGGAGTCATTCAGGTCCAGATGGGTTTATTCGTCAAGCCCGACTTGATCCCGGTCATCGAAGACCAACCCATGCCGTTTCCCAAGCTCGAGCAGGCGGTCCGGGAGAAAAAATTCGAAGAGAAGGCCTTGGAAAGTCTCAAGGCCAAATATGCGGAGCTGTCCAAAAAGCTCGAAGGCATCTTCGAGCGCCTCCGGGATATCGAGGAAACCACCCGCCGGGAATTGAAGGCCTTCGACGAGGAATCGATCACCCCGGTCATCGCCGAAGCCGTCGCCTCCGTCCGCGCCCGGTTTCCCCAGCCGGAAGCCGCTCTTTACCTGGACGAAGTCGAAGCCTCGCTGGCCTCGAACATCGAGCTGTTCAAGGTCGATCCGAAGAAGGACGAGGAGAAACGAAGCGAACCGCCGGCCGATCCCTTCGTCGAATACCGGGTCAATCCCCTGGTCGACAACACCGGTCTCGATCACGCCCCGGTCATCATGGAGACCAATCCCAATTATATCAACCTTTTCGGGTCGGTCGACGCTTCGGTCAGCCGGTTCGGATCCTGGATGACGGATTTCACCAAGATCAAAGCCGGCTCCCTCCTCAAGGCCAATGGCGGATTCCTGGTCCTCAATGCTCTCGACGCCCTGGTTGAACAGGGCGTCTGGCCGACGCTCAAACGCACCTTGAGAAACCAGAGCCTGGAGATTCAGAACTACGCCTCGCTCGTCCTCATCTCGACGAAAACCCTGAAACCCGAACCGATCAAGATCAACGTCAAGGTCGTGATGATCGGCGACGAGGACATCTATAACCTTCTGTTCTTCCAGGACGAGGAATTCAAGCGGATCTTCAAGATCAAAGCCGAGTTCGACACCGAAATGCCCCGGTCGGAGAGCTCGG
>CAYPKX010000044.1:2760-16075 GCA_964411395.1 uncultured Eubacteriales bacterium | reverse complement strand
ATTCATCAAGAAGATCACGGACGAAGGCGGCCTTCTCCCCTTCGACCGAACGGGCATGGCCGCCGTCATCGAATACGGCACGCGCCTGGCCGGACGGCAGGAAAAGCTGTCCACGCGTTTTCACTCGATCGCCGACGTCATCCGCGAAGCCGACCATTGGGCCCGCCAGGACGGGCGAAAGACCGTCGAAGCCGCCCACGTTGGACAGGCCGTCCGGGAGCGATTCGAACGCGTCAACCTCATCGAGCGCAAGATTCAGGAAATGATCGAGGAGGGCTCGATCCTGATCGATACGGAGGGGGCCGTCGTCGGTCAGGTCAACGGCCTGGCCGTTTACAGTCTGGGCCAGCTGTCCTTCGGCAAACCCAGCCGGATCACCGCCCGAACCTCCGTCGGCCGGGCGGGCGTCATCAACATCGAACGGGAAGCCGACCTCAGCGGCGAAACACACAACAAGGGCGTCCTGATTCTGGGAGGCTATCTCCGCGGCCAGTACGCCAAGGACAAGCCCTTCGCCCTCTCGGCCTCCATCGCTTTTGAACAAAGCTACGGGGGCGTGGACGGAGACAGCGCCTCTTCGACGGAGGTCTATGCCATCCTTTCGGCCCTGTCCGGACGGCCCCTGCGACAGGACATCGCCGTCACCGGTTCGCTCAATCAGAAGGGCGAGATTCAGCCGATCGGCGGGGTCAATGAGAAAATCGAGGGATTTTTCGACGTCTGCAAGGCCCGGGGTTTGACCGGGACCCAGGGCGTCATGATTCCCCATCAAAACGTCCGTAACTTGATGTTGAGGCGGGATATCGTCGAGGCCGCCGCCGCCGGAACGTTCAGGATTTATCCGGTTCGGACAATCGACGAAGGCGTCGAGATCCTGACCGGGCTCCCCGCCGGAAAACGCCGGGAGGATGGAACCTGGGATGAGGGCACGGTCAATTTCCTCGTCGACAAGGAGCTCCAACGTCTGGCCAAGGCATCGAAGGATTTCTTCGAGGAAAAAGAGGGAAAGGCCGCAAAACGGAGTCCGCGGAAGGCTCCAAAGAAATGACGATTTACCACGCGCTGCTTTATAAAACCGTCGAGAATTATATCGAAAGGCGGGCGCCTTACCGGGCCGAACACCTTGCTTACGCCGGCGCGGCCCACTCCCGCGGCGAGCTTATCCTGGGCGGGGCCTTGGGCGATCCGGCGGATGCGGCGATCATGGTCTTCCGCGGCGAAAGCCCTTCTGCGGCCGAGGAATTCGCCCGGAACGATCCGTATGTCAAGGCCGGATTAATCACGGAGTGGTCGGTCCGGCCCTGGACGGTCGTCATCGGCGGATAAACCGAAGACTGTCGGGCTCTCATCATTTCCGCATATTCTTTCTGACGACGCGATTTTTCCTGTCGAGGCCGATAACGGATTGAGCGGGGATTTTCAGGCAGGATGCCGAGACGGCGAAAAAGACGATGAGAGCCGGCCCCCTTATCTTCATCCTCGCCATTATACGCGATCCGAAGGATCCGGAATGACCGGCGCCCGATAATCGCGGCCACCATGTCTGTCTCCCAAAGAGAGACTTTTCAAAAGGTCGAGCCGCGCTCTATCCGAATCAGATGAGAAATTCCCCGGCCGTCGCCGTCCTTTCTCACGAAGCCTCAAATTCGATCAAGGAAAGGAGAAGGACATGGATGAGATGTTTTTTAATCCCGAACCGCGGCTTTCGTTCCCGATCCGGACGGCTTCGGCGGCCTGGGGATGCATGGAAGAGTACGAAATCCCGATAAACCAAAAGGCCGCCGTTCTAAAAATGCTCTATCCCTTCGATCCTGTGCCGAAAATGGACGACGTGATGTTCGACCTGCATGCGGAGAGGACGTTCCGCGTATCCGATTTTCGGGTCGTCCGCGACGGCGGGATGAATATGCTCGTGAGCCCTTATTATCCGGAAAGCGGCGGAACGGTGATCGATTGGATGCCGGAGGACATCAGGCCGGGGGAAGGCCACTCCCGGCGGATCCGGGGTCGGGAGGAATCCGTTATAACGTATTTTTTAAATTCCAGGGAAAATTCATAGATGCCGATTCGAGAGCGGCCGAAATTTCGCGCGAGATGGAACTCGGACTAGCGCGCGTCCGGGATCTTCAGCGCCGCGAGCTTTTTCCGGACTTCCGGCTGATCCGGATTCAATCCCAGAGACCGTTCCCAGGCGGAGCGGGCCCCGGCGGAGCGATGATCTCCGAGACGGGCCTCGCCCAAAAGGTTGAGGATGAGGTAGACGACATCCTCCTCCGGCCATTTTTGGAAAAACGCCGGAAGCGTTTCTTTTTCAATTCGGGAGGTCGCGGCCGTAAGCCCCGACATGAGGGGGAGGAGGAGGAGGGTCAGACCGGCCGGTCCGAGGCGGGTTTTCATTCTCAGCGAGAACCTCGATTTCCTTTTTTCGCAGACGTATCGGCGGTCCGTCGAACCGGGAGGATCGAACGGTCAATCCCGGTAATGGGCGAGATTTTCCCGGGCGATGATGTCGATCGGCATCATGATCGTCCGTTCGACCGCTTCGTTAAGGACGACATGACGGTACAGGGCCATTACTCCAAGATACCCCTGCCGCTCCGGGCGTTGGCTGATCAGGACATCGACCGCCCCCTCGCGGAGAAGCCGGACGTTTTCGTTGATCAGGTCGTAGCCGATGACCCGGATGCGGTGAGGCAGACCGCGTGATTTGAGGTAGGCCGCGATTTGATGGGTGCTGGAATTCGTGACAAAAACGCCGCCGAGCCCTTCCGTCGCCACGATCCGGGAGAAAATCCGGTTCCGGGCGTCCGCTCCGGCGTGGGTGTTGATCTCGAACACATCGACCGGATGACGGACTTCCGCGTGGCGTCCGTAAGCCAGGAAACCCCGGACGCGGTCGTTGATGTGGTCGTCCTCGGGCAGCGCCCGCAGGACGGCCAGCGGCCCTTCGGCCGGAACGAGGAGATGCATCAAGCGGCCCGAGAGAACCCCGGATTGATAGGCATCCTGGCCGATATAGGAAACATATTCGGCCCTGGGGCTTAAGGAATCAAATAAAACATACGGGAGCGAGGGCGGAAGGGCGGCGAAAAAGTCTTCGAAAACCCGGGAAAGAACCGGGGCGACCAGCAGGCCGTCGAGCTCGGTCCGCTTCACCTCCCGTTGAACCTGGGAGACCGAAGCGGCCGAAAACTTGTCGTAATAAAAATACCGGACCTCGACCCGCTGGTGTGTCAGCTCGCGCTCGGCCCGGGCGGCTCCGGCCGCCGGCAGGGCCCAATACTGCCCGTCCTGGACAGGTTTGGGCATGATCACGCCGAACGTGAAGGTCCGGCCGAGACGGAGATGCTTGGCGAAAATATTCGGCTTATAGCCCATTTCCTCGACGATCCGGCGGACCCGTTCCTCTGTTTTTTCCGAAACCCGGCCCCGGGCATGGATGACCCGGTCGACGGTTCCGATGGAGACGTTGGCCCTCCGGGCGATTTCTTTTATGGTGGACATCATGGGGATATATATTCGGAGCGGGGCGCTTCTGTCAAACCGTCCCTTCGAAGACATGGTCGCGGGGGAAAGAACGGAGCGGAGGAACCGGGCCTCTCCCCTCCTCGTTGAAGAATCGTTTCAGAAGGTGATGCGGGCCGAGATCTTGAACGTCCGCAGCCTCGTCACCAAGACGATCTTGCCGGAGACGCGGCTCAGGGCCCGGGTTCCGACCGAGCTGTGCGCTGCGGACGAATACCGGATGCCTCCCGGATTCAAGCCGGCGTTCACCTCCTTATTGCCGGGGAGATTGAAGACATCGGCGAAGACGAATTTTGAAAAATTCCTCGACCGGGATCCGGAAAACCCGGAAGCCCCCAAGGCCCGACGGATGATCACCGAGATCGAAAAAATCATCAAGTGATGATCAGGATCCAACCCCTCCCCGGCTCAAAGGGGATCCGTTCTCCGGGAAGAAACGTCGCTTCGAGCTGAATTCCGGGAATATACGGCGCCCGGATCCGAACCTTGTCCGGATCGAGTCCCAGGGCTTTCCAATCGATCGCCAGCTCGGCCAGGACCGGCCCTTTGGCCCAGCTGGCGGCCGCGATCAACGCTTTCCCTTTTTTCCGGTAGACGGTCGCCGGAACATCCGGATGGTTTGTTTTAACCGGATTGTTCTTGACCCAGTAGCCGGTCATGTCCGATCCGGCCATTCCGAATTCATCCCAGACCTTCCAAATTCCCTCCGGACTCCGACCGGACCAGGGCAAGCGGTTGGTCATGCCGAAAACCATGCCCCGCCACGGATTCCCGCCGCCTTCGAGCATCTCCCCCATCAAACCGAAGGGAATCCCGGAAATTTCGACCAGCCAGTAATCGGCCGGCATCCCTTCATAATCAAAATATTCGCCGAACCAGAGCCGGTCCAGATACGGGAAATGTTCGAGGTAGAGGTTGGCGCTGGAGGCGAATCCATCGCGCGGATTGAACTGGTTGGCCGAATGGAGGTCGATCAAGGCCGCGGGACGATTCCGGTCCAGGACCTTGCGGACCCGCTTCATCGTCGTCCGGTCGAAGGCCACATCGTCCAGGTACAGACCGTCGATACCGACGTTTTCCGCCACCCAGTTCAAACCCTCGATATAATAATTATGCCACCGGGACATTCCGCTGTTGATGACCGCCGCGTCCTTGAGACCGGGAACGAACCAGGCGGCGATGTAGCTCCCGTCCAGGTGTTCGCGAAGCCAGGAGTAGCCGCCGCCCGGACCGGCGGAAAAGATCTCCGTCCCGAGGCTTTTCAGGGCGAACAGCTCCGGAGCGCGGTTGGAGAGCTCCCGGATCGTGTCATAAATCTTGACCCGCAAGCCCCTTCGGTGGGCCTCGTCGAGATAGGCTTTCATCTGAGGAACCCGGAGAAACGGGTAATTGATATACGGATTGATTTCGTTGGCATGATGAATATTGAGGGTGTTGGCCCCGGCCGCGACCGCCTCGTCGATCGGCTTGTAGGCATGAAAAAACCGGGTGGCCCACTGGGCCTCGGTTGCGATCCGTTTGAACGGCGTCAGCAGCAGGGTGAAATTGAATTCGTACCGCTTCCCCGGCTCAAGCTTCAGGGCGCCGCTGGAAGCCCGCAGCAGAACGATCCCGGATTCCGCCGGTTTCACCATCACCCCGCCCCTGCCCCCGTTATCCCAGGTCGGCGGCAGGTTCAGCGGTTTGCTCAGATAGAAATTCGTATTGAGAGGCCGGCTGTAGTTCTCGCCCCTCAGCCCGATTTGAAATCCGGCGTTGACATCGCCCAGCCAAAGGGCGTCCTGGTTTTTTGTCCGGTCCCATTTCCATTCGAAATGCTCCGGCCGCAGGCCGCCGGTTTTTCCCAGGCCCATCATATACCGGGCCGCATCCTCGCAAACGGGAACCTCCAGAACGAAATCCTTGAGATCGGTTTCCGTGAGAGCGGCGACCGTCACCCGGAAGTCCAAAAAACCGTCCATTTCCATCCGCCCGGTGCCGTTCATTCGTATCGCCTCGCTCCCTCCCGTCCATTCCCAAACCGCCTCGCCCGGTCCGGAAAGGGCGATCGGTCCGGACGTCTGAACCGGCAGGGCCGTCTTTTCCGACCCGGTCTCGACGACAAAGCGCATCGACCCCGCCAGAACATCCCTTCCGGAAGAAACGAGGCGCGTGTTTTCCGGAGAAAAGAAGCTGCGGATCCGGGCCGGAAGGCCGTTTTCTCCCAACGTCACTTCGCGTCCGAGGCAGGCCATCGTCCGTCCGTTGACTTCAAGCGGAGTGAACGGTTTGACGATCTCGTTGTCCGCGGCCAGGGTCGAATCCAACCAACGGAGACGGGTCATCCGATACGGATCGGAATCGCCGCGGTCAAACAGAACGCCGCCCGCCACGGTCAGGGCCAAACGGAAAGACTGCTCCGGAAGGCCTTCGGCCGCGACGGCCACATCGCCCTCATAAAGGCCGGGCGGGCAGTCGGCCGGGATCTGAACGCCGCACCAGAGCGCCTGGATTTTATTTTTGGGGATGTCGATTCTTTTCTGAAGCGGCCGGCCGTCCCAATCCGTCCCGCCGGTTTGGATGCAGCGGAAGGCGGCGGCCGGGATGCGGCCTCCGGCACGGCGTTGCAGGGGACTGAACTTGACCGACACGTTTTTTAATTCCTGCCGGAAAGCCCAGACGCCGGCCTGAAAAGCATAGAACTCGTTGGGCGCCGCTTCTCCTTCGAACGGTTTCCCCGGTCCCGCTTGAATCCAGCGCCGGGGCAGATCGTCGGCCATCCGGATCGAAAACCGCCGGTCCTCCGGAAAAACAAGGAAGGGAGCGGTTGCCTGGGCCGCGGCCAAAGCCGCGGTCTCGGCCGCGGTGGCGATGACCTCCATCGGCCAGAAGGAATTGAACTCGTCGATGGCTTGGATCGAGCTTGGCCTGACGACCGGCCAGGATTTTCTCTCCACCCGGGCGAGCCACTCCGGATCGGCCGTCGTTTCCGGCGGGAGATATTCCGACTGGGGATAGTTGGCCCGGCCGGCCGGCCGGTACGGCAGGTAATAAATCCAATATTCCCCCGGGACGGTAGCCGGCTGAAAGACGATCTCCCCTTTCTCCCGGGTGATGAAAGCCGGCCGGACGTTCCGAACCCGAAGGCCGGAGGAAGCGTCCACGACCAGAACAGCCTTGTTCTCCGGTCCGACGTCGCGGCGGCGCCAGGGGATCACGGCCACGACGGCCTCCGCCTTCCTTTCGACCCGGACGACGGCCCGGTGATTGCCGTAACGCTCGCTCTCCCAGCTTCCGGTTTGGTACGGGATATCCTGGGCCGGAAGAAGAAGGGACAAAAGGCATCCCCCGGCGGCCAGGATCAGCGTTCGTTTATGCATCGGAATCCTCCCCTCCGGATTTTCATCCCCTGCGATCCGGGAACGGGACGACCGCAGAGAGCTCAGGACAAATCGCCGGTTCAATTCCCGCGAAGAACCAGCTCGGCGATCGACCAATGCCGGTAGGGATGGCCGCCGTTCAGACGGACACGGACATACCGGGCTTCGACCTCGGGAAAAATCGCCGGAACGACATAGCGGGAAAAATCCTCGACCATATCGGCGGCGACATCGGGGAAATAAGCGTCATCTCGCTCGACCTCGGACCAGGAGACTCCGTCGACCGAAACGTCGACGGCGAAGCTCCGGGGAAAATCGAGCGGATTCCGCTCCAAGAGCAATTCCAGGCGGCTGAAACGCTCCCTTCGGCCCAGGTCGACGGAGAAAAAATCCCCGGCGCTTTGAGGGTATCCGGTCGACCAGGCCGTTTTCGGATCGCCGTCGATGGCCAACCCCGCCAAATGCGGATTCAGCCGGGCCTCGACTTTCCACTGCGTCCGGCCGCCGATCATCCGGGGCGGCGGCGGCGGGATCGGGGCTTCGTCTTCATGAACCTTGCGGTAAGGTTCGATCCGGTAAAGAAAGTCGCCGTCCGCCTCGGCGATCAGAGTCGCCCGGCGGGTTTCCTCTTTCAATCGCTCGACCGTTTCTCTCCCCTTCTCCGCCCGGTATTCGGCCGTATGGACAAGGAGATATCCGACCGCGAGATTTTCCAGGAGATCGAAGGTCCGCCGCTCGGGAAATCGTTCCATCGCTTCCCGGACGATCCGGTAGGCCGGCGGAGCATAACCGCTGTACCCGTTGACGATCCGCCTTCCATGAAAGATCGAACGGTACGTCGGGATCGCTTCCTCGTGCTCTTCTCCATCCCATTCGGGCATGGGAAGCTCGATCAGAACCGCTTCGGGCGGAAGGCGCTTCACCTCCCGGTAGATGGCGGGAACGGTTTCGGCCGTCTCCGCCATAACCAGAGGGACGGGGACAAAAGCGTAATCGAGAACCAGAAGGACCGCCGCCGCGGCGCCGACGGCCGCCCCGACCGTACGGTTCTTCATCTTCGTTCGAAGCGCGGTCAAGGCCAGGGCCAGGAGCACCGACATCCCCAATACGGCCGGCACAACGAACCGTCCGGGCGCCCGCAGCCCTTTGAATCCCGGAACAAAGCCGTAGAGAAAGGCGTAAGGCCCGGCGATGAGATCCCGGCCGAACAACCTGATCGTCGGGCCCAGGGCTAAAAGCCAGGAGGCGACGACGAGGATTCCGTAATAGCGTTCGGACGGCGTCATCTCCCGGAAAAATCCGGTCCAGGCGGCCCGTTTGGTCCTCTCGGCCAGGATCCGCAAAAACAGGGACAGGATCAGGACAAGAACGAGGTTGGAAAGACTTCGGACGGAGATCGCCAGGCCGGCGATCTTTGTCTCGAATCCTCCGGTCACGCCTACGGCGATCAAAAACAGAAATACCGCCAGATTGAAAACGGTCCAGGCCGTCCAGGCCCCCTCCTTCTTCGGGGCCGGGACGCGGTCCCTTCTTTGCCCGCGCGCTTTTTGGGCGATTAAAACCGCCCAGACCGCGGTCAGGATCAAGGGAAGAAGACCCGGGTAAATCAGTTTTTCCATCTCCGGCACTTTTCCCGCAAGCCGGCCCCAGAGGAGATTCCAGGAGGGCGGCGTGAAGATATCCTGCAGCTCGGGCGAAAGGAGCTTGATCTCCCAGAGGGGCCGCTCAAACAGCATTCGGGCATGAATCCGGGCATAGCCCGCATAATACGGGATCAGAACGGCTCCGATGAGAACCGCCAGCCCGGCCGCCCGGATCCAGAGCGCCCGGCGCTTCCAACGCCCGTCGACGACAAACAGGAAGACAAACAGCGAGCCGGCGACCAGGGCCAGGTATTCGGCGTAATACGTGCAGCAGAGCGTCTGAAGGATGAAAAACGACGCTGCTCCGAACACGTTCTTCCAGGAGGCCGAGTCCGCAAGCCGGTGGAGGGATAAGAGGCCGAACGGCATCCAGCCGTAAAACAGCAGTTCCAGGTGCATGATGTGGGAAAACCGGTAGGGGATAAAAGCAAAGACGACGGCGGCCAGGAAGGCTTCAGGCCGCCCGACGGAAAAATACCGGGTGAGCCGGTACATCCCCCAGCCGGCGATCCAAAAAGACAGGATCAGAAGAACGTTATGGGCGACCAGGGTGTTCCCGGTCAGGAGGGCCAGCGGCGCGCCAAGCAACGCCAGCCCGACGACCGTGTCGGCGTAGAAGAGCGTTCCCCGGTGCGGGTAAAAAATATTCCCGTCGGCCAGTCCGGCAAGGTTGCCGGAACCGAGCGCCTGGACCGTCCGATTCATGGCCCAGACGCAATAGGCCGGGTCGTAGGGATCGTTGGGAAACCGGTCCTCGAGGTGGAGAACGAGCGGCCAGGTGGCCGCAACCGCCAGGACCGCCAGAAGGATGGCCGGAATCCAATTAATCTTCACCGCAACCCTGCCGCCTTTTTCAACCGGAGGACCTCGGACGGCGCCAGCGGCCGCGTCTCTCCCGGGGCCAGATGCGAGAGGGACAATCCGGCAAACATCACCCGCTTCAGGGCGAGGACCGGATGACCGACGGCTTGGAGCATCAGCCGGACTTCGCGCTTGCGGCCTTCGTGGATTTCAACCTGAACGATCGATTCCCGGGATGATTTTTCGAAGACGTCGATCTTGGCCGGAGTCGTTTTCCGGCCCTCGATGAAAACGCCCGACCGGAGCCGGGCGGCCGCCGGTTCATCCACTTCGCCCTTGACCCGGACGACATAGCGCTTGGCCACTTCGTACCGGGGGTGAGTCAGACGGAACGCCAGCTCCCCGTCGTTGGTCAGGATGAGCAGGCCTTCGCTGTCCTTGTCCAGGCGCCCGACCGGCTGGACGCCGGGAGGCAGGTTGGGAACAAGGTCCCGGATGGCCCGGCGGGCGAAGGGATCGGACATCGTGACCAGGTAGCCGGCCGGTTTGTACAGCATCCAATAGACGTCCCCGCCCCGCCCGCCGACGGCCCGGCCGTCGACGCATACTTTATCCCGGAGGTCATCGATTTTCGTCCCCAGGTCTTCGATCACGGTTCCGTTGACGCTGACCCGGCGTTCGGCAATCAGGCGGTCGGCCTGCCGCCGGGAAGCCACGCCGCGCCCGGCCAGATATTTATTGAGGCGGATCAAGGCGTTGAGCTAAAAATAGAAATTCAGGCCGGCGGTGAAGGAAAAATGGCTCATCCCGACGCTCAGCTCATCCAGGTCCAGCGTGACTTTGTTGAACTTGCCTTCGCCGATGATCGCCAGTCTGCCCAGCTTGATTTCCAAACCGGCTCCGAAATTGAGGCCGCCTTCGGTGTCCTTGTCGATGTTGCGGAGATCGGCCGTATAGAACCCGTAGCCGAGGGCGAGAAACGGCCGGAAGACGAGGGTCGGAAACATCAACCGGAGGTTGGCTCCGATATAGCTGAGGTCGTTCTCCATGCCGTCCCAGTCGAAGAGGAAAAAGTCCTCCATTTCGACATTATGGCCGGCCCGGTAATAGTTGAGCTCAACGGCGACCATGGCCGCCTGGAGGCCGAAGCGCAAACCGTAGAGGAACGTGGTGTTGGTGTCGAAACCCACATCCTGGAAGCTGAATTTCTGGGTCGAGACGCCGCCGAATCCGCCGGCGTAAAAGCCGACGAGGGCGTACGACTCCGCCGCGGCCGTCCCGAGGACGACCAGGGCCAGGAGGATGACGATGGCTCGCTTCATGGATGACTCCTTCCCGGAAGACACGCCGGGGGGCGGCCCCGGTCGGCCAGACCATTTTTGCGGACTCTCCCCGCCTTGTCAAGCCGAGCGGCGGAGAGGTGAACTTTCCGGGTTGCCTTTCGTATGAAACCGGGTGAAATTCGTCCGTTGGAAATTCTCTCATGTCCCGGATTAATGTCGGAGAATCGGTCGGGATGGCCTTCGGCTCCCTCTGGTCCAACAAGCTCCGGACCTTTCTGACCCTCCTGGGCATCATCATCGGCGTCCTGACGATTATCGCCGTGGTCTCGGTCATCCAGGGCCTGAACCAGTACGTCTATACAAAGCTGGCCTTTTTCGGGGCCAACGATTTTTCCGTCAGCAAGTTTTCGATGATCGGCACATCGCTCAAGGATTATCTGGACCAGCAGAAGCGCCGGGACCTGACCCTGAGCGACATGCGCCTGCTCCGGGAGAAATCGCCGGCCAGCGAGATCGTCGGCGCTTCGACCGGAACCAGCCGGACGGTGAAATTCGGCTCGGCCGAGATCCAGAACACCGAGATTTCCGGCGTCACGGCCGTCGATCACCTGATCGGATCGGTCATCGAGCTCGACTCGGGGCGCCATCTTCTCCCCGAGGAAGAGGAACGTTCCCGGGCTTCGGCCGTCATCGGTTCCGAAGTGGCTGAAAAGCTCTTCGCCGGACGGGATCCGATCGGACGGACGATCAAGATCGGCGGGGAGAACTTCCGGGTTGTCGGGGTGGGCCGGCAGCGCGGCAAGATCATGGGTTTCAGCCAGGACAATTATGTCCGCATCCCCCTCCCGACATTTCTCAAATCCTTCGGCTCGCGCCGTTCGATTCAGATCAACATCCACACCTCGTCCCAGGAGGCGATGGTTCGGGCCCAGGAGGAAGTCCGCACCCTCCTCCGGAGCAAGCGCAAGGTCGCCTATGACCGGCCGGATGACTTTTCCTTCCGGACCTCCGAAACGTTCATCAGCTTTTATAAGACCGCGACCAGCGGCATTTACTTCGCCATGATCGGCATCGCCTCGATTGCGCTTCTCGTCGGCGGCATCGTCGTCATGAACATCATGCTCGTGGCCGTGACCGAGCGGACCAAGGAGATCGGCATCCGCATGGCGATCGGGGCCCGGAGGAAGGACATCCTCCTCCAGTTTCTCATCGAGTCTTCGACCATCGCGGGCGTCGGAGGAATCCTCGGCATCGCTCTCGGCCTGGGGGTCGCCCGGATGGTCTCGGCGGCCACCGACCTCCCTTCGACCGTCGATCCGGTCAGCGTCATCGTCGCCATCGTCATGTCGACATCGCTCGGGCTGTTTTTCGGCATCTATCCGGCCAACAAGGCGGCCAAGCTCGACCCGGTCGAAGCCCTCCGGAGCGAAACATGAGATCCGGCCTCACCCGGGAAATCGTCGGGATGGCCTTCGATTCCATCCGGTCCCACAAGCTCCGCTCGTTCCTCACCCTCCTCGGAATCATGATCGGCGTCACGACGGTCATCGGGATGGTCTCCATCATCCAGGGATTGAACGCTTCCTTCATGCGGGAGCTCCAGTCGGCCGGATCCGATTTGATTCTGATCGCCAAGTTCGACCCGGTCCGCATGGGCGAGATGACCGCTGAAGAGCGTCGGCGGAAGGACATCACCTACGACGACGCCATGTCCCTGGAAGAAACCTGTGACCTCGTCAAGGCCGTTTCCATCGACGTCGTCCCCTCCTTCTCCCAGGCCATCGAGATCAAGGCCCAGGGCCGCAAAAGCGACGGCGCGATCATCATGGGAGTGAACGACCGGTTCACCACGGTCTTTAACCTCTACGCCCCCAAGGAAGGACGGTTTCTGACCACCTCGGAGATCGAGCACAACGCCCGGACCTGCATGCTCGGATTCGAGTTGGCCGAAACCCTCTTCCCCCACCAATCGCCCCTGGGAAGGTCGATCCGGATCGGCCCCGAGAGCTTCACCGTCGTCGGCGTCCTCAACAAGCGCGGGCAGATGTTCGGCCAGAGCCGGGACAACTTCGTCGGGATTCCGATCACGACCCTGATGAAATACTATCCTTACAATCTTGAAAATCTCGAGATCGCCGCCGTCCCCCGCCATCCGGGGACGATCAACGCAACCATCGAACAGATCCGGAGCGCCCTCCGGATCCGGAGAAAAGTCGCGCCCGGCCAGCCTGATGATTTTACCATCTACACCCAGGACACGATGCTCGACTTGTACAATCAAATCACCGGGGCCGCTTACCTGGTCATGATCGTGATCTCGTCCATCGGCCTTCTGGTCGGGGGCATCGGCGTCATGAACATCATGCTCGTCGCGGCCAAGGAACGCACCCGCGAGATCGGCATCCGGAAAGCCCTGGGAGCCCTCTCGTCGGACATTCTCCGTCAATTCCTGATTGAAGCCATGGTGCTGACCGCAACCGGCGGAATCCTCGGAACCCTGGCCGGCTTCGGCCTCGCCCTGATCGTCCGCTCGGCCACGCCCTTGCCGGCCGCCGTCACCGGCTGGTCGATCTTCCTCGGATTATTTGTTTCGATTTCCGTCGGCCTGTTTTTCGGAATTTTCCCCGCCCGAAAGGCCGCCCGGGTCGATCCGATCGTCTCCCTGCGATACGAATAAGAAAGAAGCCGGGCTCCCCTCGCCTCC